>NZ_DJTD01000017.1:0-101809 GCF_002440385.1 Sphingobacterium sp. UBA6317 | reverse complement strand
ACCAGGAGTAAAGTTAATATGAAGTACAAGGTTATCAAGTCCTATCAGAGTGAAGCACTCATGGAAAAGGGGATCCTTAAGGATGAGCTCATTGAGCTATCCGGTGCTGCCTGCAATAAATACAACGGCAAGCCGCTACGCCTAGTCCACTTTTGGGACAGCACCACTGGTTGAACATCGGGAATTGGGACCCGCAGCTAAGGTAAATACCTATAAGTTGGTCAATGGAACGCTGAGTGGAGATGATATCATGATCGGTGCCGAAAAAGACGGTTTGGGAAATCCAATTAATGGCGAACGTCAATGGGCTTCAGGCCAGTACAATCTGGTGATCTTATATAAAAACACAACCTTTAATATGAGTACTTTCAAATCAATTCCTATTACTATATTGTACGAATAAAGCTATACTTTAAAGGAGACCAGTTATATTCCTAATAATCTATTATACATTAACGAATCTATATGTGCCTTGGGTGAGCTTAAAAAGGCTAAACTTTTTCTGTTGCAGACTTGTTGATAAAGTATATGAAAAATATGATGTTATCCTATCCCCTTAGAAAGTGGGTTACCACCTATGTATGCGGAAGCTTCCTCGCGATTGTTATGCTGGCGGGTTGTCATGACCGTAATGCCAAGCAGCAGCCGAAAAGTAAAGCAGAAAAGACAATGACCGAGCAGGCGGAAAATACTGACTTTACCCTAGCCTGGCTCAATGCTCTTTTTTATGAAGAAGATTTCGAGCCCGCTTTAAAATCGGATCTGCAGCTCAATAAAGAACAGATCAAAGCCTTAAAAGAGGCGGCGAGTGCCGCTGTTGGAAAGCTAAGTGAGGACGCTGAACCCTCGACCAAATCATTTAAAGAATCTATCAAACAGGCGACAACAGAGATTGTCCGGATCCTTGGTGAACAGAAAGCTGGTCAGTTCTTTCATTTTATTGCAGCACGTTATACGGACGAGCAGAATACACTGCCCTTAGAACCCAATCAGGTACCCGAAGATACACGGGTAGTTGTGAATGCACCTGCCTTCCGTATGGATGTATTTCAGCAGGGCAAGTTGATCAAAACCTACAAGGTGGGTGTCGGCTACCCGGAGTTTCCATTGCCGACAGGCGTACGTAAGGCAACCAATATCATTTTTAATCCGACCTGGACACCACCGGATGAACCTTGGGTAAAGGGCAAGGTAAGTCCTGGTGAGAAAGTACCTGCCGGAAGCAAATTAAATCCACTGGGACCGATCAAAATTCCCATTGGCATGCCATCGTTGATTCATGGCGGAAAAGATGTGTCCAAACTTGGTGCTTTTGCTTCCCATGGTTGTGTGGGCCTCACGGATGGACAGGTGCAGGATTTTACCCAGCAGCTTGCTCAAGTATCGGGAAGTCCAATTTCAGCGGAGAAAATTGCCGACTATGAGAAGAAAAACACCAAAACAGAATCGGTCAAACTTACACAGCCGGTGCTGGTAGAACTGCGTTATGAAACCATCGTTGCGCAAGATGGTCAGCTGCATATTTATAGAGATATATACGAGCGTGGTACCAATACTGTCGAAAATGCGACCCGTGTACTCGATAACTATGGCGTCAAATTTGAAAAACTCAGTGAGCAGGAAAAAAATAGCCTGACCCAAGCCTTGGCGGAAATGAATACCGATGCGCGTGGCAACAAAATTGCCGGGGCTGATCATCCCGATCAGGCCACAAAAGGAGACAGTGCGCAGAAAAGAGATGCGGACAAAGAAAACCGGAAGGAAAAGGGGCAGGTGACCAGGAAAGTCATCGGTCAGCAGGAAATGGCTATACCCATTGCCGCACTACGTGGAAAGGGCTATCCGATTCCGGTTGCGTACAATATAGGAAAATAGTTTCCAAACATAGGTTGCTTCTGGTAACGGAAGCAACCTATATTTAAAATAGAAAATTTTATTTGACCTTGATCAATTAGATAATTAAACACTCAACTCCGCTTTATTAGATAAAGCTGAAAAAAAAGGAATTCAGAAAGGCATTGAAAAAGGTCTTAAGACTGGTATTGAAAAAGGTAAGCGTGAAGAAGCTATTGCCATTGCACTAGAGTTTAAGAAAATGGGTTTACCTATTGCTGATATTGCTAAAGGAACCGGTCTTTCTATCGAAGAAATCGAAAAGCTGTAATCAAATACTTTTAAAGTTTATAGATATTTATTTTGAGCCATTTCCGGAAGGGAGTGGCTTTTCATTTTAAGGATGCTATATGGTCAAAAAAACTCCCCTTTCATTGCTGATAAAAGAGGAGTGCCTTTTTAAACTAAATATATGAAAAATCTTATCGTTAATAATAAAGCGCCCTAATAAATAAGGCGCTTCGCTAGATGTTGGTATATTTCAACCGGCTGATCTAATATAGAAATAATTTTTTGGAATTGGAAAAATAAAAATATTTTTTTATGTCTGCTTCTCCATTTTTTTTGGCTGGCTTAGCTTAACCCAATTATTGGTCGCTCGTCATCGCCGTGGAAGTAGTCAAAAAGTTGACTTGGTTTTATTTGTAATATTTTTGCTAAAGCATACACTTGATAGGGGTAAAAACCGGTATCATCATTTTCATGTCGGATTTTTCTTATTGGGTACACTTGAGGTCCAATTTTCGGTGTCATATCTTTATTTTTACGGCTGGCAACGAAAATTACCTTAGCGAATTTACTTAAGCTTTCATTGGTTTGTGAATTTTTCCGTACCCGTCATTGGCTAAGCCTACACGTTCAATACCAAGTGATGTGTTTCTATTTTTTATCAGATAGGGCCTCTATCAATAACTTTTGTGTAGAAATTAAATCCTTTTGAGTCTGTATTGTTTCTTCCTGCCTAGATATCAGTCGATTAGCCTGGTCTAACTGCTCCTTCAGAGAATTGATTTTTTCCAAAGAAGTATTATTGTCATTTTCGTAGAACGATTTGAAAGGTTCGAGATCAGTATAATATTTGAGAAAATTGTGGTTTAATGCTGAGGTATAGAGTGCTAATTTTTGTACCGATAGTGTTTCTTGCTTTAAATCATATTCAATGTTTTGGGAATTTTTCACTTTAATTTCTTCCATCAAACGCGCATTGCTCACACCTTGATTTTTTGCTTCTCTTTTAATTATATGTCCGATATGAATTTTCATAAAATTATTTCAAGATTTGACAAAAATATTTTGGGTAAAACCAATTTATTTTTGGTTTTTAATTTCTGTTAACTTATATTTGTATCATAATCAGTTAGCTGATTACTGTCTCGTCAACTGAAACCAGCAATTTTATCGACGCGAGACCTTTAGGAGCATATTGTCCCAATTTTGTATATTTGTACAATTTTTGGGAAAAGCTCCTACTGGAAACCGTGTCAGGTCCTTGCTGGTACCATGTTGGCGGTGGAAGGTAGGAGCTTTTCCTTTTGTAAGTTCTTACTTCCCGCCTCGAGACTCTTGTTGATAACCCAACTAGTAAATTATGAGACAAAAAAAGTCATTAACCACAACAGAACGACGGCAGATAAAGGATCAGCTTCGTCAGCTTGCAGTATCACTGCTCATCAAGAACAAATACTGCCCGCCAGAATAGCTTCTCAAAAGCTTAAAATCAGCAATGGCCCTTTACCTCGGATGAGGAATGTGCATACAAAAGCCAACAAAGGCCTGTGGATAGCATCGCCACTGTTGATTTTGCCGACCGGTACTTTTTTAAGATCTATGCCCCAAAAATGCACGGCTCCCTTCTCTTTTATCTTCGCACTTTAAAAGTAAGGGTTTCCGAAATCAAAAGCAAAGATTAAAGAAAAATACGATTGTAGATTATCTATATATAAGGTCGGTTTTTTATTTTACCAACGGACGCGGTATCGTCTCTATCAAATTACGTGTAACTGTCCTGCACCGCGCCCGATAACCTATTTCTTATTTTTTCACCGCTGTGACCTGAGTTCATTCAGGTTCCCGCAAAAAACTGATTTCGGTCGGACAGGGAGAGCTATGTGCTATCGTTACAGCCAAAAACTAAACACATGAAAGCCATTTATGAAGATCTCTTGCATCTTGACAGGCCATTCTATGAGATCCATGAAGACAGTTACGATCCATTGAAATGTATCGAAAGCTTTTGGGGTAATTATCCGCTAGTCACAATACGCGAGTACCTCTACGCATTTGACCTTAAATGCAAAACCCTCGGCGCAGCTACTGAAGGCAAATTAGAAGCTGTACAGCAGACGCTCTTTTTGGCCGATATCCTGCGTGCTCTGATGGCGTATTTCATGACGCATAGCCGTCATTTAGATACGGGCCAAATTAGACTGTCAGCTCTGGAAGCGAATATGGAGGAAATCAGACTAACCAAAAAAATCAACGATTTTTTTCAATCCATTAACCAACCGAAACCTTAAGATGATGAAAACAATACTTTATAATTTACACAAGGCTTTTAAAAGCAAACGAGCACGAGCGATACTGCTGTGTTTGGTTTCTATGTTTAGTTTATCTGCCCAAACGCCCTGCAAGGACAGCGGGGCGGATGGGCTTGATACCATTGGGCCGGTACTTGTCGGAAATAAATTGCCTGAAGATTTCTGGTCCCGAAAAGTGAAAATTTATAACCAAGGGGATACAGCATTTGTAGAACTATCCAGATACAAAGGCAAATCTTTTCTTCTTGACTTTTGGTCTACTACCTGTGGTACTTGCATCAGTGGTATGTCAGATTTGATTAAAATCCAAAAGAGTTTTGGTAAGGAACTTAATGTTTTGCTCGTAAACTCATATGGTAAATTAGACACCTATCAACGTATTCACAAGATGCCTATCGATGTTCTGCGGACAAACGACCTTAGCACTGTGTATGCCGATGATTATCTGATCAAGCTGTTTCCTCATCGTACGTTCCCATTTTATGTTTGGGTGGACCAAAATGGTACAGTGGTAGCATTAACCTTAAAACGGTTGGTTGAAATGGAAAATGTTGAAACATTTATCAAATATAATCGTCTCTATGAAAAGTCTAATTAGTTTGATCTTAATGATGGTCTGCTGTAAATCGGTCTTTGCGCAGGGTAAATATCGAGGAAATGTTATTGATCAGGATCATAATCCTATTGCTTTCGCTACGTTTAAACTGGAGGGAACTGCACCTGCTTATCGGACTGATTCCTTGGGTAGATTTGAGTTCTCCTCTTCCAATGCAATAAGGTTTGTTACATTTTCGGCCATGGGATTTGAAACCAAAAACATAAACTGGGATACCAATGTGACAAATCGCATCATCCTATTGGTTAGAAAAGACAATAGACTCGATGAGGTACACGTGAATACGGGATATCAGACCATCCCGAAAGACCGGGCGACGGGTAGCTTCGGGGTGGTATCTAATAAAGACTTCAATAAAATCCCGAGCAGAGGGATCTTGGATCGTATTGAAGGTAAAGTATCCGGATTGCAGTTTGATAGAAGGAGCGGAAAATCGGTGCTAAATATACGCGGGATAAACACCTTTTCTGAATTAGCGGCCCAGCCCCTCATCGTTGTTGATAATTTCCCTTACGATGGTGCGTTGGATGATCTTAATCCTAATGATGTGGAATCTGTCTCCGTATTGAAGGATGCGGCAGCCTCCAGTATATGGGGATCCCGAGCAGGAAATGGCGTGATTGTCGTGACGACCAAAAAAGGAAAGGCAGGCAATAAGCCGATTATCAATTTTACAACGACAACAATGGTCAGCAGAAAGCCTGACCTGTTCTATAACAAGACGATCAATAGTAGGGATTTTATCGAAGTGGAGCGTTTTCTCTTTGATAATAAGTATTATGATGATGCATATAATAGCGCCTATAATCAGACGACGATATTTTCGCCTGTCGTGGACATGCTGTATGCAAATAAAGCGGGGAGCTTGTCGGATATTGATCTGAATACGCGATTGAAAGCGCTAGAAGGGAACGATTATCGAAATGACCTGCTGAAATATGTTTATCAAGCTGCGGTAAATCAACAGTACTTTTTGGATATTTCCACAAGTAATGCAACCAATAGAAATCGCTATTCGGTTGGCTATGATCGCGGTAGAGGGGATACAAAAGGAGCAAATAATGACCGTTTAACTTTGAGGGCTACAAATAGCTGGAAGCTCGGGCAAAAGTTGTCTATAGAAAATATGATTTCTCTGATCAATGGACGGGATCGGGTTTTCTCTTCGACACCACGCTATCCGATGATTCCCGGGGGTGGAAAAAATAATTTGTATCCTTATGCCTCGCTAGTGGATGACGAAGGAAACTTCCTGTCGATCCCGAGATTTTATAATTCATCTTTTCTTGAAAGGGCAAATGCTGACGGTCTATTGGACTGGACCTACCGACCTTTAGCGGATCGGGATAAGTCGACTTACAAGTCCTGGAATCGGCATCTTTATTTAAATTTTAACTTGCATTATGACATCCTCCCCTTCTTAAAGGCCGATGTGATCTATGGTTATGAGAATAGTAGTAGCAAATCAGAATCGCTTTCCGGAGAGGATTCTTTTGAGGTGCGGGATTTGATCAATAAGTATACGCGAATTGTCGGTGGGGCAAAACTGTACGATTTTCCATTTGGTGCTATACTGCGAAATGGTGATAATGAGATGCAATCGCATAGAGGAAGGGTGCAGGTGAGCCTCAACAAATCTTTTGGAGACGAGCATGCCCTGAATGCGCTGATCGGTACAGAGCTGTATACCAGGAATATCGACCAGCGCTCTTCGGGCTCCTATGGTTACAATGCCGAAGTGCTCAGCCGCAAAAGTGTTGATTACAACACCATCTATAACTTGTATGGAGGTCTGGGATATGGGTATATGACACCCTTGGATGCTTATTCGGGTACATTATCCAGAACCTTATCAATGTATTTTAATGGTTTGTATGAATATAAGGCTAAATACGGGCTTTCTTTTTCTGCCCGTAAGGATGCTGCGAATTCGTTCGGAACGAATGTCAACAGCCAGTGGAATCCATTGTGGTCGGCAGGTTTACTTTGGCAGGTGGCAAAGGAAAAATTTATGCAAGGTGCAGATTGGATCGATTATCTTAAACTACGGTCAACCTTTGGCTACGGTGGTGTACAGCCCGCTGGAGCCCTCAATAAAACTGTGATCGGTTATGTCGGCAATGCTAAATACTCAAATCTACCTTACGCCTTGATCGGAAGCCCGCCAAACCCCGGGCTCAAATGGGAAACAGTGCGCACCTTAAATTTTGGTCTGGATTTCTCAATATACGGTGGTAAATTAACGGCTAATCTAGACTATTATCGGAAAAAGTCTTTCGACCTGCTTTCTGATGACCCCTTTGATCCGACTTCAGGTTATTCGCTGTTGACAAAAAATGTTGGTAAAATAGCAACTCATGGGATCGATTTGACCCTCGCCTCAAATGGTAGTTTCGGAAAAGGTTATTGGCAGTCTTCCATCAATTTTTCCTATAACAAAAATAAAGTGACTGATTATAGAGGGACAATCGGAGCAACCAGCCTGTATCTAGATGGTGGGAGGACGCTTATGCCGTTATTGGGTAAATCTCTGTACCCAGTTTTCTCTTATAAATCTGCTGGACTGGATCCCGTCAAAGGCGATCCAAGGGGATATAAAAATAGCGAAATATCGAAAGATTATCAGGCGCTGACCACGGATTCACTGCAATACCTAAATTATCATGGCACTGCCTTACCTCCAATATACGGAGCATGGAATAATACTATAGGTTATGGCAAGTTTTACCTAGATTTTAGTCTGCTCT
Organism: Sphingobacterium sp. UBA6317; assembly: GCF_002440385.1. Lineage (NCBI taxonomy): Bacteria > Pseudomonadati > Bacteroidota > Sphingobacteriia > Sphingobacteriales > Sphingobacteriaceae > Sphingobacterium > Sphingobacterium sp. UBA6317. The sequence continues at coordinate 94,016 of NZ_DJTD01000017.1, read as the reverse complement.
TCAAATTTGGCCACTATTTTAAGAAGAAATCCATTGTCTATGGTAGTCTATTTGACTCCTGGGATGGGCATGCTGATTTTGCTAAAAGATGGCAGCAGCCAGGAGACGAATTGGTGACAACAGTTCCAGCGATGCAATACCCCAACGATAGTTATCGCGATCTGTTTTATCAGCACTCTTCCAATAATATCGTCAAAGGCGATCTCATTAGGCTGCAAAATATTAGGTTCGGTTACAACTTTGGCCTAAGCGACAAAAAGATCAAGGGTCAACTTTACATTGGAGCAAATAACGTGGGATTGATCTGGCGAAAAAATAAGGAAAATCTCGATCCTGATTATTTGGATTTGCCTGCTCCGCGTGTAATTTCAGTCGGTGGGAATATTAATTTTTAATACTTGTGACATGAGACAATATATTTACAAACTACTCATAGTAAGCCTATTTTGTATGGCTTCCTGTAATAAATTTCTGGAGGATAAAACAAATAAAACAAGTACAGTGCCATCCACATTGGAGGATTTGCAAGCCTTGTTAGATGCAGGAAATCAGCTGAATCTCGGAAGTTATCCTTTTTTCTTGGAAGCTTGCACGGACGATTTTCTCCTTACGGATGCTGGTTATAATAATCTTGACGTGTTTGATAAGCAGGTGTATACCTTTCAAAACCCAGATTTATATTCGGCAACAGAGAAATTGATATTATGGCGGGATGCCTATAAGGCTATTGCGATAGCCAATACGGTATTGGATGGATTGTCGGATATTAAAATTTTAAAAGGCCTCGATCCTAACAATATTAAAGGACAAGCACTATTCCATCGAGCTTTTATGCACTTTATACTCTTGCAGATATATGCTGCACCCTTTGATCAAAAAGGCAATAATAATGTACCGGGAATACCCATCAAGTTAAGCTCAGATATCAATGACAAAACCAAGCGGTCAACAGTAGGGGAATGCTATCGTTCGGTTATTCAGGATTTGGAGGAAGCAGCTGGCTTGCTTCCAAATGAATTAGGGATAGTGACACGACCTAATAAAATTTCGGCTCATGCTGCACTCTCAAGGGTCTACATGGCGATGGAAGATTACGGAAATGCAAAGAAATATGCTGAATTGGTCTTGACACGGTACGATAAGTTGATGGATCTCAATACAATGAGTGTAGATGCATCTTTTCCTTATCCAGCTATGAATGCAGAAACTTTGTTTTTTGCGTACTCAAATGGTACAACCATGTTTGGTGGAAGCAGAGGCTCCTATATGACTGATGATTTATTGAGTATGTATGATACTCATGACTTAAGGTTTCGGGCGAACTATAAAAAAGGGACCGATGGACGCTACACGTTTAAAGGTCATTACGTAGGTTCGGGAACCTACCTTTTCTTTGTTGGACTTACAACTTCTGAAGTTTTATTAAATGCTGCTGAAAGTAATACGCGACTGGGCAATGCGACGCTAGCTAAGCAACAACTCAATGAGCTCTTACAAAATCGGATTGAGAAGCAATTCTTTGTGCCAATAACGGAAAGTAACATCGAAGCCTTATTGAAGACAGTTATTCGGGAAAGGCGCAAAGAATTGGTCCGCAGAGGGCTAAGGTGGTCGGATTTGAGGCGGCTAAATAAAGACGAACGTTTTAAAAAGGAAATCGTTCGCAAGGTCACGATTGACGGAAAGATTCAAGAATTTAGCCTGAAGCCCATTAGTAAATACTATATTTTTAATATTCCAGCCGAGGTTAAAAATATGACCGGTATGGAATAATCATAAGAAAGTAGCGAAGGATAGTTCCCTCGCTACTTTCTTTGAGCTATAGCTTGAATTAAAACGGTCTGAAATCGGTGACAGTTTCATTTGGTGTTTTACTACTGTTGGCAGTGCTTATGCGAAGTGCGATAGTTGTTGGTGTAGAAGATCCCGAAGGGGTAACAAGTGCCGTCATATCGGGTTGTGAGGGATTTGATGGATTGGCAGGGGCATTGATCTGACAAACAGTTTGTTTAGCACCTTCACATTCTTCACTTGGCCCCAAGCTGTATTTGCTGGGATCGGTAGGAGAGTCTGAGGATGTGCCATGGTATGACCACACCTGATTCGCCGCTACTGTCTTTACTTCTTTCTGATTATTAACCTCTTTTTCACTTTGAATACTTTGTGCATTCGCGCTGAATGAAATTCCTAATACCATCACACCAATGCTCATGGTGCCAATGATTCTTTTTACTATTTTTTTCATTTCTTATGTTTTTAAGTTTATCCTTGTCGCTTATCCTTATTATCCTCCTGGATCGGCCGTGGAGGTGTTTCCTAATGACCGGACGGGCATTTCCCTGTCCTCCGATCTGTTATCTTATACCAAAGTTAGCGCAGTAATTTTCGAAAGATGTTTGAATTTTAGGTAGGCCGTTGTATGATTTTTTGTGAGGTGGTGCCCCGTCTTTTCTTCGAGTTTGTATTTTTATTCTTTAGTGGAAGAGCGCATTTTTGGGACGAAATGTCTGATACAAGGGACAAATGCCAAATATTGGGGATGGATAGGGATTTTTTTTATTTATATGCCCTCGGACAAATACCAGTATGTTTCCGAAAAAAAGCTGAAAAATTCTGCTGGGATCCGTAGCCGCAATAATTGCTGACTTCTTTAACCGAATGTCCTGCCAGCAATAACTCTTGTGCTTTAAGAATAAGATGCCTAGTCCAGGTCTGTTTCGGACTTTCACTATAGATGGCTTTATAGATTTTGTTCAATCTGCTCATGTCTACCTGCAGCTGTTCTGCAATCGCGTGAATGGAGCAGCTGCTGAATGTTTGCTTCACCTGATCCCTAATCATTCTCTCGGCCCTTTCGGCTAGGAATTGATCGGGATCTATCTTTTCATAGTGTTCAAAATTTTTATAAATGGCGATATCAAATAGGTCATAGACAAGTTTTACTGCCATAGCTTCATTGTCTTTATGATAATTGAAAAAATGCTCTTCAATTCTAGAAAGCTGATAGCTTGTCTTTTCTTTGATTGGCCATATTACACTTTGGTAGAGCCGCTTTTTGTCGCGTAGATGTGCTGTACTGAATTTAAAGAGGAAATGGTCTTCTTTAAATATGGCTGATCGTATATACCCTATATCGACCAGAACTCCGTAGATCAAATATTCTCCCTGCATCAGAATCGTTTGCATCTTCCCTTTGGGAATGTAGGCATAAGTATCATATCCAGAAGGCAACTGCACGTGACTATTATTTGCTGAATGTTCTATGTTAATGGTCGAAACGGAATACCTATTATACAGCAGATGATAATCGGATTTATCGGTTTGCACGGACAATTGAAGCGTTCTTTGCACGTGGGCCTGCACGCGATAAAATAGGACGCTATGGTAATCAATATATTCTTCTAGCAATTGGATGCTCGCATCCTCATAGCGCTGTAACTGTGAATCGGGAAGCTTGGGCAAAAATGCTCTTACTTGTCTGGAAAACTGGGGCACCTCGGGCAATATAAAATGAAAAGTTTTGATCATTGGATATACAGTCAATCGGGTTTTATAAAGGGCTCAATCCATGTTTATAAAAGTAAAATCGAGGATTGAGAAATACCTAAAAAAATGATAGATGACCTATTTCTGAGGAAATCATGCACAAAAACAAGGATATCTGACCTCTTTGTCTGTTCCTTCGTCAGTCATTGTCAATATGCCTCCTTTTTTTGTAACCTATCATTCTTTTCCTTTTTTTGAAAGATTTCAGCCACATTTGATCGTTAGCTAATACAATTTTAGTGCTGTACAGCCAGCGGGAGTGGCCTGACCCGTATCGTTGCAGGCCGATGTTTAATTCAATTTCAAACATGAACGACAACATACAGACAAGTGATCAGATCGTCGAACTGGGGTTAACTTTGCCTCAGATGATGCAGCTATTTCCGGAAATGGGAGATGTCGTTGACGATGAAAAATGCTGGGTAGAAATACCTTAACGCTAATTCAGCATCGCTTTCCGTCGGAAGGCGATGCTGTTCACTGATTGAATAATAACCTAATTTTTCTAGACCACAATTTAAATGAACAATAATCAATTGACCAAACCGTTTTGGTTTGCCAACGTATGGAATTTTTTTCCGGAATTTACGGTAGAAGATCTTGAAATAAATTACCTGAGATGGAGCGCTTACCGAAAGTCTTTTGCCAAGATGCTGCAACCCGTCCAACTGGACCGAATGCTGGACGCCTCTTGTCTTGAAATGCTTCCAACTGATCTTAGCGGGATTTTCATCTCTTTCCATTATGGCGCATACCGTCTGATACCGCGCTATCTGCTTGCAGCAGGCTATAAAATCTCTGTACTAGCTTCGCCCGGTATCATTAAAAAGGAACAAAAAGAGACTGAACTCCTGATGCAGCTAAACAATCTCGAAGCAGATAGCCTGCGCTATATCGATGCTTCAAGACGTACAGTGCTCAAAAATATACTTTCGGACCTAAATGAAAAGCGTTTGGTGCTGGTATACCTTGACGCGGACGAAGGGGTGAACCGCCTAGCTGCTAAAGGGTCCCGATCTTTGCTTAAGGTCCCCGTCGCAGCTAGTGGACTGTATTTCCACGCGAGTATCGCCGAGCTTGCCTTCCGGTTTCATATTCCCCTCTCTTTTCTGCTGATGGAAAAAAATGAGAACAATGGCCTGTGGAATCTGGCTTTATCAAAAAGGCTGCGCTGTAAAAGAGCGGAGCAACGTGATGGGTTTATGAAGAGGTTCAAGGGAAAATTAAACAGGGCGATAAACCGCATTGTCATGAAGGAATGGACAGCATGGGAAAACTGGCCCTTGATTCATTTTTATCATCCGGATCTTAAAGAGAGAAAGGTCGTTTCACAAGATGCACTCACGTGGGTAATGCCTATATATTTACAAGAACGTGCCTTTTTTTTCGACGTGAAAAATCGTCAATTTTTCGAACTAAAAACGGATAATTTGCTAAAAGGGTAAAAATTATGAAATGAAGTAAGTGAGTTGATGTATAATTTCTTGATAGGGATGGTGTTTCCTTTTGAAGAAATATTATTTTTAATTAATTTATTCTTTACGCTTTGTTTTTTGTAATTTAAGTGTTCAAAGTACACCAGTTATAGAAAAAACAATTTTGCCAACGTTTAAAATAGGATATAATGGAAGATAGACGGACCAAAATAACCCAGTTTTTCACGCGGAGATACATCTTATTTTTTATCGGAACAGGATTCTTGCTGCTGCTGCTGTTCAAATTGAATATTCAGGTTTGGCATCGATTGACCATGCGACATCTGTTGGCCTTAACCGGACCATACTTGTTTTCATTCGCGATGTATTGGCTGGCGATAAATTTATTGCAGTTAAGTTCTATTTATCTTAAACTGGTCATACTGCTTGTGCTGGGCTGCTGGCAATACCTGAGTATAGATTTCTGGGTGGATTATACCTACTCGTGGCTTCCTGCTCACGGCATTTCATTTGCCGGAAAACTGACGGATTATCATTTGATGCAATTCCACAATCGGATCATGGTAGGCAATTTATTGGTACTGGGGACAGCCTTAATTGTACACAGCGTTTTTAGAAATTGTTCCTATTGGCTAAGGTTTCAATTGCTCACCATGGAATTGGATGCTGGCAGGCTGGCGGGACGTCTCTCTAAGCATTTCGTGAAAGAATGGATCAAGATCGTGCAGCATAACAAACTGCTGCACCGAAACGATACACTGGAACTATTTCGATACATCATTGCAGTGACGGCAAACCGGAAAGTCAAAGTAGCTATTGCCGAAGAATGGAAGCAGCTCAAGGTGATGGCTTCCTGTTTTACAGACCGCCTGATGCTATTTAAGGGGGAAGAAGTCCTCTTTGCGACCGATTGGAGCCGCTCTATCATTGCTGCATCCATGCTCTCGTGGTTTGAAAATGCCCTGAACTATAGTCCTCGGGGAGCACAGGGTCAAATTATCATGGAATGGACGCGGGTAGATGGTCAGTTGCATTTCCAGATGATCAATTATGTCAGCGGCAAGCGCTCACCGGGACATACTGGGGTGGGCAATAAGTTGCTGCAGGAATTATTTGATGCGGTATTGCCCGGAACATATCGGATTGAATATCGCGAACAAAATACTATTTTCAGCGTCCAGCTTACGCTGCTCCAAAACTACCGAAAAGCGATTTAACTGAGTATTTTATAAAATAATGCCATATGCCAATAATCCCTATTCTTATCGTTGAAGATTTTCGACCTGATGCTGAAAAATTAAAAACTCTTTTAGAAGAAACAGATTTGGACCTCCTTATCGATGTGGCGGATAATAAAAAAGATGCCTTACGGAAAATCAACTCCGGCAAGTATGATGTAATTTTTATGGATGTTGTGCTGGACCAAAGGGCCGACGATACCTTGCTCAATGGAATGGATCTTTACCAGTCTATCGATGCCAAGAAAAGACCTGAGGTCGTATTTGTGACAGAGCATGAAGCGTTTTCGCTGCGCTCTTATGATTTGGATGCGGCCGACTTTATGCCCAAACCGGCTACGTTTCCGATGGTCTGCAGAGCGCTAGAAAATGCGTTTCGCCGTTTGGCTGTTCCGATCAATCTTAAATGTGTGCCACAGCCTGAATTCGCCTTAATCGAAATGACCGATAAAATGTGTCAAAGGGTACAGTTCAGTGATATTTACTTCGTGCAGAAAGTGAAAGGGGACAATGAGCTGGCTTTTTTCGAAAGAAATATGAGATTGGATGGGTTTGGCAAACCAGTGCCGCGTAAGGCAAAAAAGACCATTAAAGAGATTGTTGATTTTCTACCGGCAACCGAATTTGTTCAGGTGGATCAATCGACCCTAGTCAATATGAACTTTATTGTTTCCTTTTTGAAGCGTAAAATTGTGATGAGCGAGGGCCCTCAGCGCTCGTTCGCCGTGACCCGCAGCTATATCAAGGAACTCCGGCAGAAGCTGCACGTGATCGAATGAGCAGACGGATAGTAGGGATGAATTAAACTGAATTAATAAACCGAATGATAGTCAAAATAAACTAAGATTATGGAAAAATTTTTTGAAGAAGTAAGATCCGAACTACGCGCGCTCGTACAGGCGGTGCAGGTGATCGCCAAGGAAGCGCGCCAGGTAAGCCAAAACCTGATCAATTCAACGTCCGAACTATTGGACAATACCGATATAAAAGAATTACTGCATATCAGGGATACCAAATTGGGGCAGATCAAACCCCAGCTCCCGGGCTACAATCTGGACGGTAAGGATTATTACTTTAAAAATGAAATCATTGCCTATATTAAGGCAAATCCCAAAAAGTACAAGTAGCGTGGAAGAGACAATTGCCCGGGTTTTAGAAGTGCCGGATCTGGGCAATTTTACGCTTCACTCTAGCTTGACACAAGAAACACACTACCTCGACTAAACGATCACCCTACCTTAGCCCTTGTTAAGCTCAAGGATAACCCATGTGCAGGTGTCGTATTTAACCGTTTTCCATCGTATTCTACCGTATTTCACCGCAGTTAGCTGTAGCTATTGACATCGCTTGCTTTCGAGTGCATATTTGTATCGTCAACGCAATGATGGGCGCCCTTTGTTGTGACAGTCAACAGATTATTTAACATTAAAAACACAAGTAATGGCAAAATCAAAAGGTAATGTCGTCATGGAGGGAGCATCAGGGACAGTAGGCAAGATGCTCGTATTTCGGCAACGTGGCGATCAGACAATCATCGCACGTAGACCGACTTTTCAAAATAAAAAAGCACCCACAGTTAAACAGCTTGATGTACAAAATCGCTTTATGGATGCTTCGTTATACGCTCGTACGGCGATACAGGATCCTGACCTAAAGGCGGCCTATCAGGCCAAGGCTAATATCAACCAGACCGCCTTCAATGTAGCCTTTAAAGATTACTTTACGGCACCGGTCATTCGTCGTTGGGACGATAGTGGATACCAAGGCAATGCCATGGATCAGATTTTATTTATGGTAAAGGATGTGATGAAGGTGGTGAAAGTACAGGTCGGAATTTTCGATGCAAATGACTTGGAGCTGGAAGTAGGGATGGCGCAGGACATGGACGGACAAGGGATATCCTGGATGTACCAGGTGCAGGCCGATAATTCGAATTTCGAAAACGCGAAGTACCGGGTAACCCTAACGGATACGCCCGGGCATGAATATACCTATGAATTAGTATATGGCAATCCGTAACGTATGGAACTGACACTCAAACGTGTTCGGCAGGGGAATAATAGTACCCTGTCCGAACTCTACATCAACGGAACTTTCCAGTGTTATGGTCTTGAAGACACCGTGCGCGATGTAAAGATAAAAGGCCGGACAGCTATTCCTGCGGGAACCTACAAACTCGGGATCAACAGGAAGGGCGGGATGAATACCGCTTACAAAAAGCGCTTTCCGGATATGCACGAGGGGATGATCGAAATTAGTGCTATCCCCAATTTCAGTCTCGTTTATATTCATATCGGCAATACGCATGAAGATACGGAAGGCTGCCTGCTGGTCGGAACCTATTTTCATAAAAGTAATGATGATTGGGGTGTCTATCAGTCGGCCGAAGCCTATAAACAGTTGTATGAGACAATTATTGAACAGGTAAAAATGGGGCAAGTCACCTTAACGATCGAGAACAAGTTTACAGCCTAACGCGAGTTAAATACAAATGAGATATGAAAAAAATCATAGATAAAATTACAAAGGTCCTACAGGTGATCCTGCTGGCGCCTGTTAAATTGCCAAATAAGGCGTTGAATATCGCTAAATATATCGCGCTCGGGCTTGGTATTGTAGAATCTGTCCTAGAAAAAGATAAGGACGAATCAGTGACAGGGGACAAAGCTTCTTCTGCGGACGTACCGGATAACAGCCGACAGGAGGTTGATCGGGATAAGGATAAGAAAACAGTTGCCGGAATTCTTAAGGAAGGGGGGACGGATGCGCTGGAGTGATGTTAAACTTTCTACCATTGGCGGCTCTATTTGTGGCGTCTGGGCATCGTTTTCAATAGGAGGACTACTGTACAGTGCATTAACTGCCCTTGTCGGGACACTCGTCAGCTTTTTGTTGAGCCGGTTGTTACATCGTATGTTCAGGAAGAAATAGAACTTAAAAGCCCTGCTTCTTTTTAGGAGCGGGGCTTTATATGTAGTAGATGTAGGTCGTTTATATTCGTTAGTCCTTCTTAAAAGTTATACGTTAAGTAGGAAAATAAATGCAATTTGAGATGAGGTGTCCAACTGCAGGGATTGTGTAGCTGCACTATTAAATTGGAAATTCATTAGCAGTACACTAAAAAAGAATAAGAAAGATCGTATTTTTGCTTGCATATGTTTATTTATCCCGTTAGCTAGTCTCAAAAGGGCGGCATAAAGAACTGGTTTCAAAGTGCTTTAGTAAATAAATCGGGATTTGTTTAATCGGATTATGCTGCTTGAAAGCAGAATTAAAAAATTAATAGACTTTACATGAAAAAGCTGCTGCTTTCTTTGCTCCTCTGTTACTCAGCTGCTGCTGGAGCGCAAACCGAACGCGTGAATGTCTTCTTAGGATCTTCCGGTGACCATGGCCAGCTTTCGCCGGCAGCGTCCTCTCCTTTTCACCAATTGAGTATCGTACCTTATACTAATCCTACAACGCATACAGGATACGAGTATCTGGCCAAAGAAATTAAGGGGTTTACCCACAATCGCCTGGAGGGGGTGGGCTGTATGGGTAGTGGAGGATTGATCCTGATTAAACCATTTATAGAAAATGATACAAAACCTTTGAATAAAGTCATTGAGCAGGCCAGCCCGGGTTATTATACGGTAAATACAGCAGAAGGCATTCAAGTTGAAGTCGCTGTTGATAATGATTTTGGCCGGGAACACTATAGCTTTCCCGCGGGGAGAAAAGGTTTTTTTATTGATTTGGAACATGCTTTCAATGGCGCTTTTGTTGACAATGAATTTATTCAAGCGGGTAATCTCCTTGTAGGAAAAATGCGTGCGAAAACGACCTGCCATGTTGGTGTCTATACTATTTATTATGCGCTGGAGATTCCTAAAGCCAGGGGATGGCGAAAAGAAGGAAATAAGATATGGGTGGATCTAAAAGAGGAAGCTTTAGTCGCAGATATTAATATCGCTTTTTCGGCTGTGAGTAAAAATGATGCAAAAATGGCGATCTCAGCATACGCTAAGCTAGATTTTGAGACCATAAAAAAACGCGCGGCTGATCGCTGGAAAAATTCCCTTTCAGGGCTCAAAGTAAAGGGCGATCCGGATAAAGTAGATCTTTTTTATTCCTTACTATATCGCAGTTTGCAATCTCCCTATAGTATCAGCAACTCGCAGGGCGATTTTTGGGGAACAGACGGAAAAATGCATCGTTCAAAAGAGAAACGTTACCACGGGTGGGCCATCTGGGACAATTACAAAACACAATTACCACTTCTGGAATTGCTAGATCCCCATATGTATCAAGGCATCATCACGTCTATAGCTGACCTTTACCGTTATGGAAAATATGATTTTGCTGGCCCGCATGAACCTGCCAATTCAGTCCGGACAGAGCATGCCGCAGTGATCCTGCTGGATGCGGTCAGAAAGGGATATGAGGTTGATCTTGCTGGTATCAGAGACTCCTTGGTAGGTGATACTGCCCGCTTTGATTTTAAGAAACCGGACAAATACCTTGAAGCATGTTATGATATGTGGGCAATGGCCAAACTTTTTCCGCAGGAGCGCAAGACCTACCTGGGACGGGCAAAGTCATATCGAACTATTTGGAATAAAGATTTTAAAGATCTGACAAAACGGGATGTAGATCGTATGTCTGCGCGTGATATGTATCAGGGCACAATCAGGCAATATCGATGGAATGTACCCTTCGATGTCGCTGGATTAAAGCAGCTCGCAGGTGGCGAGGAAGACTTTCTGCGGGAACTAAATGAATTTTATGACGGCTATTATTTCAACAGGGCGAATGAACCGGACATGCAATCACTGACTTTGTATAATGCGAGCAAGTCGCCTTGGCGTTATCAAGAATGGATACATCGCATCGCTTTGGATACCACCATTCAATATTATTTCAACGACAATAGCCGAGGAATCGGAGCACATATCGATCGGATTTATAAAAATGAGCCGAAGGCTTTTGTGCGGACGATGGACGACGATGCCGGCGCGATGTCCAGCTGGTGGGTACTTTCGGCCATCGGATTGCAACAACCCTTGATCGGTGAGCCTATTTTCTATGTTAGCGTACCTTTTTTTGAACGGATTATTCTAGGCAATGGTTCAAATCCGCTGGTTATTGAGGTGCCGAATGCGAGTGACAAAAAGCGTTATATTAAATCAATCCTGCTCAATGGTAAGGATTTAGGGCGTTTATGGATAACACACGATGAGCTCAGAAAAGGGGGGACGCTCTCTATTGAATCTACGGAAAATCCTACAGATTATGGGGTGGCTAATAACTGGATAAGTAATGTCAACGACTAGTTTTAATCACTAAAACAGCTCCTCGAAATGGAGCAAGGATTTTGGCACTATTTTATCAGCTGTAAAAATAAAATAATTATATTAGCGTATATGAAAATTGCAGCTAATTTTCTGATGTCTGTTTTGGAGCAGTGCCCTAGTGCGATCGCAATTTTTGATAGCAAAGAGCTAAATATTGCTTTTGTTAGCCAAGGGATGCTGGATATCTGGTGTGTGGATCGCTCCATCCTGGGGCGTAGTTTTTGTGCATGCTTTCCAAATTTTAAGGAAGAAGGTTTTTCATCCATTTTGAAAAATGTATGGAAAACAGGAATTGTCTATCAGGCTGAGGATACACCCGCTTATATTGTTCATGATGGCACGAAAATACTGCGATATTTTAATTTTGAATATAGACCATTGCTTGACGAGGATGGGAAAACCTATGCTATTATGCATACTGCAAGTGATGTAACGGACCGGCATCTTGCTTACAAAAATGTGAAAGAAAAGCAAGAGCAGCTTATGTTTAGCCGCGAATTGGACGTGCTCGTCAGCACATTGGCACATGATCTGAAAAATCCATTGTCTGTTTTGAAAATTGGGAATAGTTTTCTGAGTAAAAATGTGGGTGTTTCCGTTAAGGTAAGTAAAAAATGGTTTGAAACCTTTGCGGCATCTATTCTAAATATAGAAAGTATTATAAATCAGACATTGCAGCTTGGCAAGATACGCCGTGCCGAGAAAGAAGTTGCGTGTGTGGCAATGGATAAAAAAATAGGCAATTGTATTGATGAAATTAAACTGGTATATCCCGACAAACACATGGAATTCATATTAGGAGATCTATTTCCTTTGTATACGGATGGTGGAATCGTTTATCAGGTTTTTATCAATCTCATTGGTAATGCCGTAAAATATGCAAAAAAATCAGGAGAGGCTTTTTTGCATATTTACAGTGAAAAAGCTGACAAGGGGGTCGTATATTATATCGAGGATAATGGCATTGGAATTCCCGGAGATGAGTTGCAGAAGGTTTTTCTTACGAATGAACGGGCGAGTAATACGGCCAAGGTTGCTGGAACAGGAATCGGACTGGCGTTGGTCAAACATCTCATGGAACATATCGGTGGGACGATTCATTTGTCGAGCGAACTAAACAAAGGTACCGTAGTTCGCCTATTTTTTCCGGTTTCATCGCGTTAACCCGTTTAGCGATCGCTTGTACCGCAGCTTTGGTGCTCCTGATTTAGCCCAGTCAAAAGACTACTGTACAGTGCATTGACTGCCCTTGTCGGGACACTCGTCAGCTTTTTAACGACATCAGACTCTGTGTTTTGTGCTTCGGTCTATATTTTGGTCAAAATCGTCATTGCTGCGGTCAAAGGTGTACAACTGGCAAAATTAATTTCCTCCCAGGATTTTTTGCCGTTTACAGCCTTCTCTGGGTCTTTCGCCTCCAACGAGAAGGAAACCTCTTTAGGCTAAAAAACATACCAGAAGGCTATTCATCACTACCGAAATATTTAGATATTGAGAATTTAAGTTATAGGGATGAGGTTCTTGGGTATATTTCTGGTAATCAGCTGGAGATTGATTGTATCTTGTTGTAGAGAGTGCTCAAAAAGTACATTTTTGATGGAAACATGTGAAATAAAAAAAGGTTTTCAGTCGGGGAGAATGAAAACCTTCAAATAACCAATTATAAACCTATTAAGGTGATGTAAATATATGGATTTTTTATTTCTTTTTCAAATTTAATCTGTTTTTTTTGCTAATTTTTTAGATCAAAAGGGGTTTTTATGGATATTTTAATTTATTGTGTCTTTTATTTTTGAGTTTTCTACTAATATTCTGTGTTTTTTTTGTTCAAATGTGTACTTATTTGTGTCGGGTAGGTGTTTTATTTGCTTTTTTTTACTTCGAATGTAGTGTGTGATGATGTTTTATCTGGTTTTAATCGTTTAGAAGATGTAAAATTTTGTCTTAAAGCGAATTTTTTACGCAGGTAAATGCTCATCTATGTCTAGTACATGCGCAAAAATAATTTTAGGACGGGTCAAGGTATGGCTAAACGTTCAGCAGATGGCATGGCGAAGGGTAGTGATTTAATCAGCTACTCCAACTTGTATGTAGAGTAGCTGATTTTTTAAAAACGATTTATCGCTTCACAAATCCAATACCACTGATGCTTGCGGATCCGCCTGCCGTTAGGGGTTTAGATACTGTATTCCAGACCACGGGGTTGAATTGGTCATTGGTGATCGTCTTCTGGACCATAACACTGGTGGTGCCACTGTTTAATACAAATGCATCATGACTGCCTAAAGCCCCCATCAAAGCAGAAACATCATTTAAACTGATGCCAACTGAAAAATTTGTGTCGCCACCATCAACAACCAAGGCATACATCGTTTTATTGTCTGCGGACAGGCCAATGGCTGTTACCGCTTGAACAATAGCTGCTGTAGTCAAAACGTTATAACCTCGGTAACGAACCCAGTTGGTCCCGGATACAAGTCCGCTAAATTGATTCAAATCATAAGGCTCAAAAGCAAACTTGGTGGTATCGGGACAATTACCAATATAAGGCGAGCCATCTTTGCGTATGGCAAAGAAAGGTCTGGTCTTTTCTTTGGTTTTTATATTACTGGTCGATACATTGATCTGCCGACCATTTTTAATGTAAGAGTAGGTCGTAGATAAAGCGGCATTGATAGCCGATAGAATCTGCCCCCCCGCCCGCGGTTCATTATACTTTGCCATATCGCCAATTGGCTGACTAACATATAAATAATCGTCAAATGCACTCATAATTAAAGGGAATACCGCTTTGGATGAAAGGTCTACTGTTAGCAATTGAAAGCTCACCCGTTGATCGAGCTTATTCAGATAACGTATATGGGTGCGTGTAAGTCCATCCGTTACTTTGACGGATGAATCGACCAAAAACGTTTTGATGAGGTCAGTCCGTTCCATAATCCTTTTGGTGACCGCCTCCATCTGTGTATCGTTGGGGATTGTGTCTGTGATCGGATTTTCTACGACCTTATCATCAAAGGAGGGATAATCATCCCTCTGTTTGCACGAATTAGCTATACCCATACAGAATATGCATAGCAGGGCAAAACTAAAAATTGTTTTTCTTTCCATATCTATCGAACTAAGAAAAATGAAACATAGGGCTTCATGATGGTACTGGTAAATCCATCATAGCCTAAGGCATAAACAACATACGACCTGCGGTCAAGTATCGCTCCGGCATTGCTATAAGAGGCGATTACTGTACCATTTGTTACAGGTGATCCGGCTTTGCGGATCTTCCATGTCCGTGTCGCAATACGGTTCAGTTGAAAGTAGGGGCTGGTCTCTAGGTATTTTACATCTTTTGCTACAAGCGAGTCTTGGACAGCAATAGCAGTTGCACTTCCAGTTGCTGCAGCGCCATAATAAAGATCAATGGACGGGACATTGGGCATCAGATTGGTAAATCGGTATTTTGCCTGTGTACTGTCGGGTCGCGAAAGATCCTCTTCATTTAAGATCATTTTCGTATTCTGCGCTGTATCTGTAATATGCAGGGTATAGCGCTTGCCGGCACCAAGGTTTACGGATGATTCGGCCAATATAATGGAGTCGCGTCCATCATCGGTTTTATGTGGAAGGGCAACCTGTACTTTCACATTGCCGGCCTTCCATTTTAAAAAGTCAGGTCTGGAGTCCCCGCGGGTGTTGTACCCGCCGCCGGGAAACGGCTCACGTCCCCGGATGAGCGAAGTGACGCGCTGGTCATCAAATTTGACATACATATAGCGGTCATCGGGATAGATAGATGCCATATTTACCTTCACAATGACATCATCGGGGCCGAGAAACTCTACTTTTCCAAAGTCTTGAATGGACTTCTCGCAAGAATATAGGGCAAATCCACCTAAAGCAAGAAATACTATTTTTTTGAAATTCTTCATAATTTTTTCTTTAATCCGTTAATAAGTTGAAGTGACAAACCAGGTCGGCTTAATCACATACTCCGGCTCTAGGGCGCCCCATCGTTCAAGCTCTGAAGCGTTCCATACGTACTCCGAATTATAACGCGGCCGGACGCGGTAACAATAATCATTGTAAGTCAGCTGGCTGCCGGCCAATGGAATAAACTGCTTGAATATTTCCGTGTTATAATGATATTTTCTTAAATCACACCATTGTTCAAGACCTCCCCAGCCCCATTGCACAATATACTTTTGTCCCATGATGTCTGCTAAAGTCAAATCAGCAGCAGAGAGGGGTATTTCTCCTCCCTTGATATAGTTATCTGCTTCAACAGAAGTGATGACTTTTTCGTTGGTGGTATTGATGTACTTATTGACGAAGTTTATGTGTGCATAAATTCCTTTGATGTATGCTTCATAGGCCTTTGCGGCATCGCCTTTGATAAATAGTGCTTCGGCCTTGACCATTTGCAGCTGCGCGTAGGTCATCAGCGGAAAATCAGCTGCGTCCCTAAAGATAAATTTGCCCACGCCGCTACTGACGTCTCCAAGGATGTTTGGAACTGTTGTGTTGGATACATTGGGATCGCCGCCGATGTAGATGCTGTCAACCGGATTGTTGATCATTAACATGCGCGAAAGACGTGGATCGGTCGATACTTTCGGGTTTTCAATGGGTTCACCGCGCAATCCTCCGGTGAGGTAGCGTACGATCGGCTTGCCTGCCCTGTTATAATAAGATGTGGTGTAAAGACCAAATCTGGAGCTTACCACATTGGCTGTTTCCGATTTATCACCGTCAAATTTAACGCCTGCATCATCGGACGGTGAATCAAATGAACGGTCCACAAAATAGGCAATGGAATCGGCATATTTTTCTTTAAAATCGGGTTTGTTGACCAAGTGAATGTACTGAAGTGCTTTTAAACCGTAGACAAATTTGCGCCAGCGGTCCATATTTCCCCGAAATAGATTATCGCCTTTTTTTGAATTCAGGTTGGCACTATAATCGACAGGGCTTTTTTGATCCAGATAATATAAAGCCGAATCACACCATACACGTACTTTAGCATATACTTCGGGCTGGTCATTATATTTGAAAGATAACTGCTGTGTACGCAAGGCTTCATCGAGAATAATCGGGCCGTGGTAATCGGTGAGCATCTGATAACCCCAGGCCTTTACGGCATAGCCGATCGCGGCGTATTCATATTTTTGATTGACTATTGCATCGTTGATCATCAGCTGCAGGTTGAGTCCATGATCAAAATAGACCATACGCCACATCACACCGCCAACATCACTTTGCTGCGGGAAACCATGACGTTCCCAGATCCGGGAGGATTCGTCTGTACTCGCGCCCAAGATGGTTTGATTGAATTTGTTCATCTGCCGTTGGTCATTGGCATAACCATTGGCCATCTGATAGATGATCGGAGCTAGAAGCAATTCGGCTTTGACTAGCTGCGGATTGGACGGATTTTCATTGATGTCCAGGTATTTTTTACAACTGCTCAATCCGGCAAGGACTGAAAAGATGAGTATATAAAGTTTTGTTTTCATGATATATTCCTCCTAAAATCTCAAGTTAAGACCAAAATTGAAACCTCTTGGCTTAGCCATGTTTCCGTAATCTATACCATATCCGCCGATGCCGCCAAGGCCTGCCGTATTACTATTGCTTTCCGGGTCAAGTCCTGTATAATTCGAAAAAAGAAACAGATCGGTAGCGGTAAAAAATACACTTAATGCAGTTTGTGGCGAAATACGCTGTGTGAGATGCTTGGGAAGTGCATAGCGGAGCGTAACATCGCGCAGTCTAAATGCATAGATGTTTTTCTCGATAAACATCTGCGGTTCTATATTGGTCATATAGTAGGCTGAAGCTGAATAAGGGGTTACCGCAATACGGTTCGTTGTTGGATTGGCTGTATTTTCGAGTCCGTCCTCGAGTACCCCCTCAATCACCCGAGGGTTTTCCCGATTTAACGTCTTAACAGACTGCCCATAGGTATAGAGCCTATAATCCAGTCCATTGAGCACATCGCCACCTTTGCGGAGGTCCCATAAGAAGGTGAGGTAAAAATCTTTGTAGTTGAACTTATTGACAATGCCCAGCGTGAAGTCAGGAATACGATCTCCAATAGGATAATATTTGTCGGTGCCGGCGATGGGTAGACCGGTTTGAGGGTTTATCAAAATGTCTCCGCGACCGTTTCGCTTAAATTGTGTTCCAGTTAAGGTACCGATACTATAGCCCGGCATGACCGAAGACCTTACGCCGCTCAGTACCCAGGTGTCAGAATCATACAGTTCGGGCAATTCTTCCGCTAATGAAAGTACTTTTCCTTTGTACTGGGTAAAATTAAAGGTCATGTCCCAACTGAAATCGGTTTTTTTGATCGGGTTGACGTTGACTTGCAATTCGGTACCGTAAGTCTTGACTTCACCGCCGTTCATCATCCGTAAAACGAAGCCTGAGCCATAACTCAGTCGTGGTAGAATGATCTGCCCGGTGCTTAAACGGTTAAAATAGCTGAAATCAAATGTAAGCCGGCGCTTAAAAAAGCCAAATTCGAGTCCTGTTTCAAAATCGCGGGTTTTTTCGGCTTTCAGATCGGGATTTCCGCCATTCACACCATAGGCAAATCCACCACCTGTGGATAGCTTAGGCTCGAGATTAGATAACGTGTAATAGCTTTTAAAGGGCGCTTTTCCCGTTGTTCCCACAGAGATGCGGTATTTTCCGTCGCTGAGCCATTGCACTTTATTTTTGAAGAAAGACAAGTCTGAAAAATTGAAGGCCAACGAAGCCGATGGATAGCCAAAATACGGATTATTGGGCATCATTCGGGAGGCTGCATCCAGTCGTCCGGTTAAATTTAGATACAGCAGGTTGTCAAGATATCCAAATCCAGCCTGTGCCAAAAATCCAACTGTCCGAAAGTTATTGGCAACAGATCTTGCCAGGCGCGTACTGGGGAATGTGTTGTTGATGCTGTAAAAGTTGGGATCGTAAAAGTCCTCGCCATACTGTGAGTTGGTGAGGGTATTATAATCTTTGAATTCAGTTCCCAAGTTTGCCCGAAAGCTGATATCACGGCCGATTTTTGTATTTGCCGTAGCCATGAATGATCCTGATAGCACACGGCCATTAACTTGATACACATTCATGGATCCGTTGCGTACATTGGTCGAAGATCCAGACCCGGAGTAGGATTGCGGATGGTAAACGCTTTGGCCCAGTGTGTTGGCGAAGTCGATGCCGATGATGCCGTTTAGACTTAGCCAATTTGTTGCGCGATACGTCATATTGGAAGTGGCCAGAATGCGGTTTACGTCATCATTAGCGGTATTGCGGTATACATCCCAAAAGGGATTGTCGAGCTCGTTGTAAATATCTGAATTGTGGATTACACGATTCCCTTTTTCGTCAATCCAGTCGCGCACATCATACAGCGGGTTGAAGCGCATTAGTGTAATCAAATAACCTGTATTTCCTTTTCGGGCTTTATCGTTCTGTGTATTGATATAATTGAAAGAGGTGTTGAATTCAAGCTTTTCGTTAAACTTAGCTGTTCCGTTGAGACGGGTCGAGAAGCGTTTATAGCTTGTATTTGGTACAATACCGGTATTGTTGCTGTATTCGTTGGACCAGCGGTAGGTCACTTTTTCAGAACCACCTTCAAAGGAGAGGTTATGCTTTTGGTTATACCCGGTGCGGAAAAAATTGTTGACATTGTCTTTGTAGAGGGTTGCTCCTTCAGGATATTTTGGCCCCATAGCGTAGACAGAGGTCCCAGAATACGTACCATTGGTACCCTGTGCATACACATATTGCCGCTCGGGATATTTATTTACCGTTTCAACGCGTCCAGATAAGGAATAATTGACTGTAAACTTACCGGCCTTGCCTCTTTTTGTGGTGATCAAAATAGCGCCGCCGGCACCTTGGCTCCCAAACTGAGCTGTAGCTTCGGGTCCTTTCAGAATGGTATAGGTTTCGATGTCCTCTGGATTAATATCCATGGCGCGATTAGAATAATCTAGATCCCTATTGGCACCATTGCTGGCGAGATCATTTTCGTTTAATGTGGAATTGTTGATGGGGACGCCATCGACTACAATGAGTGCATTATTGTCTCCAGAGATAGAGGCAAAGCCACGCAGTACGATCTGTGCAGATGCACCCGGCATACCACTTGTACTATTGATAGAAAGACCCGGTACGCGACCTTGGAGGCCCTGGAAAAACGATTCACGCTGTGTTTCGGATACATCTGACCCTGCGACAATAGGGGTCGAATACCCCAGGGTTTTACGATCACGCCTGATGCCGAAAGCAGTGACAACGACTTCGTCCAAAGAGGAACTGTTTTCGGATAGGCTGACGTTGAGGACCTGCTGGCCGGAAAGCGCTTTTTCGATCTGTTTATAACCGACATGTCTAAAAATTAAGGTGGCGTTTTCTTGTACCGTGATCTTGTAGATGCCACTATTGTTGGTGATGGATTGGGTGTTTTTCCCTTTTTCGAGAACTGTTACACCGCCTAATGCCGATCCATCTGTCGTAGAGACTTTACCGGTAACGATTTTTTGGGCCAGGGCGACACCATACGTACTCAGTAAACTCACTAGTATGAGCATACTTCTTTTCATAATAAAATTGTTGTTTGATTAGTTTCGTTTAATTTGTTTTGCTAATGCACCTGGTGCTTGGGCAACATAAATATTGTGCTATTTCATAAAAATTTATAGCGGTTAGAAATCGGTTTGTATATGTTTTATATCAAATATAGCATAAAAATGCATTTTTTAAAATATTTTTCGTTTTTTTTAGGCTGAAATGTGTAATCTGTTGAAAAAAAACGCATAAAGATGCTTTGTCTAGACTCTTTTGATAGCTATAGATCAGTGCTTCAATAAATTACATTGTTTTTGGTTTTTAATGGAGCAAAGCTTGAGTAAGCTGTAATATTCGCCAAAAAAAATAAAAAATAGTTGTTTTTAAAATTTATGTGCTATATTAGCAGAATTAAGCAAAACCGGTTTTGCTTAATCATTAGGGATAACCAATTTTAAAAATAACATGCATCATACCGAAAATATAATTTTATGTGTCGATTTGGGTGGTACCCATTGTTCTGCTGGTCTCGTATGTGAGCCTTCTGCACGTGTCATGGACGGATCCTACTTTCGCGGAAATGTAAATAGCAACGCAGAAAGAGGACAGATTTTGTCAGAAATAAAACAAACCATCGACAAAACCCTAAGTTCAACCACGCTCCTGCCATCCGAAATTCTCATCTCTTGCCCTGGTCCGTTCGATTACGAAAACGGTATATCCCTAATGGACGGAATGAACAAATATCAGTCGTTACTAAACGTTAATCTAAAAGCATTTTTTGCGCATATCACTGGAATTGATCTAAGTTCGATCCACTTTTATAACGACGCTGCAGCATTTCTGTTGGGGGAGGTTGTCGACAAAAAAATGGAAAATAAGCGCATTATAGGCTTGACCTTAGGAACAGGATTAGGCTCTTCGTTATACGAGGATGGAAAGATTGTAGATCTCAATTTAGGATCGGCGCCTTACCTTAATGGTATCGTGGAAGATGTGATCTCAACCCGGGGCATTCTATCCCATTTAAAAAAAGTCTTCGGATCGGTACCCGTAAACAATATAAAGGATTTAGTACAACAGGATCATTTGGAGGTTTATAGAAAGGAAGCTTTTGACTTCTTAAGCAACGAACTGATTACTTTCATTAAAGAATATATTGGTCCATTAACTCCAGATACAATTATCATTGGTGGCAGTATTGCCCAAGCTCACGCTCACTTTTTTGATAAACTGGCGTCCTCTCTTGACATGAAATTAGCGCTTGCGTCATTTGATGAACGCAACTTATTTCTAGGATTAACCCTTAAGACATTTAGTATATGAAGCCTATTTGGAAATTTACATTAATCGCATCTTTGGGCGGTTTTTTGTTTGGTTTCGAAACAGCCGTCATCTCGGGTGCGGAACAAATCATACAAAAACTATGGAACCTGGATGCTGTCCGCCACGGTCTCACTGTATCCATCTCCTTGATCGGAACTATTATAGGAGCTATTATCGCCGGGCGTATGGCCGACAGGTATGGGCGTAAACCCGTGCTTTATTTTGTTGCCTCTCTATATTTACTCTCGGCGTTGGGCTGCGCCGTAGCTTCTCTTTGGGAATTTTTCCTGCTGTTCCGCCTGCTGGGCGGGCTTGCTGTTGGGATTAGTTCTGTGGTCGGACCGGTTTATACCTCTGAAATTGCTCCTGCAAAAGACCGGGGTAAACTTACAGGAACATTTCAGATTATGATCGTGCTCGGTATTTTTACGGCCTACCTGACCAATTTTCTCTTTATGAGCGTTGAATCTGCCGGCTGGCGATACATGCTCGGTATCATGGCGGTTCCTGCCTTATTGTTTGTGCTTTTATTGAATTTCATTCCCGAAAGCCCCAGATGGTTGTTGCAACGGGGACAGATTGACAAAGCGCATGCGAGTTATTTGAGACTAGATATAAAAGCTGAGATGTTGGGCAACCAGTCTCAGACACCGGCTAAAAATGTCAGCCTTTTTCAAAAAAGGTATGCCAGACCGATACTCTTCGCTGTTTTGCTTGCCTTCTTCAATCAAATGACAGGAATCAATGCGATCTTATATTATGCCCCGCGGATCTTTGAAATGGCTGGTTTTAATGCAGAGCTGGCCTACCTTCAGCCTATTTTTATCGGCGGTACCAATTTGCTCTTCACCTTGGTGGGCATGAGCATCATCGATCGTTTTGGGCGGAAAAAACTGCTGCTGACAGGTGCCGTAGGTATGTTCTTATTTCTTTTATTGGCCGCGTTTGGTCTAAAAGGCGTAAACGCACAATTTTTACTTTTCTACATTATGGGATTTATCGCATCTTTTGCCTTATCCCAAGGTGCTGTGATTTGGGTTTTTTTGGCCGAGATTTTTCCGAACGAAGTTCGCGCTCAAGGCTCTTCCTTAGGAAGCACGACCCATTGGCTATTTGCTGCAATCATATCTTGGGTATTTCCCATTATCGTAGAGGGCAGTACGTTTGGCGGTTATTATGTTTTCCTATTCTACGCACTCATGGTCATCCTGTCTTTCGTGTTTATTCTGTTTATGCCCGAAACGAAAGGTAAGGTATTAGAGGAAATAAACTAAGATTACCTATATTAAATAATTGTTAATTTCTCACAAATAAACGCTATTGATTTATAAACTTCTTAGTTTCGCATTGCAAAACCGGTTTTCTAAATCAAATTGGCTATTAAATGATCTCTAATAAATTTCGACAAGAATATAAATTAAAAAGTTAAAGCATATGAAACATAAAACACATTTAGTAACGTCGCTGTCTATAATGGCTACTTTGATAACTATTTGGAGCTGTAGCGTGCAAAAACAACAAGCACATTCCGGTCCAAATTGGGTAATGGGCGGTTTCGTTCGTCCAGCAGGGGTAAACCCTGTAATCGAGCCGGATAGCACCACAACATTTTTGGATCCCATGACTGGAAAACTCGTACAGTGGGAGAATAATGACACCTTCAATCCAGCCGCCGTTGTTAAAGGTGATAGTATTTATGTGCTGTATCGGGCTGAAGATAGGACAGGTGTGAAAATCGGACATCGAACTTCCCGCCTAGGACTAGCCGCGAGTGCTGATGGGACACATTTTGACCGCCAGCATACGCCTGTGTTTTATCCTGGAAATGACAATCAACGTGAATTTGAATGGCCTGGTGGCACCGAGGATCCGCGCATAGCAGAAGCTGAAGATGGTACCTATGTGATGTTTTATACGCAATGGAATCGAAAAGTACCTCGCTTGGGGGTAGCTACTTCAAAAGATCTTAAAAACTGGACAAAATATGGACCTATTTTTAAGAAATCGAACATCCTTCCTGACCTAGTCAACAGATCGCATAAATCGGCATCGATTGTCACTAAACTGGAACATGGTAAGCAGCTAATTACTAAAGTAAACGGTAAATATTGGATGTATTGGGGCGAGCACGGTGTATATGGTGCTACTTCGGATAATTTACTTGACTGGGAACCGGTTGTAGATGAGAAAGGTGAACTCAAAGCGTTCATTTCACCGCGAGCGGGTTATTTTGACAGCTCATTAACAGAATGTGGCCCGCCCGCCATCCTGACAGATAAAGGAATTCTACTATTGTATAACGGCAAAAACCATCCCGAAAAAGGAGATAAGCGGTTTAATAAAGGTACTTATTCAGCGGGGCAGGTCCTCTTCGATAGCAAAGACCCGGGAAAAGTATTAGCAAGGATGGACGTACCTTTTCTGCGGCCAATGGAAGCTTTTGAAAAAAGCGGTCAATACGTAGACGGGACAGTGTTTATCGAAGGCCTCGTTTATTTTAAGCAGAAATGGTTTCTCTATTATGGCTGTGCTGATTCAAAGGTAGGAGTAGCCATTTTTGATCCCAATAAGCCAGCTGCTTTAGATCCGCTGCCTAATTAGAAATAAGTTTAACTATATGGCCATATTGAAGAACGTCTACGTTTTTTAATTAAAAATAATAACCAAAATAATTTTATAGAATGATACAGCGTGATTTGAATGCGCCCTACAAAAAAGCTTTAAAAGTGAGTTTGCTAGGGCTCGCACTAATGACATCCGCGGCTTACGGGCATGAGCGATGGGACAATAATCCTATACGCATGGTCATAGCCAAAGCGCCCGTCCAGATAACTGGACAAGTAATGGATGCTGCCAGCAATCCCATCGCTGGGGCGACTGTGAAAGTAAAGCGCACACCGTCTATCGGAACCAGTACGGACGGCACTGGAAGGTTTTCCATTACAACAGAACCTAATGAAACGCTATTGATCTCTGCCACTGGCTATAAAAGCCAGGAAATCATGCTGGGGGGCAGAACGAGCTTATCCATTATTTTACAGGATAGCGTGGCAATGATGAACGAGGTGGTTGTGGTGGGATACGGGGTCCAGAAGCGTGCTTCGGTAACAGGTTCAGTTGCATCCATACAGGCTGAAGAGCTGATTAAGGTAAAGACGCCAAACGTCACAAATATGCTGGCAGGTCGATTGCCCGGGATCCGTGCGGTACAACGCAGCGGTGCTCCGGGGGATGATGGTGCTTCGGTCGATATCCGCGGGTATGGCAGTATGCTCGTTATTGTAGATGGGGTACAAAGGGATTTCGCACAGGTAGATCCTAATGATATTGAATCTATATCTATCTTAAAGGATGCTGCCGCCGCAGTATACGGATTTAAAGGCTCAAATGGCGTTTTATTGGTGACGACAAAAAAAGGAAGCAATTCAAAGACTAAAGTAGAATATAATGGCTATTATGGACTGCAACAGGTAACACGATACCCCCGCATGATGAATGCCTACGAATATGCATCCTTGTACAATGAAGCGATTTATAACTCCAATCCGTACACGGGGGTGCCCGCTTATAGCCAGGAACAGCTCGATAGTTACAAAAATGGAACGCAAGGGACTGACTGGTGGAGTTCCTTGGTGCGTGACAATGCTCCACAGAGCTCACACAACGTCAGCATCTATGGCGGAAATGATAAGGTCAAATATTATAATTCTGTTGGCTATGTTGATCAAGGGGGGATTTTGAAATCAGATGACTGGAACTTTAAACGGTATAATCTACGTTCCAATATAGATCTGAATCTTACATCAAATTTCACGGTCGGATTTAAATTGACAGGTCGTTTACAGGACCGTGAAAAACCCTATGGAGGTGATGACCTGTTTACGCAGGCACAGATGGCTATCCCGATTTATTCCATTTATGCCAACAATAATCCCAGTTACTGGCAGGCTATCGGAAATATGGCTAACCCGATACATAGCTCTTATATCGAAAATAGCGGATATGAGTCGCGGCTGAGAAGGGAGTTCAATGGGT
This sequence comes from Sphingobacterium sp. UBA6317, assembly GCF_002440385.1. Lineage (NCBI taxonomy): Bacteria > Pseudomonadati > Bacteroidota > Sphingobacteriia > Sphingobacteriales > Sphingobacteriaceae > Sphingobacterium > Sphingobacterium sp. UBA6317. The sequence goes on along the minus strand of NZ_DJTD01000017.1, from coordinate 68,528 downwards.
CCGTGGATCTAAATTGGAAGCTACCGTGGGTAGCTGGACTTTCTTTGCGCGCTATGGTCGCTTATGACTATAAGAACAGCGAATGGAAAACATGGCAAAAGGCGTTGAGCGATTATCAGTATAATCAGGCGAACGATCAATATACCGAAGTTGCTTTACGAAAAAAGGCAAGTCTGGAGTCCAAGATGGAAAATCTGTATATGCCTACACAGCAGTATTCGATCAATTACAACCGTGTATTTGGACAAAAACATGATGTCAGCGGCTTACTGTTATGGGAAGCTTATCATGACCGTTTGACCGATATATTAGGTTTTAGGGAATCTTCCATTGGTATCATCGACGACATCAGTAAAGGGGATACCGAGAATCAGAATGCAAGCGGCAAAAGTGTAGAAACGGCTCACGCAGGTTTAGTGGGACGGTTCAACTACGCTTTTGACCGAAAATATCTGCTTGAACTGAATTTCCGCTATGATGGATCTTACAAATTTCAGCGCGACCGCAGATGGGGGTTCTTCCCGGGAGTGTCAGCAGGCTGGCGGATTTCGGAAGAGAAATTTTTCAAAGACAACTTACCCCACTTTGATAATGTCAAAATCAGAGGTTCATATGCCAAAGTGGGAGATGAGGGGGATTTTTCGGCATTCCAATACCTCGATGGATATGTGTATGGGGGAAGTTATGTGCTGGGCACAGGAGGCTTGTCTTCTGGGCTGAGAAGCAGTGGAATGGCCAATCCCTGGCTGACATGGTACGAGTCTAATATCATGAACCTAGGCTTTGAGGCTTCCTTTAAAAACGGATTGATCAATACGGAGTTCGACTGGTTTAGACGCGAACGCTCTGGCCTTCCGGCGACAAGACAAGGTACTTTCCCGACGACATTCGGCGAGTCAATGCCGCAAGAGAATTTAAATTCTGATATCAATACTGGTTTTGAATGGACGGTAGGCCATAAAAATAAAATTGCTGATTTTGCTTATAATGTTTCGGCCAATTTTTCCGTTACACGCATTCGATATGGCTATGTTGAACGTGCAGCATCAACCAACCTTTACAATGACTGGCAGAACAATAACAATGACAGGAATAAGGATATCCGATGGGGGAAGACGGTCGTTGGGCAATTTTCATCTTATGAAGATATTTTAAACTCACCTGTGCAGGATAATAATGGAAATCGATCCCTGCTTCCTGGAGATTTAAAATTCAAAGATGTGAATGGCGATGGTATCATCGATGGGAACGATGTGGAACCGATAGGCCATGGTGCAACACCAAGAATGTATTATGGACTAAACCTGGGAGCAAACTATAAAGGATTTGATATGACCTTATTCTTTCAGGGTGCTGCAGGTCATGATATTTACATCAGCGGAGATATCCTTGATCCGTTTATTCAACAGGGGCTCGGCAATGGATTTGCATTTATGACAGACAGATGGCATCGGGCAGATCCTGCCGATCCGAATAGTGAATGGATTGCTGGCACGATGCCCGCCGCCCGGGTAACTGGCCAGGTGGATAACCGGTCTGATAACTCATGGTCTTTACATAAAGCGGATTATCTACGGTTAAAAACATTGGAAGTCGGGTATTCTCTTCCAAAAAAATGGATAGAGTCTTTAAAGATTGACCGATGCAGAGTCTATTTTAATGCCAATAACCTGCTGACTTTCACGGGGAGTGATGCGTTATTGAAAAATATAGATCCTGAAAGCAATCAAAGCCGATTGCGCTATTATCCACAATTGAAAACGTTCAATTTTGGTATTAATATAGTTTTATAAAACCCTATACTATGAAAATGAAATATTTCAGTCCACTTCTTCTGAGCTGTGCATTTACACTGAGTTTATATAGTTGTAACGATTACCTGGACCGGGAGCTCACCAGTGGAATTATCACCTCTGATCTCATCTGGAAAAGCCCGCAGGCGATACAGTCTGTATTGGTCACCATGTACGATGAAGGATTAAGATTAGATGAATTTGACGATTGGTTTACCGGGAAATCCAATCTGCTTAATTTGACCTCCTTGTCGGATGAAGCCACAGGAGCTTATCAAAAAGATTATGCATTTAGCAATGCCAATTCGATATATACGTATAGTGATTATGTATTTGAAGATCCGTTTGCGACTAGATATGTGCAGATACGGCGTACCAACGACTTCTTGAAGAAACTGAGTGAGACTACAGTCTTGAGCGACGAGGAGAAGCGCCTAGTCGATGCTGAGGCACGGTGGATACGAGCGATGCAATATTTTGGTTTGGTGAAGCGCTATGGTGGTGTCCCCTTGCTAACGACACCACAAGAATATGTGCCCGGCGATTTTTCGGCATTACAGGTTCCAAGAAATAAAGAATCGGAAGTTTACGATTTTATTATCAGTGAATGTAAGGCGATCAGCGACATACTTCCGGTATCGCGATCTGCAGAAAGTAAATACAGAGCCTCCAAAGGTGCAGCCCTTGCCTTATGGTCCCGTGCTTCGCTGTATGCTGGCTCGATTGCTAAATATGGTTCAAATGCAAATTTAAGTGGCGAGGCAGTAACGCGAGGTTATGTGGGTATAGCAGCCAATGAGGCAACACGTTATTTTACGGAATCTTATAATGCTTCAAAAGCATTGCTGGAGGCCGGCACTTACAGCCTTTATAACAAAAATTCCGACAAAGCAGAGAACTTCTATGAACTGTTTTCCAAAAGTGTAAATGGGAATAACGGGGAATATATCTTTCAGAAAACATTCAATGTTTCAGCGGGAAAAGGTCACATGTGGGATAAGATGAATGCTCCTTTTTCCTATCGTGGTGACGGGTGGGGATGCGGTGTAACACCTACGCTCGAAATGGTCGAAGCATTTGAATACAGTGATGGTAGTGCCGGTAAATTAGCCTTAAAAAATACGGATGGGACACCTCGTAGTTTTGATAGTCCCTACGATCTTTTTGTCGGGAAAGACCCGCGATTGTTTGCTTCCATCTACGTCCCCGGAGCTCCTTTAAAGGGCAGTAAGGTCGAATGGATACGGGGGGTAATTAACGGACAGAACGGCTCGGGACAAAAATATCAGGCGCAGAATCAGCCAGACAAAGATAATGTGGCTACAATTGATGGTGTGAGGTACAATACTTCGGGTAAAGATGGCGGTGCAGACGTTGGGGATGCGTCAAAAACGGGGTTTTATATGCGTAAGTTTTTTGATGAAACTCTCACGGATATGACAAATATTGATGCTAAGCGCTCGGAGACACCTTGGGTGGTATTTCGTCTTGGTGAGATATACCTCAATTTTGCTGAGGCCTGCGTGGAGCTTGGTGGCAAAGATGCAGAAGCTCTTCAGGCTGTAAATAACATTCGTGCACGCGCCGGAATTCAACCTCTTGCAACGATATCTACTGCTAAAGTAAGACAAGAACGTAAGGTCGAACTTGCTTTTGAAAAGCTCCGTTTCTGGGACCTCAAGCGGTGGCGCGTGGCTCATCTGGATGAATCCCAGGGAGGACTTACTAACTATAGGGGTACAGCGTTATATCCTTGGTACAATGTCAAAAGTAAGAAGTATACTTTTGAAACTGGAGTTCCTCCAAAACAAAAGAGATTATTTCTGGAAAGAAACTACTATATCCGCATCAGTCCTACGGACTTGAGCACAAATCCGCAGCTGGTTCAGAATCCGGGCTACGGTAATTAATTTAGATGTATACAATTATGATAAGTATGAAGAATATTTTTTTTATGCTCGGTGTTATGCTTATTGCTGTTATGAACAGTTGTGAAAATGAGATCGATAATATGGAAGCTCCGAATGGCGGACTGCACGGTACCATATATGACATGGAAACTAACAAGCCTATTCCGCTGCCCGTGGAGGGATCGGGTGGCGTACTGGTTTCTTTATTTGAAATAGGGACAAAGGCGACTGCTTCTGTCGATTTCAGGGCGAATGCAGATGGATCTTATACCAATAATAAAGTGTTTAATGGGAAGTACAGGGTGGCCGTAAATGGCCCTTTTATAGGGGTTTGTGAAGGTTATACCACGGTCAATGGTGAGACGCAGTTCGATTTGAAGGCAACTCCTTTTTCCCGTATTACGGCTTCGGCGACTATTTCCGAAAGAAACCGGGTCGAAATAGCATTTAAGGTTGATAAGGCGGACGACTCCTTTACGTTTACCAACGTATCTGTCATGTGGAACTATACGCCGCGGGTAGATGAAAATAATGCTAATTATGTCACAAAGATTGCTAAAGGCAAAATAGATGAAGGTACGCATGTTTTTGAACTGGCCAATGATAAACAGTTTGTCGAAAACTTTTACAAGATCAAGGCAAATGGCAACAAAATCTACGTCAGGGTAAGTGCGACTGTAAACGGAGTCGTCAATTATAGTGATACCATAGAATTGATAGCAAATGACTGATCAAATAAAACGCAAAGTGAAACCTACAAAAAGATCTCAGATGAAAAAAATTATAACATTAAGTATCCTAGGTTTTTTATTGGCATCATGCAGTAAAAATGATACCAAGGTTGAAGAGCAGCCTGTCACTGGTGTTTCTGTCAAAACTATGACTTACAACATCTATGCGGCGCAAAAAAAGGGTATAGAGGCTATCGCCGAAGTGATCAAGAAAAATGACCCCGAACTCGTAGGACTACAGGAGGTAGAGGTAAATTCTACCAATCTGAATTTTGATACTGGGAAGCGGCTTTCGGAACTCACTGGAATGCCATATTATTATTTTGTTAAGGCGCGCGACCTAGTGAAAGGAGAATACGGAAATTTAATCTTATCTAAATTTCCGCTTAAGGAGACGAAAACGTATTTATTAGATGTTGTAACTTCGGAAGCAAATGCATACATCAGGGCGCTCGGAACTGTTAAGGTGACCAAAGAAAATAAGGACTTTTATTTCGCCGTAACCCATTTGGACCATTTGGCCGATAATGCAAATCGACTCCATCAAATAGATCTTATCCACCAATATACCAAAGACCTTACGTTACCAATTATCTTGTCTGCAGATTTAAATGCCAAACCGACAGAAGAGGGCTATAAAGTTTTGACCAAATGGTTTACACCTGGCTGCCTCAACGGATATTGTGGTTTTACGGCTGGGACACCTAAACCGGATGGAACTATAGATTATCTGATGTATGCGCCCACAGATGCGATAATCGCAGAAACTTATGATGTTGATTACAGTTCTTATTCGCAGTCAGATCATTTTCCGGTCACTGCTAACTTTTTGATCAAAAATCCATAAAAATTTCACCTAATAAACCATGACAACAATGTGTTTTTCTAAACGATCAGGTTCCAGATCCCTCTGCTTTGCAGCATTGATGGCACTCGCCCTGGGCATTTTGAGCTGTAATAAAGATCAAGGCAGCGACATGTCTTACCCTGATAAAACTGATGCGGTCCAAATTACGCAGTATACGCCTATCTCTGGAGGATCTGCAACTGAAATAGCGTTGTACGGAAGTAACTTTGAAACAGATCTAACAAAAATAAAAGTTACCGTCAATGATAAGGAGGCTACCGTATTGAGTTCCAATGGAAGGATTATTACGGCACGTATTCCACAGAATGCCGGTTCCGGCAGCGTGAAACTTGCTATAAATGGTCAAAATTATACCTACAAGCAAAATTTTGAATATGGTTACCAAACCGTCGTTTACACGTATTTGGGAAGTACCAAGGATGATGTAGATGGAGACTATGCCCAGGCTAAACTGTCGGGACCACGCTATTTGAAATGGAGCAAGGATAATGCCCTTTATTTTGTCGAAGAAGGGGCAAGTAGCCGAGATAATTTTGCTGCGCTCCGAGTTGCGGAAAATAATAAAGTAACCACATTGCTTAAGGCTTTTGAAAGCCCTTTATTCGAACGTCTCCGGGCTTTTGACTTTTCAATGGATCAGAGTACCTTATTTCTTACTAATGACAATAACGCAAATGGCGCCATGGGGCTGGGCAAAATGACAAAATCTTCAGGTAAGTACAACAATTTGACAGCTGTGTCCGCACAAGGAGGATTGACCGCTGTAGCAACGAACCCAGTGACAGATGAGGTATTTGTGGGGGTGTATTCTGGCGGAAAGATCTGTCGATTAAAATCCGATGGGAGCCTGGAGGGCCTGTTTGCTATCAATTCAAAAAATGTGAATGTCATGGATATTATTTTCTCTAAAGATGGTCAAACCATGTTTATTTCTGGCGCTTACAATGCACACAGTGTTTATCGTGTGCCTTATGACATAAGCACCAAGAGTTTTGGAACAGTACAGGTACTTGCTGGACCAAATGCCAATACAACGGGGAATGCGGTGGGAAATGGAGAATCTGCCCGGTTTAACACTCCTGCACAGATGGATCTGGATAACGAAGGAAACTTATATGTTGCCGATCGTAAAAACCATTGCATTCGAAAAATTACGACCACCGGTACGGTAACTACTTACGCGGGTACTGCGGGTACAAATGGCCTCCAGAACGGAAACGCTTTATCAGCAAAATTTTATGAACCCGAAGGCCTGCAATTTGGTCCTGACGGCGCATTGTACGTCGCTGACACCTGGAATCATGTTATTCGAAAAATAGTTATAGAATAACTAAAATATGTTTTACCAAATTCTTACTTAAATTAAAGAATAGGATCATGATGATAGCTTTGTCTATTGCAAGAAATCTAAACTTGCGTCTTCTACTGTTTGCTTTAATCACCACTGTTCTGGTGGCTGTAAGCGCGAATGAAACTTCTGCTCAAAAATTGAGCGGTGAAGTTGAGATCAAAACGATGACCTACAACATCTACAGTGCTCGAAAAATGGGTATTGAAGCTATTGCAGCGGTAATCAGAAAGGTCAATCCCGATGTAGTCTCTCTACAAGAAGTAGAGCGCAATACCGATGTGAATCCGATGGATTTTCCAAAGGAAATAGCGGCGTTGACGGGAATGAAATATTATTTTTTTGCACATGCGCTCACCCTGAAGAAAGGAGACTATGGAAATGTTATCCTTTCAAAATATCCGCTTTTGCAAACAAAGTCCATTCATTTGGGGGTTGCTGATGATGGGGATGATACGCGATCTTTTGGATATGCGTTGCTGGAAAAGGATGGTAAACAGTTTTATTTCGCCACGACTCACCTGGGCTATAAAAAGGAAGATGCCACCCGTTTAAAACAGATCAACGAGATTTTGAAGGAAGTTAAAAATTTAAAGCAGCCGATCATTTTAGGGGCTGACTTGAATTCTCGGCCTAATTCGCAGACGATGCCGGCTTTGCAGAAATGGTTTACTTTGCCTTGTCAAATCTCAAATTGTGAATGGACCGTACCGACTCCAAAGCCTACATATACCTGTGACTGGTTAATATATGCACCTCACCAGGCTTTTGAAGTTAAGGACTACGCGGTTCAATTTTGGGCGGACAAAGAGTCAGACCACTATCCAGTTGTGGGAACATTTAATCTGAAATAGTCTTAGTGAACGCTATAGTCGTAATTGTTTCATGTTAACCAAAAGATATAAATTATGAGAAAATTAATTTATGGACTGCAGCTGGCACTTCTGTCCACCTGCATCTTTGCAGCTTGTGCGAAAGATTTAACAAATTCATCACCGGCTGACGAAACGCTGTCCTTACCAACCGAAGTACAAAGTTCAACAACAATAGCCGGAAGCGGGGGGTACGTCATGATGACTTTTAATATCCGGCAGGATGCACCCGATGCGGGAAACCGTGCATGGACGGTCAGGCGATCTTTGGTCAAAGAAAGAATCTTGGAACATGACTGTGATATAGTCGGAGTTCAGGAAGCTTTAGGAAATCAGATGGACAATATGGCCTCAGATCTACAAGGCTACAGCAAAGTGGGCACAGGACGAGAAGGAAATAGTTCTTCTGAGCACTCTGCCATATTTTATAAAAACACAAAATTTAATGCTTTGGAAAGCGGTACATTTTGGCTGGCGCCTGGAGCACCTACAGCTCCGGCCGGACCAGCCTGGGATGCTGCATACAAGCGCATCTGTACCTGGATAAAGCTTCAGGATAAACAGACGGCAATGATCTTTTATGTATTTAATACGCATTTTGATCATAAGGGTGCTGATGCTAAGGTTAACAGTGCAAATCTTCTGTTGACCTATATGCAAAACAAAATCGGCGATCTTCCGGCGGTACTGATGGGCGACCTAAATGCAAATCAAAATTCTGCCGCATATAGTGTGCTTAATAGTCCGTCATGGTTAGAAGAAAGCTGGAATATCGCTGGTTCTAAGTCGCCTGCATTACGTGTTACCGGTAATGGATGGAACATTAGCCCAAGCGGGGATAGTCAGATCGACCATATCTTTGTTACCGGTCAATGGTCAGTTTCCTCCAGGTTAGTCGATTGGTACCATAAAGATCCGGGAGAAATATTGCCATCTGATCATTTTCCTGTTATTGCCCGTTTAAAAATCGATGGAGTAAGTATTTTCAAAGATGCACACTATGGTGGTAAGGGAGTTTTCTTGCCGAGAGGAACTTATAACTTAGCTGACCTGAATGCAAGGGGTATTGAAAATGATTGGGCATCCTCAGCAAGGGTGCCAGATGGGCTTACATTGACGATCTATGAACACCAGAATTTTGCGGGGCTCAGCTGGGCGCTGACTACGGATACGCCGCTGTTTTCTCAATTGACACCAACGGCCAATGATAAGGCTTCTTCAATGAAAGTGCAATAATTGCTGATTCCGCTCTTTTTAAAATAATCTTCTGTCGATCAGTTATTGCGGCCGATCGGGAGGAGATTATTAAGTTTTTCTTTCAGATGATCCTCTTTCTTTCATCACGGAGGGTATCACTACATGACTCGGATTGTCCCTTATCGGTCTCTCTATCTGCTTTAGCAATAGTGATATGATGTTGTTGCTCAGTTCTTCCAGCGGCTGGCGTATGGCCGTGATCGCTGGAGAGATCAGGTTAAAGGCTTCATGATCATCAAAGGAGACAATCCCGAAATTCATTTTCGTGCTAGTGTTTAGCTCATTTATTGCCGTCAGTCCTGCTAAACAGAGATAATTGGTTGCGAAGATGATCGCATCCAATTCCGGATTGCTTTCAAGAAAATCCTTGATAAGCTGCTGTTTTATTGCTTTTTTGTTTTCAAAGGATATATAGGCCACTTTAGGATCAATGGCTAATTTTTCCATCGTCTCTTTATAGCCTAATAATCGGTCCTGCATCTGGCTCTGTGCAGATTCGAGCGTAACGAATCCAATGTTCCGAAAGCCTCTGTCATAAAGATGCATACAAGCTTCTGTCATTGCTTCCCTGTTGTTTGTTCCGACGAAATCTACACCGTCTACCGGATCCCGGTCAAAAAGAACAATTGGGGTATGTTCATCGACCATTTCTTTCACTATATTTTCTATTCCTTTGGTCGGCGCGATAATATAACCATCTAAATGGCTCCGTCTGAAAAAATTGATCATCTCAATGGCTGTATTCGTATCACCGAGGGTACTGCTGTACATTATTCGATAACCTTTCGTTTTGGCTAAATTTTCGATCATAAGCGCTATTGGGCCAAAGAAAGAATCCGAAATATCTTCAACAATAAGTCCGATACTGCTGCTGCGGCCTGTTGCGAGACTTTGAGCTAAGTGATGAGGATAAAAACGAACCTCCCTGACATAATCTAAGACCTTAGCCTGTAATTCTTTACTGATGCGCCTTTCATCAGCTTTTCCGTTAATTATCAATGAAACGGTGGACTTTGCTATATTTAAGTGTTTCGCAATGTCATTTATCGAGATCTTTTTATTTTCCATATATTCTAAAGCTTAAAAATATAGATTTTTATCCACTCGCATCCATAACAGTCCAAAAACATTTGATCTATTATTTTTGCCTTAAAATTAGTTGTGTTTTTAAGGTTGCCTTTGGTTAAGGGGCAAGTTTGAGGCCACAAAATATGTGAGACTGCGGCTTCCATTTTATTGAACGCAATTATAATTCCTGCTTTTTTATATAAGTTTGAAGTTGGAGAAATCGGTAAATTTACGGTGGAGGATAAACGAAATTTTGAGTAAAAGTTTTGAAAGGGAGGATGAAGAAATTGAGCAATTGTAAATAAGTAGTTTTGAAATTTATAGTTAATCAGCTATTCCAACTTGCATGTAGAGTAGCTGATTTTTTAAAAACTATTTATCGCTTCACAAATCCAATACCGCTGATGCTTGCTGAGCCTCCTGTCGTTAACGGCTGAGATACTGTATTCCAGACCACCGGATTAATTTGATCAGTGGTGATGGTTTCCTGGACCATGACGCTGGTGGTACCACTGTTTAGAACAAAAGCATTATAACTGCCTAAAGCACCCATCAAAGCCGTAACATCATTTAAGCTGATGCCTACCGAAAAAGTTGGTGTCGCCACGGTCAATAACCAAGGCATAGATGTTTTATTATCCGCGGATAGTCCGTTGGCTGTCACAGCTTGAACGACCGCTGCTGTAGTCAAAACGTTATAACCCCTGTAACGAACCCAGTTGGTGCCGGATAACAGTCCGCCAAATTGATTCAGGTCATAGGGCTCAAAAGTAAATTTGGTGGTGTCCGTACAATTGCCAATGTAAGGTGAAAACACGATTTCTCTAGTCTTAATGTGAAAAAAAACAGATGCAGTTGATGCGATGCAACTCAGGAATCTAACTCGGTACCATCTTCAGCTTCAGGAACAAAAGACAACACTTGGCAATATCAGGCACAGCAAGAACTGCCACATGATATCCAAGTATTTATTACCAAGATCAACAAAAAACTCATTACTAAGATAGATAAGGAAATCTAAAGATGCCTGAAAGAAATTAAGAAAGCTATCGAAAAGGAAGATGTATTGAAAGAGCATGTAAGAAAGGTTTTGACGATAAGAGGTGTAAGATTGATTACGGTAGCAACGATATTAGCTGAAACAATGGGTTTTGAGCAGTTTCATAATTCAAAACAATTGGTTAGGTATTCAGGCAATGATGTAGTACAAAGAGAATCTGGCACCTCGATTAAAGGCAAGACTAAGATACCTTTTTCATTTAGGTAGATATGGGGTACGAAAGGAGATATTATTTTGTTGTTGTCTAAATAAAATGATTAACTTTATGGAAACCAATAGCCTCATTATGAAGTTTCCATTACTTTCTTTTTTTTCTTTCTTCTTTTTATCATTTGCTACAGCTCAATCATCAGCTGAAAAACCGCTTAAAATCGATCCAAATGACTGGATAATGGAAAAGCTGGCTAATGCTAAAGTGAAAAAGAATCTAGTGTCGTATAAAAACAATTTTTTCCAATTTGATACTGTACGTGTAATTGGATTTATCGAAGATTATAGTCCTGCACTAGAATTTACAAGTGGTATTATTTATAGCAGTAATGAGTTGACTCGTGAAGATTATCCGACTACCATACAGGTTTATCCTGATGGCCGTTTTGAGGCGAGCTACTTGGCCACGCACCCGACAACGAGTTACCTTATTTTCAAAAATAACCAATTTAAATTTTATATCGAACCGGGACAAACGCTAGCCTTGCGATTTAGAGTTACAGCAGATGAGAATTTAGCGTTAATAGGTTTTGAAGGCCCTCTTGCTGCCGAGAATCAGCAGTTCAGAGGTTTTGATTGGAAAAATAATCAACGTGCCTTTTATCGGGGTATGGAAAGCCGTTTGAAAGAGCAACCGATTTCAGCAATAAAAAAGCAAATCTTGACAGCGTGAGATTCGGTACAAAATGAAGTAAACGGACGGCTAAAAAAATCAGATTTTTCACCAAAAGTAAAAAATCTGATCCAAACGGATGTTGCGCTCATATACGCAGTACAATTGATGGATATGCAAATGTATCGAAAGGATTACCTAAGGCACAATCCTACAAATGCCTTCCTAAAAGAACCTCTACCCAGTGATTATTTCAATTTTATAGCTCGCTTAGACCTAAATGATCCGGCCATTTTGGCACTGGGTGACTTTTCAACCTTTATCAACCGATTCGAATATTCGACACTATTTAGTCGTGATGTCTATTATGATGCCTTAAATAGTCAACGTAAAGGGAATTTATATTTGGTATTGGATTCGGCAAATCGAAACTCTAACCCAACAATAGCCAACACGTTGGTCTCCGAAGTTGCGAAACTACGTACCTTGCAGTCGGCATTAAATGGTGCGGCTGATACCGCAGGGATAACAAAAACTACAGAACAATTGTTGGCCGTGTTAACAAATAAAGATTTAAGGGATGAAGCGCTCAAACTGGCAGATCGTGTAAAGAAGTCCAGAAACGGTTATTTACTGCCCCATACTACTGCTGCGGCCGTCTTTAAGAACATGACAGATAAATACCGTGGTAAAGTCGTTGTCGTAGACTTTTGGGCAGAGTGGTGCGGTCCGTGCCGCTCCTGTATTGAATCAACGCAAGGGAAACGCTTAAAACTCAAAGATAATCCGAATTTGGTTTTTGTTTTTGTAAAAGATATTGAGGGGACTCCAGATATGGAGTTTTATAAAGATTATATTGTTAAAAATAGCATGTTTGAATCCTATCGAATTTCTGCCGATGAATATAGGGCATTGCGCGAATTATTTAAATTTAACGGAATTCCGAGGTACATACTGATGGATCCTGATGGTAGAATTAGAAATGATAATTTCCAAATGCATAATCTGACAACTGAGCTTCCAAAAAATTATCCACAGCTGTTTACGTATCAATTGATGCAAGGAATCAAATAATTCGAGAACGGGCACTTATAGGTAAATATTGTATCTTTGTTAATAAGGATACTGTACTCCAGTTTGATGAAATAGGCCTAAGTGATAAGATAACCATTATTTCATCTTAATTTAATAGTAAATAGAAGAAATTAGCGGAAAGTTTCTACTCAGTTTTATGTCTTGGATTGGATTTATACAAGGTAATCAAAGTTCATTTAAGGAAATCTACGATGCGTATATCGATGATTTGTATATCTATGGTAAACAATATCATTTTGATAAGGAGACCGTACTGGACTGTATCCATGATCTTTTCGTAAATTTATTCAATAATCCCAAAATTGCAAAAGAAGTTAATGTTAAGTATTATCTTTTCGCTGCGCTACGCCGTAAGTTGCTCATGATCAAAGTACAAACAGTAGCTATCGACGGCCTCTCAGAAGATATCAGCTGGACAAATAGCCACGAACTGGAACTAATTAATGATGAGGTGGAAGCTAAAGTTGTAAAGGTGATCAAAGAAAAGGTAGATGCATTACCTAAAAGACAACGTGAAGCGCTTTTTTTAAGATATTATCTTGATTTCACCTACGATGAGATTGCTAATATGATGGGGGTCAATGTGGAGACTTGTCGAACACTTACTTTTAGGGCTATCAAGCAATTAAAAGTCGAATTGAACCCGATTGAGCTCTTTACTATCTTTTATATTTTTTTTTATAAATTTTAGTCTATGTTTTCAAGAATTGTGCTCTATATCTTTAAAAGCATAGTTTGTGAAAACCAAAAAAGAAAAAATTAAACATATATTTGATATTGTGCCCGAAGACTGTCTTACTGAAGACGATAAGGCGCAACTCTTTCAACGGATTGTCCACAGTACAAATAATAGCCGCCGGAAAAGATGGTTTGCCTATGTAGGCTCAATTGCTGCTGCGGCTTGCTTATTGATCTGCTTCAAATTATTTTCCCCTTCTAATACCAATGCGGATACAGAACTTGATATCGGGAAAATAGCCGCTATTAGCCAAACTTTCATTAAAAATAACGATAGCTTGCAACTCATTTCTATCGATCCAGCTGCTGAAAACCATGCCATTTCTTTTTTGAAAGTGAATGATCGCCCCGATATATTGAATTTGCTAACTCCTAATAATGCCGGAGAAACTGTTCGTTACAATACGGTATTTGTCCCTTATGGCAGGAGACAGGAATTTACCCTCCCGGATCAGTCTAAAGTATGGTTAAATGCGGGATCTTACCTTACTTATAACCCGGATATGCAAAATAAACCGCGCGAGGTCTACCTCAATGGAGAGGGCTATTTTGATGTGGCTCATACAGGCACAACCTTTATCGTGAAGACAAAAAATGCTGCAGTTAAAGTGCTTGGGACGACATTTAATGTTTCTTCCTATGAGGAGGATAAAAGAATGTCAATTGAATTGATAACAGGAAAAGTGGAACTCAGTAGCCCGCATTTCGATCATATCACCATGACTCCAGGACAGTTTATTGCTTATGACCTTCAACAAAATAAGATGCTGATCGATAATAGTGGTGATGGGAATGAAATATTGTGGACAAAAAAACAGCTTGTACTCGATCGCTTGTCAACCAAGGAACTGATCAGAAAATTAGAAAGAATCTATAACGTGAAAATTCATACGGATCAAACTGTATTGGAAAAAACGACTATTTATTCTGGAAGGATCAATCTGGATGTAAATATACTGACGTCTTTAAGTAACATTTATGAACTTAGAGATTATACGATAACACAACTAGAAAAGGAGGTCTGGATTAAAAGCAATTGATTATTTAACCATAAAATTGGATAAAGAGGAATTGCCGTCCCCTTTATCCGTTAAAATTAAACGTTTCTAAAAATTTAATTTCATCAAAATTATGAAAAAAAAACAGGTGGGACAAAATCTCTCCTCAGGACAACTATTGTCACCTAAAATTAGGTATAACATGAAGATAGGATCCCTTGCTATTACAGGCGTATTGCTTTCTGTAAGTGCACTTGCGTTTCCCCAGCGGATAACGCTCAAAATGAAAAATGCACCATTGAAACATTTTTTGCAGTCGGTTCAGAAACAGACTGATGTGGCGCTGCTTTATCCAGAAAATTTATTATCCGGCAAACGGGTAGATATTGATATTGATAAAGAGGAGTTGCTGCCGGCCTTAAGGCAGGTTCTCCAGAAATTTAATTTAAATATTACGCAGGGAGTAGGACAGCTAACGGTGGTTCCGGGGAAAGGGCTGAACACTGCAAGTGAGGATAAACGGTCAGTCTCACAAGAAAAAATTGTTGTCAAAGGACGTATTTTTAACATGCAGGAACCACCACTTCCTTTGGCAGGTGTAACGGTGTCTGAAAAGGGGGGGATGGCCAAGAGCGTATCGGACAACGAAGGTTATTATTCGCTGGAGATAGTCAAAGGTAGCCGCCTGCAGTTTACTGCTGTGGGCTATCTTTCTAAAGAGGTGTTGGTGAATAAAGCCGAAGCAAACCTCACGGTATCACTCAAAGAGAACGTCTCTGATCTGGATGAAGTCGTAGTCGTGGGAATGACAGAAATGCAAAAAAAGCATATTGCTAGCTCCGTGGCTTCTTTGGATATCAAATCAAATATTGAAGGGAAACCTATTACTAATCTCTCGCAATCATTACAGGGGGGCGTAACAGGCCTTACGGTACAGCAGGGGTCTGGCTTGCCGGGCGGAGATGCCGCCAGTATCAAAATTCGGGGTATTTCTACCTTGAATAATTCGGATCCGTTGGTGCTTGTCGATGGTGTACCGATGGATATGAACCATATTGATCCCGTTACAGTAGAAAGTGTGACTATATTAAAAGATGCAGCGGCAGCGGCGATATATGGAGCGAGGGCAGCGAATGGAGTTATTTTGGTTACAACGAAACGTGGAAAAGCTGGACAGATCAATGTTTTGTATGACGGATATTATGGACAACAATCTCCAACAATCCTTCCGGAGTTTGTTGATGCGCCAACGTACATGCGCATGTATAATTATGCCCAGGTGGCATCAGGCGGACAAATACTTTATACGGATGAGCAGATCAGTAAAACCGAATCCGGTGAAGATCCCATCACTTATCCAAATACCAACTGGACGGATATCGTTATTGATGAAAATAGTCCCTTGACTTCGCACTCCTTGGCCGTCAGCGGAGGAAATGATGTTGCGCGTTTTGCGGTTACAGGAAATTACATGTACCAGAAAGGTATGTTGGCCCTCAATAAAATGGACCGTTTTAATATTCGGGCAAATACCTCGGTATCGCTTTCCAAGCGTTTTTTGATTAATCTGGATGTATTAGGTATCAGGCGGAATACTTTATACCCTAACAGGACCATAGACAACGGGGGCAGCAGAATACTGGACGATCTATATCGCCTGCCGCCAACGGTATTGCCTAAATATCCACAAGAGGAAGGCTGGCCAGCAATTTATGGTCGATACGCTGATATTGTCAATCCATTAGCTTATGAAGAGGTCGGCGGTACCATTGGTTATCAATATGACCAGGCAACAATCAATCTACAGCCAAAATGGTCTATTACTGACAATTTAAATTTACGGGGGCAGTTTAGTTACCGGCTGAATAGTGATGTGTATAAACAGAATAGAGATAATTTCTATTTCTTTGACTATTATACCAAGCAACTGGTGCAGACATGGGCGGTGCAGCGGAATGCTTATTCAGAGACAAGAAACACTTATTACTATCTGAGCGGTGCTCTAGACTACAACAAGACATTCAAAAAGCACAATATTTTTGCAATGGGTGGTTTTTCTGTCGAAAAATTTAATGATGGTTATTGGAAAGAATCATCCTTGGTATCCAGTTATGCCAAGGCAAATTATTCCTATGATAATCGTTACTTGGCCGAACTGTCGTTTCGTGCAGATGGCTCGTCCAAATTTGGTCCTGGAAAAAAATATGGTTTTTTCCCCTCATTAGCACTAGGCTGGAATCTGCATAATGAACGCTTTTTCCATGTGGATGCCATCAGCAACTTAAAGCTGAGAGCTTCCTATGGTCAGCTGGGCAATGAAAATATTGGCCTTTACCTCTATCAAAATCTGATTAACGCAACGAATGGATTGGAGTCTGTGTGGGGAAACCCCAATATTACCTGGGAAAAGGTGAATATTCTCGATTTGGGTTTGGATATGTCTATCTTTAAGAATAAACTTTCACTGACTTTTGATTATTATGATAAAAGGACAAATGATGTTCTCCTTAAACCTACTGTCGCTCCTTCAGGCGCTATTGGTTCTGCTCCTTTAAATGCGGGTAAGGTGAGCAATAAAGGCATGGAACTGTCGTTGAATTATAATGATAAGATCGGTGACGATTTTAGTTTTTCCATAAGACCGGGTATTTCTTATAATAAAAATAAAATTACGGAACTATTGGGTGGTCCATATTATTCGGGAATCTCCACGAATGAGGTTGGTTATGCTATTAAAAGCCATTACGGTTATGTAACCGACGGTATTTTGCAGTATGATGATTTTGCCGCGGACAAGAAAACTGCCCTGGTTCCGGCGCTCGCCGGTGAAGGTCCCGGAGATATCAAATACGTGGACTTAAATGGTGACGGAGTGATTGATGAGAATGATCAAAGAGTAATTGGAGACCCTACGCCTCGCGTCAATTATTTCAGCAATGTGAGTTTTAGTTATAAAAATTTTGATTTTGAATTCTTGTTGCAGGGAGCTGGCAACCACGATTATTCAGCTAATCTGGGGGGAAAATCTGCGGGGTATTTATGGCACCCGCTTAATTTAAGTGCATCGGGAGGGATTCCAACGACTTATCGGGCAGCCAATACATGGCGCGAAAATAATCAGGATGCTATCTATCCACGTTTGCTGGCAAATCCCGCAAACAATATCCTGCGTAGTGATTTTTGGTTGTTTAATGCCAAATATCTCCGTGTCAAATTTATTCAGGCGGGGTACCGATTTAATAATGCTAACTTGAATAAATATGGGATAAAAAATGCGCGTCTATATGTTAATACGCAAAACCCATTTCTCTTTACAAAGTTGAAAATGGCAGATCCCGAATCGCAAGGTGGATCTTGGACTTATGGTATGATGCGTATATTTTCTATTGGACTAACGGCTAATTTTTAAGAAAGATGAATACGATAAAAACGAAAATAAAAGTTTTTGGCCTACTGCTGATGGCCATGTTAAATAGCTCGTGCGAAAAATTCCTGACCGTTGACAGCCCTGACGGCGTGTCTGACGGGCAGTGGTGGAATACGGAGACGGATGGATATAATGCCTTGGCAACGGTGTATGCTGGAATCCCTGGGGGAAGTTCGGGCCGAAATATCATGTACTATGCAGGTCTTACCGATGAAGCAGTACAGCGGGGCGACTTCAAGGGCGAGTACGATGGTTTTACAAGGGGCTTGGCATCTAGTCGCTGGGGAGTGTCCAGTAGTTTGTGGGCAGATGATTATACCTGTATCCGTAGAGCCAATAGATTCTTGGAAAATATAGACGGAGCCTATATAGATGCCGAATTGAAAGAAAGAATGAAACTGGAGGCAAGGGCCCTGCGGGCTTACTATCATATGGAGTTGATGCTGGTTTTTGGAGATGTCCCTTTATTGACCAAATCTCTCACACCAACGGAAAATCAATCTTTTCGTACGCCGCAAAAAGAGGTATATGATTTTGTGGTCGCCGAGCTGCAAGACTGTGGAGCAAAGCTGCCGGCGACGTATGTAAATGCTGATCGGTGGCGCATGACCAAAGGTGTTTGTCTCTCCCTGCTATCTCGTCTGGGATTGTATTATAAGGATTTTGAACTGGCTAAAACTGCCGCAAAACAGGTAATTGACTCCAAAGTGTATAAACTCTGGATAAGCACAACAAACAAAAGTGATAGTTATTCAGAACTCTTCAGCTATGCTGGTGAGCTAAATGATGAACGGATATTTTTCAAAGAAAATGGCTGCTCTAATGCCTGGACATCTTTTGCACCTTTTGGAATTGGCGGCGAAACGTACCTCTCACCAACCAATACTGTTGTCAATAATTATGAGACGAAACAAGGGAAGACTATTCAGGAGCTTGGGCGTGACTCAACACTGATCTATCAGCAAAATCCAAATTATAAAAATAATAGGGATCCGCGCTTGTCAGCTTCCATATTTGTGCCGAATGATAAGTTTCAAAACCAATACGCGCTAGATCCATTTTACAATCCAACAGATAAAATAGGTGAGACCAAGTCGACAGCGACGGGGTATTGGATAAAAAAATACATTGATGCCAGAGATAGACAGGCCAAAAGCGGTAGTCTTGATTTTATGATCATCCGCTATGCGGAGATATTGCTCAACTATGCCGAAGCAATGATTGAAACCGGGCAATGGAATAACCCCGAAGCGCTGGCGGCGATTAATGAAGTGCGGGCAAGAGCTGCGATGCCGGCAGTGAATAGCGGTTTATATGGTACGCAGGTCAAAATGCGTGAATTGATCCGCCGTGAACGTCAGGCAGAAATGGCTTTCGAAGGAGGACGTTATTTTGATATCCGCCGTTGGGGCATCGATGAAGCAGTAATGAATGGAGAGGTCTTTGGGGCAACAAATCCCAAAACAGGAGAATTGGTAAGGGTACAGAATCGCACCTACAAAAGAAATAGGGAGGGGCTATGGCCAATTCCTGAGGTGGAAATGATTGCCAATCCAAATATGGTACAAAATCCAAATTATTAAATGTGTATTTACAGATGAAAAAGAAAATAAAGATAATCTTACTAAGCTTGCTTTTTCTGCAGACTGCTATAGTGTTACATGGTTGCCGCAAGACCTATAGTCCCGGTGATTGGAATCTGCTGCCGGCGAAAGAGCCGGAAAAACCGCAAGAAACGGATGATACACCGACAAAAAGTTTTAAGGTAATGTCCCTAAATATGAATGTAGGGACCTCGATCGCCAATTTTGATGTCATGGTAGAGCTAATCAAGGAATATGATCCTGATCTTTTGTTTTTGAGACAGGTTGATAGTGCGACTACCAGAGCTGGGAAAGTCGACCGGCCGGGCGCCATTGCTAAAGCATTGAATATGCAATCTTTCTTCAGAAAAAATATAGATTACCAAACTGGGGGATTCGGAAACGCAGTATTATCAAAATTTCCGATCAAGGATAAATTCAGTCAGTTGTTAAGTCGGGAAGAAGGGAATACGGCAGAGTTACGGAGCATGACGATGATTAAGGTCGAAATACAGGAAGGACATGAGTTGTACTTTGCGGGTACCGAACTTGATCCTTCTGTCGCCAATAACAGGGCGCTTCAGGTCGTTGATCTGCTCAATGCCACAGAGAAGCTTACCCAACCTGTGATTTTAGTAGGAAATCTGAATGAACAGGAATCGGCAAATGGCCCTGTGCTGTCTTATCTCAAAGGGGCTTTTACCTTTGGTTGCTTAGGCACTGGATGCCCTTGGAATGCTCCGAAAGATAAACCGACAGGCGTATTTGACTATATTACTTTTAAGGATGGTAATGAAAGGTTGCAATTGAGTAACTACGGTACATTCTCGAAATCTGCAAATACCTTTTTACCCATGACGGCAGAATTCAAATTAAAACTTCCAAAATAGATCATACAATGAAAAAGATTATTCTTGGAGCCTTGGCTCTTTTACAATTATTTAGCTGCAGCGGGGATGAGAACCCTGAGTTGCCGCTCGCAGCAAAGAAGAAGCTGGTTGCCATGACCTATAATATTCACCATGGAGCACCCGAAAATTCGGATGTCATCAATTTGTCGAATATTGCTACGGTGATAAAAAACAGCGGGGCTGAACTTATTGCCCTCCAGGAGGTGGATGTTAATGTGGGGCGCTCGGGCAACGTAAATCAAGCTGCAGAATTGGCAAAACTTTTGGGTATGGAATACTATTTTTCTAAATCTATTGATTACAATGGTGGGGAATATGGGGTCGCTATACTTAGCAAATATCCGTTGTCCAATAAGCGCCGGGAATTACTGCCCATGCCAACGGCTGGAGAGCAAAGAAGTATTGCTTTGGCTACGGTAACTTTGCCTAATGGCAAAAATATTGACTTTGCGGCCACTCATTTTGACCTCAACGTGCCCAATCGTTCAGCTCAGGCCGCGTATCTTAATGAGATGAGTGGTGACCTTAATAAGGAATTGTTTGTAGGGGGAGACTACAATGCAGAATCGACAACCGCTGAAATGCTTAAGTTACAGGAAGGCTTTAGGCTCTCTTGCATGAGTACCTGCCCGCTATCTTTTCCTGTACGCAATCCAGCTAAAGCAATAGATTTTGTGATATTTAATCCCAAAGCTGCAACAACATATACATTGGCATCAGCTGTAGCCCTGACTGGTCAATATGCTTCAGATCACTTGCCAGTAGTTGTAGTCTTTCAGTATGAATAAAAACTAGGTTACAGGACATTAAAGTTGAAAGCAAGATTGAAATGCTTAGGGAGGTAGAATTTACAATTGTTGAAATCTGCCAAAAGCTTGGTATGGCCAAGCCTGAGGTTGAGAAGTATTTCAAAGGAATAGAGAAACTGTAATAAAGTAGTTTGAAGTTTATATTTATTTAATTTATTGAAGCCATTTCCGAAAGGGAGTGGCTTTTGTAATTGGTAGCTGTTTTATGCGGCAAATCCTATTTAAGAATAAAAAAATGGCTTTTGTGGAAAATAATTGAAATTTTTGATCTCACGTCTAAGCCGTGTTCTAAGCCGATCCCTATTCTGTATATATGTCTAGAATATTCCTAGCAGTTGTTTTTAAGTCGTTAATTAAACTACTGGGTGCTATAACTTTCACATCATTTCCATACGATAGCAATTCCATAAAGAAATCGTGTGTGAGGAATAGTTTCAGTTTTACACGGACTTCATCATCGTTATCGATTAGCAGCATTTGTGATTCATGTAAGGGTAATGATTTGATATATTTCCCTTGCAAAGGGTTGAATGATAAGGTGACTTCCTCTGGTTTGTCACTATTCGGGCCTATAATACCGAAGCAGTATCTATAATGCTCGTTAACATCAAAATTTTTCGGAAATTCAAACTTCTTTTTCAATATTTCCAATTCGTTCAGTCGATCAAGTGCGAAACATTTGATTTTTTCGTTTTTAAGGTCCTTTGCCAATAGGTACCACCTGTTTCTAAATTCCTTCAAGGCATAGGGTTCAACATGACGGTCAGTCAATCCATCTTCCCAATATTTTTGATAGACAAACTTGATCTGGATATGATTTTTAATGGCATGCAATAAGCCGTAAAGATGCTCCGTACCCTGTGGCTTTCGCTTTCAAAGTGGATATAGTTCGATAATCTGTCCGTGAGGTTCAAGGCATTGAATATGTCGAAAGCTTCCAATATCCGTTCGTTCAACTCGGGTTGTTCTGCCTGGTCAATGTAATAAACCTTTTGGATAAAGTCGTATTGGATATCGATATTATAAATGGAGAAAATATCTTTTCTGTCCCGCTGAAATGTACGTATAGATACGTTAAAATCATATTCTTGTATCTCAGACTCTGTAGTGGCAGTTTACGCAGTACATCTTTCGATCGTGAAATATGAAAAATAAAAAAGGTTTTCAATCGGGGAGATGAAAACCTTTAAATAACCAATTATAAACCTAATAAGGTGTTGTAAATATAGGTTTTTTTATTGTTTTCGCAAAATTAATCTATTTTTATTTTGTTTTTTACTTGTTTTTCTTCTATTTCTTTTGTTTTTAATGTGTGATTTCTGTTTTTTTTCTTTTATTTTTCCGTTAATATCTGTTAATGTTATTTTTTTTGTTTTTATCTCTTATATTTTTGTGTAATAATGTATTTTTCAATTTTTATTTTGAAAAGTTATTGATTTTTGGTGTTGTTAGTGTCTTTTTTTATAGCGGGATCAATGCTCATGGGTGCTAAGCAAAGTGCATGGCCGTATTCTTCACTGTTTATTTAACCAATCTTTCTCAAAAAAAAACAAACGTTAGGCTTTCTTAGCAGTTATACTTTAATGAGAGACAAATTTTGAACGCAAAGAAAGAACAGCATGATAAACGAAACATTAATTCAACTTTCACAGAAATGGCCTTCATGGCTCTGGAATATTGCATTAATTCTATTTTCATTTTTAATTGGTTTCCTGATCAAACTGATTTTTATGCCGCTTTTACGCAGGCAGGCCATTCAGCAGGAGTCTTATAGCCTATTCCGTTCCTTTGTGAGGCGCTTTAACCGGGTGCTGAGTGTGTTTATCCCATTGATTGTTTTTAACAGCTTATTGCCGTTTGCCCAATTTAACGAACGGACGTTTCGCGTGGTCAGTAAAACTAATGAACTTTTGCTGGTCAGTTTTTTTGCCATCGTGCTGATACAGGGGATCAAGGTTTTTGAAGACTACCTCTACCATCGTTTTGATATCAACAAGGAAAATAACCTGCGGGAACGGAAGATCAGGACACAAATTGTTTTTATCCGAAAAGTGGTGGTCACTCTGATCATCGTAATTTCCTTGGCAATCATCCTACTCAGTTTTGATAGCATGCAGAAGATCGGCGCCGGCTTGCTCACAGGGGTGGGGGTTGGCGGAATTATCATCGGTTTTGCAGCACAGAAATCTTTAGGGAACCTGCTCGCCGGTTTTCAGATCGCTTTTACACAGCCTATTCGTATGGATGATGTATTGGTAGTCGAAGGGGAATGGGGTCGTGTAGAGGAAATCAATCTGACCTATGTTGTCGTCAATATCTGGGACAAACGCCGTTTGGTATTGCCCATTACATATTTTATTGAAAAACCTTTCCAGAATTGGACACGTACGACCTCTGAGATATTAGGTACTGTATTTATCTATACAGACTTTACCGTACCTGTGCAGCAATTGCGGGATAAACTCACGACCTTACTTACCGGGCATCCACTTTGGGACGGTCAGGTAAATGTACTTCAGGTGACAGACTTTAAAGAGCGTACCATGGAGATCCGATGCCTGATGAGCTGCCGTAATTCGGGCCAGGCTTTTGACCTACGCTGTTATATACGTGAACAGATGATTGCCTATATCCATACGAATTTCCCGGATGCATTAGCCAGAACACGGGTGGATTATCAGGAAGGTTCAGAAAAGAAATTGAATAACTAAGGAGCGATCGAAAATGATGGTCTGTTGAAAATGAGCGTAATTTGTTTAAGTTTGTCTAAAATGTTAGTTCTAGCGATATGCTAATTTTCTATATGGTGTTCTCGGGACTATTAATTGTACTGAGTGTATTACCCTTTATCCAGAGCCAGCATTGGATCTTTCGGGTAGCTGAATTTGTTAAACTGCAGCTGCTGGTGTTTCAGGTGCCGGCATTGGCAATAGGCTTTTACCTCGTGGGTAAAGATTCATGGATATGGTGGCTGCAGGGGGTGCAAATGGCTCTGATTGTTTATCATGCCTATATATTAATACGTTATACCAAATTTTGGCGACGGGAAAAATATGAAAAAGGTGAAAATGCATCCGATAGTATTAAAGTGATCTCCTGTAATGTGCTGCAATTCAATACGGCGTATAAGCGCTTCATTGACCTGATTCAGAAAGAAAAACCGCATGTTTTTTTGACCATGGAAAGCGATGCGGCATGGGAAAAAGCCTTACGTGTGCTGGAAAAGGATTATCCTAATTTTGAGAAGGTAACCTTGGACAATACCTATGGTATGCATTTTTATACTAACCTGAAGATCAAAAAATGTCAGGTACATTATTTTATAGCGGATGATATTCCGAGTATTGAAGCTGAGTTGGAAACCGCCGATGGACATCGTTTTATCTTTTTTGCCGTTCATCCGCCGCCGCCAAGCCCGACGGAAGAAGAAAATTCCAAAGAAAGGGATGGTGATCTGCTCAGTGTGGCCAAACGGGTTCGGGGTTATAAAATGCCAGTAGTTGTCACGGGAGATTTTAATAATGTGGCCTGGGCTAAATCTTCCCTTTTGTTCAAGAAAACAAGTAAATTGATCGATGCACGCATTGGCCGGGGCATTCTTTCCACCTTTCATGCCAATTATTGGTTTTTCAGAGTCCCCTTGGATCTGTTGTTTCATAGTCCAACGGTATTTATCGATAAACTTTTTATTTATCCTTCTGTTGGATCGGATCATTTTCCAATGGGCTGTACCTTTTTTATCGACCGCTACTCCGAAGAGCAGGCGGAGGATATTGAGCACCTGGAGGAAGGTGATATGACCGATGTCAACGAGATGATCGCGGCAGGTAAAGAGGAAGAGAGTGACAATCGAATTCCGGAAGAGGAATAATGCTCTTATCGAAAACTATCGATTTTTTGCGTTTTCCACTCATCGTAGGGGTAGTCTTTATTCCTACAGATTTTTCCAATTTCATCATTCAAGGTTCAAAACAGATTAATATACTCTACTTTCCTGTTTTCGCATACGTTTTTTTTCTTTTTTCGAAGTTCGTGTTTGAAATTTGTGTGCCGCTTTTCTTTTTTATCTCAGGTTTTTTTTATGCTATTTTTGTATTTTCTCTGTCCAGTCATTATTATACTGTTAGGCTATTATTTTATTGGGCTATTAAGAAGCTGTTGCCCAGTTTTACGGCAGTTATTTGCGGAGGTAGATTATCATGAAAAAAAAGAATTGGATCGTTCTGGCAATCGTAGCAGTTATTTTGGCGGCGGGAGCCATTCTTTATAGATTTTATTATCCGAAAAATATAAAGTTGCTTAAGTCGGAGTTTGTCTTTACAGATTTAATCCACTTGGAAAGTACAGCTGTGAAGAACCAGGGGGCCTCCAATACCTGCTGGTCCTATACTGGTAATTCTTTTCTCGAATTAGAAATGATCCGGATGGGTAAAACTCCTGTAGCAATTTCGCCCCTATACACAGTCAGGAATGCTTACTTAGAATGCGCTCACAACTACTTGCGCTTGCATGGAGGTCTATTGTCGACGCTCTAATGCGCCAAAGTGCGTTTGATGCTTGGCAAACAACAGATGATCATGCGCTGCATATTGTAGGCTTGGCAAAGACCAGAACGGCAAAGAGGCTTTTTTGCGACAATAAACCGGATTAATCCAGCTTTTTTCCTCCAGACTTTTTACTAAACAAATGAATGTATATTTTTTTAGCGTTTTTCAAATATTTTTATCAGGCATTTATTGTTCTATAATTTAATATGTTTAAACAATTTACTTTTTTTAATGAATATGTTTCCATTTTTCAGATTTAATTTGAAATATGTTTCTTAATGTGATATTTACATTTTGGCTTTCTATTTTCTTAAGGAGAAAACAGTGTGTTTATTGTTGTTGTTTATTTTTCTATTTTTTTTTGTTTAGATATTATTTATTTATTAATAGTATCTTTAAACTAACATAATGTCTGTTTTGTAGATAAATCTATTTTATAGTTTAGTGTTTTAATTATTTCATTTTAGGAAAATTGTGCATGCAACTAACTTTTGCTGAATTTTTCCACATTTTAATTAGTAGGGAGCGAAGGAATTTTTTAAAATTACCGTGTCATTTGGCAGAAAATGCTTTTTGATTAAATTGTTTTTCAAGGTAAATCAGGCTGGCCTTGAGCCGTGCAGGGTGTGTTTACACATAATAATTGCTTGTTTAACCTATTCTTTTGTTTACATCCTTCTTCATCGTTCTTCTCACTAAATCTGTCTTTTTATTTTTCATAGATTTTAATCGGACGTATCCTTTTCATGATATTGTGGGACTAGATTTTAAGTGAAAGGCTGAAATGGGGTATGGTGCAGCTGTTGCCTTTTTTGTGTTCGGGATTTATTTGCTAAATTGTTCCCTACTTCAGCATGATAAAAAGGTTATCAGGCCTTATACGCAGTAAATAATAATTATGGAATTTGGAGTTCATCGAGTCATTGGTGTAGCGCAGGAGCCTTCCGAAATTACGGATGCAACAGCAAAAGAAAATTATGTTGTTCTTTTTGTGTCAAAGGGTGGCTGTAGCGTGGAAATCAATAATCAGATTACAGAAATCGAAGAATTCTGTTTGGTGCTAATTCCAAGAGGAATAAAAATTGAAGCCAACCCAGATGAGCAGCGATCGTTTCTTATTATTTATTTTTCGGAAAGTTTTTTTGCACGTACGGAGATAGATACCGCTTTTCTGCATAATTTTAAATCATTCAATAAGAACGAATTTACCTACCGTGTACTGCGTGTTCCTGCAGAGTATGCAAGCTATTATGAATTTGTAAGCATGCAGCTTAAGCTCTCTAAGCAGAATTATAATCTTGCAATTTATCGTGAATTAGCGCATAATATCGTTAAACAGATTGTGCTGCTTGCGGCAATTTCTGCTGAAGATAGGCCGTCAAATGGATTAGTGGGTCAAGGTGCTGATGCAAAGCTGATAACACTCTTTCAGGAGCTGATCAAAAAATATGTAAAACAAGAAAAACAGGTCGCTTTCTATGCCGAACAACTCCATGTCGGAAATAAAAAATTAACCAACCTAACTAAAGAAATTTTGGGAGCAACGCCAAAAGAACTTATCATCAAAGAATTGCTGCGTGTGAGTAAAAAGCTTATCGTTGAATCTTCTCTGAGTATTAAACAGATTGCTTGGGAACTTGGTTATGCTGATGTCAATAACTTCAGTACTTTCTTCTCAAAGGAGACCAACCTGACGCCGACCGAGTACCGAAAAAGGTGGCAGAAATAACCCTTATAGTTAAATAACTTTTTGTTAGTTATAAACTCTTTTTGTAGTTTGCGATGTGCTGTTGTAGTTGAAGCGCTACAAGATTTGTAATTTATACTGTAGTTGTGTATTTTGCCTTATTCTCAGCTGAATTAGTTATATCTTTGCTTTAAACAGTTCGACCTTAATACTATTCGCAAAGCCATGTATTAAAGTCTTGTGACGTCTACGATGGGGCTGTTTGGTATTGATCTATTATTATTGTTTAATTATGTATAACAGAAAAAGCTTAAATCTCTTCTTGGTGGGTCTTGCAGGGATTGCGCTCTTCGGGGCAAGTTGTTCAAAAGTGAAAGATTTGTACAACGAAACCGAAAAAGGATCTGATTCATCCACCCTACTTCCTGGTGGAGGCAATATTTCAGCCGATTTTATGTGGAATTCAACACGTGCTGTAGATGTGCGCGTTGCTGTAGACGATCAATTTAGCGGTAAATACTTTTATCGTGTTGAGATTTTTGATAATGATCCGACTTTGTCTAGTGGAGCCAATCTGCTGGCTGCCGGTCAGGCGAAATCAGGTCAGGATTTTGTTGGGAAGCTGATGATTCCGACAATTGCAAAATATGTCTATTTGAGAGAAACTAGTCCTCTGGGTGTTGCTGCTATCAGCATGATTGAAGTTGGACAACAAAATACAATCGCTGTCGACGGTACAAAAGCGGGATCAAGCAGCAAAGCGAGTGTTTTGCGTGCTGCGAATACGACAAGTGTATTGGCTAGTAGTGGCTTAAAGGCGGCTGCGGTTGAGGCTACACCAGTAGTGGTCCCTTCGGACGCGATCGCGCTATCGGGCAACTCGACAATTTCAGTCGAGTCCAATAAATCTTATGTCGTCAAAGCTGGCGTGACTTTTACAGGTACAATAGATGCAAATAATGGTACGAGCAATGTAAAGATCTACGTGCAGGGATCTTGGAAAAATACAAGCTTTGAGCTAAACCTCGGAAACAACAATGGATTGTATGTTACACAGGCGGGGTCCATTGACCTCGTGAATGTTACGCAGAATACAGTGGGTGGCTTTGTTAATTATGGATCTGCTTCATTTTCCAAAATGGAAACAAAAGACAATACCTTGTATGTGAATTATGGTACTCTTACAGCTGATAAAGCGGATATCACCAATGGTAACTTTACCAACTATGGGGTAGCGACAATCCAAAATCTGAGCAGTACAACAAATGCTACAGTGATACGCAATGAAGGGACTCTTACTGTGCAAAATGCGACTTTGACAAATGCGACTTTGGAGGCAGTCTGCCATACGGCGATCAATTCATTGACAACCAATGGGGCTACGATTTCGATCGCTCAAGGCGCCTTACTGAGTTTAGATAAATTGGATGCTGGCGGTACAAAAATTAATTTGGCTAGTTCAGCTATCCTAGATGTAAAGACTTTAGCTAAATTTAACAGTCGGGCGAGTACGATGAATGGGCCTTCTTCTGGTCAAGCATTGGCTCGTCTCAAAAAGGTTGATGTAGAAAATCAGTGGATGGCTATTACATATGGTGGTAACCTAGAGGTGGCTTGCTCAGATCATACTGCTAATGGACAATGGAATACTTTTTATGTGATCAATAGTCCGGCGAAATTGGTTCCTTACGATAAGTCGACGGTGGTGATTGCAGGGACTTCCTGTAATGCTGGTGGTAATAATGCTTCTGGTGGTAACCCAAATGATCAAACGGTTACTGAAGTAAAGTTGGGTACTTATTCTTACATCTTCGAAGATAAGTGGCCCGCTAAAGGTGACTACGACATGAATGACTGTGTGTTGGATATGAACATTACCAAATTTCAAAATACAGCGAATAAAGTGACTAAAGTGGCCTTGAAAGCAAAATTAAGATCAATAGGTGCTTCGATCCGTTTTTCGACCGCTGTGCAGCTTGATGGTATCGCAACGGGAAATGTCAAAAGTGTAACGTATTCACGCAAAGATTTGGTAGGTACCGCTTTGCCTCTTGGCGCAAATGGTACGGAATCCGGACAAACGTATGCTGTGCTTCCATTATGGGATGATGCGCATAAAGCTTTCGGTGTGTCGGATACACGTTTTATCTCGACTCAATCTGGCCAATATTCGCCTGTTGAGGTGATCGTAACTGTTGAGTTTAATACACCAATAGATAACTTTACTTATGGGACATTAAATGCCTTTATTGTAAACTTCAACCAAAACCTTGCTGGCCGAAATGAGGTACACCTCGTTGGTTATAAAGCGACCGATAAAATCAATAAAAGTTTGGTATTGAAGGAAACAGGCAACCTGTTGTCGGCTACCGATCCGTTTAAGACAAAAGCGAATGAACCATTTGGTTTGTTAGTTCCAGTATCTTTTGTATATCCGTCCGAAGGACAGGCGATTACCACTGCGTACCCGCTTTTTGAATCTTGGGCGACGAGCGGTGGTAGCCAAAATACAGATTGGTATCTACATAGGAAATAATAAAATTTGCAACATCTTCATGTACCAAAGTAGTCTACTAGAAAGGAGTACTTTGGTATATGGAGATCGCTTAAATAACGCAATCCATACGCCTAAACCATTATATTCTGAAGACGTCATGAAAAAAAAGATTCTAATAATTGATGACAAACCAGCAATTGGTCAGTTGATTACACTTTATTTAAGTGCAGATTATGACTTTCGTTTCTTTAGCAATGCGATGGACGCCTATAATTGGCTGAAGGAAGGAAATGTCGTGGATTTAATTTTATCGGATTATACCATGCCGGAGATGAATGGATACGACTTGCTCATTATGATTAAGCAAAACGAGTTTCTAAAGAATATTCCGGTTATCTTTTTGTCTGGCGAGGATAGTTCCAATACGCGAATAAGCTTACTCGAAGCCGGCGCTGATGATTTTATATTAAAACCGTTCAATCCCCTTGAATTAAAACTACGGATTAAAAAAGCATTAAAATAATGCCTCAATATAGCGATTATATATACTTTGGTGATAATCTCGAAACTTTTGATTATTTTCATCAACAAGTCCAAGATATCTTGGGTGTTGACTTGAAGTTTTTTGATTCTTTCGAAGCCATGGATATGTATTTTCAAGAGCAAGAAGGGCAGTTTTTTTCTGTGGTATTCTACGAGAAAAGCAAAAGCCTAAGTAAAGATTTATCATGGTTGAAAAAGCTTGTCCAACATGGAAAAGATACATTGCTGATCTTGATAGGAAATGATCTTTCGCGTTTTGAGAAACAATCTTATTTTGAGGCTGGTATTACAAATACCATTAGTCCACGGGCGCATGCAGATGTTTTTGAGTCAATTAGAAAATACATAAGGCTATATTTTGAGGCGACAACGCAGACTGAAAAATTTGAAACAGCAAACACTTCTTTTCCTCAAATAGGAATTCCGCTGGGAAAAAGATTGTTTGATATTGCAGTTTCTTCGATTTTAATCCTCTTACTTTCTCCGATACTGGCAATCGCTTATATTGCCATCAAATTGGAAAGTAAAGGTTCGGCAGTCTATAAGTCGAAACGGATAGGATCTGGCTATTATATGTTTGATTTTTATAAATTCAGATCCATGTACCCGGATGCTGACAAGCGTCTAAAGGAATATATGGCGCTTAATCAATATGCGGATGCATCGTTGAGCGTTAATCGTAGCACTGTCGCCACTATGATAAGCGATGGTGATGCGCAACTTTTTACGACAGATGAGCTACGTGATGTACTTATTGATGATGATACTGTTGTAAAAAGTACTAATAGTGCTGGAAGACAAAAAAAAGCGGCTTTCTTTAAACTTGAGAAAGATCCACGTGTAACCAAGGTCGGGCGTATTCTCCGTAAATATAGCATTGATGAACTGCCCCAGTTGTTTAATGTACTTAAAGGCGATATGTCTATTGTGGGTAATAGGCCCTTGCCACTCTATGAAGCCGAAATGCTGACGACAGACGATAGTGTTGAGCGATTTATGGCTCCGGCGGGTATAACGGGCCTATGGCAGGTTGAAAAGCGGGGCGATAATGGAAGTATGTCTGATCAGGAACGAATAAAACTGGATATTGATTATGCACAGCATTATTCAGTCTGGATGGATTTAAAAATATTATATAAGACGTTTTCCGCATTCATCCAAAAGGCGGATGTTTAATAACATAAATATTTATTTCGATGAACTTATTGCTTAAAAGAGCTTTTTTGCTGTTGTGTTTAGTAGCATTCGGCCTATTGCTAAAAGCACAATCTGTGATGGACCCAACGGATATGGTTGATTTTACAAAGCTGAAATTGCCGTCCTTGGAGACCCTCTATCAAAATGCCAAACAAAGTCCCGGCGTGGAAATGTATGAGGCAAAAATGGAGGCTCAGGCTAATCAGTTGATAACAGAAAAGAGAAGCTGGTTAAAATATTTCAGGGTTGGTGGATCTTGGCAGTATGGCAATATCGCGATTAATTCAGCGTTTACGAATGAATATACTCCTCTTTTCTATCAGTCTTCTGGTGTAACCCAAAGCTCCTATTACGGAACTGCCGGAGTGAATATTCCTTTGGATGATCTCTTCGATCGAGGCAATAAAATCAAACGTCAGAAGATGGAACAGCGATTTACGCAGCTGGAATTGGACAAATGGCTTGATGAGCAACGTATCCGTATCGTCAACTCCTATACGAAAGTAAAAACAGCTCTTTCTACACTCAAGAAAAAAATTGAAGATTACAATATCGCCTTAGCGAATTACAAAATGACTGAGAATGAATTTAAGTCAGGCAATGCAAATATAAGCGATCTTAATACAGCAAAGAAGTTGGAGACAGAGGCTTATGAAATTCTGAAAACCAACGAATCTATTATTACCAATGAAATCCTTACCTTAGAAATCCTGAGTAAGACAAAAATTATAAGCCAATAGCATCATGAATATTTTCCATTATATCTTTCGGGCCATTTTCAGAATTAAGTGGTGGCTGTTGATTTTGCCGCTAGGTTTTGCCTTGCTGGCGATCTACCTGACTCGTCAAATGGATCGGCAGTATAAGACTGATATTACAATTTATACAGGTGTTATTTCAAGTTATGGAAGTGATCCGGGAGAATCCAATGCTTCGCAAGACTGGAACGTGTTAAATAATTCGATCCAGAATATTATCAATACCATTAATTCGAAGGAAACGATCAAAAGGCTTTCTATGCAGCTTTATGCACGGCTTATGATTCACGGCGATCCTACTAAAGATAATGTATATATTACCGCAAAACATTACAAGGAGCTTGTCGCAATTACCCCCAAAGACGTACAGAAGTTGATTGATAAGAGCTCGGAAGAGAATACGGTAAAGAATTTGGAAAAATATGAGAAAGCAGACCGTAATAATTTTGTCTACGGTCTTTTCAACTGGAACCATCCTTATTTCAGCTATAATGCTCTCCGCGAAAATATTAAGATCAACAGGGTAGACAATAGCGATATTTTACAGATCAACTATCAGGCAAACGATCCAGGGGTTGCTTTTCAGACATTGGATATTTTGAGTAAAGTTTTTGCGATCGAATATACCAATTTGCAATTCGGCAGTACCAACAATGTCATCCGGTATTTCGAGGCTGAGCTTGAACGTATAGGCCGGGAACTTCGCGGACAGGAAGATTCTTTGACAATGTATAACGTTGAAAACCGGGTGATCAATTACGATAAACAGACGGAAGCAATTGCTTTATTGGATAAAGAGTATGAACTACGGCATCAGGATGTTTTATTTGTTTATAACAGTGCACAAGCAGCTATAAAACAATTGGAGTCGGGAATGGATGCCAATATGCGTGCGATCAAAAATAATACAGAGTTTTTGGCACGCATGAATCAGATTGCAGACATCAACTATAATATTTCAAAGATACGGACGTTGAGTGTAGATTCTCTTAAGCAAAAACAGGGCGGAGCTGATCTAGATGTACTGTCGCATGAATTGGATCAAAAGGAGAAGGGCTTCCGTTCGTTTATGGATCAATATACAGCGGAAAAATATACTAAAAACGGCTATCCAAATGCAAATTATGTAAAGCAATGGGTAGAAGAACTTCTACGTTTCAAACGCTCGGAGGCGGAACTTAATGTCGCCCGTGATTTTAAGCAGGAACTGGATCATAAATACACCCAATATTCACCTATTGGCTCTGTCTTAAAACGTAAGGAACGTGGTATATCCTTTACCGAGCAGTCTTATTTGTCAATCTTATCCAGTTTAAATGCCGCGCGGTTGAGATTAAAGAGCTTGGAAATGAATTCGGCTACGCTAAAAGTGATCAATCCGGCAAGCTTTCCGTTAAATGCACTTCCGCATAGCAGAAAATTGATTGTATTTGCTGTCTTTTTTGGGACTGTAGCATTTATACTCGGTATTTTACTTATTATTGAACTTTTTGACCGTACGCTAAGGGATAAAACGCGAACTGAACGTATTACAAAAGGGAAAGTGATTGCAGCGCTGCCAAAGCTTGGTAATAACGGTGCAAAACAGCATAAAATTGAAGAAAGAGCGATCCATGTTTTGGCCAATAGGTTATATGGTTTTTATAACAACTCGAATCCGATAAACTTTATCAACATCGTCAAGTTCTCTTCGACACTAGATTTGGGCTCACTGACAGATATTTTAACAAACTATTGGAAGGGATTGGGTATTAATGTACTAGCCTATAAAGAAGGAACTGATTTTAGTGCCGAATCGAGGGAATATCTAGTGGATGATACGTGGGCGGAAAAACTGGGCAATTATGATATTTCATTAGTCAAGCATGGCTCTATGGCATTACGTCCTATCCCTTCTCTATTTCTAGAGCGAGGAATGGCTACGCTATTGGTATTAAGAGCTGACTCGGTATGGAAAACAGAAGATGAGTTGATGTTTGCAGATCTATTGCAACGTTCTGCCGGTAAACCAATCGTAATTTGCCTGATGAACGCTGAAAAATATGTTGTGGAAGAGTTTACAGGAATGTTGCCTCCGTTTACCTTTTTGAGACGTCTGGAATATCAATTGGGTAATTTTGGTCTGACATCGTTGGGAAAATAGTGGGCTATGATGCAGTTTGATCATACAAAGTCCATGATAAGCAGTCGGCATTTGCTTTTGCTGTTTCTCATACTCGGGGGACTGGCGGGAACTTGCATTTTTATTTTTGCAGGTGTGTCATCGGCTATGGTGTTCTATATGCTGCCTGTATTTCTGTTGGTTGTTATGGTGCTGCTGTCTTCGCCAATAAGTTGTTTCTTTCTATTGTATATTGTATCCTACCTGGTGATGGGTTTTGGACGCTACATCACATTCCCACTTCCGGTAGGGGTCATACTCGATCTTTTGATCTTATTTAATTTTCTCTCGCTTGCTTTACATTTTATTCGGGGAAATCCTTTAGGCAAGGTTTACTTTAATTCTTTCCTCCTGATCTCCATCCTTTGGATGCTTTATTGCATGCTGGAGATTGTAAATCCAATGTCCACTTTTGCGAACTGGATTACGACAGTCCGTAGCATTGGAATGCATATTGTCTTATTTCAATTATTGGTCTTTATTAGTTTGGATAACATTTCCAAATTGCGCTTATTTTTTAAAGTTTGGGGCATACTTGTTCTTTTGGGAGCTTTGAAGGCTATAGGCCAAAAATATATCGGACTAGACCGATTCGAGTCTGCTTGGCTATATACATTCGGCGCTCATACGCATGTTATTTATAGTGGGATCCGCTACTTTTCGTTCTTCAGTGATGCAGCAAACTTTGGCTGCCATATGGGCTTGGCTGTGGTAGTTTTTACGATCTTAGCTATTTATGAGAAGCAGGCAAAAAGACGTTTTCTTTACATTTTTGTTGTCGCTTTTGCGGCTTACGGGCTAATGATATCCGGGACAAGGGCCGCTATTGCTGTTCCTTTTGCAGGCTTTGCTTTCTTCATTGTCCTTGTAAAGGAGTGGAAGTGGATAATCTTTGGTCTTTCTTTATTAATAATGGCTTTTGCTTTCTTTAATTTAACGACCATTGGCAATAGCAGTTCCGATATCCGTCGTATGCGGACGGCTTTCTCTTTTTCAAAGGATGCTTCCTTTAATGTTCGCTTGGAAAACCAGAAAAAAATGCGAACCTTTATGGGCGACCATCCGTTTGGTATAGGATTGGGCGGGTCTAAACATGCGAATGAAGGAGATGCAATACATGGTATCGCAACAGATTCTTCCTTCGTTTTTATATGGGTAGAAACGGGGATCTTCGGTCTTATTTGCTATATTATTTTATGTCTCACGATATTGGGATATGGCACATATTACGTGCTATTTCGACTGAAAGATAGGCGGATCAAGTCTATTGCAATGGCTTCTGTAGCCGGACTTGCAGGAATTATGGTCGCGGGGTATGCGAATGAAGTGCTCCATCAAATGCCTACTGGGCAGACCGTATACATTCTAATGGGGGTTATTATGCTTTCGCCTTATTTGGACAAAAAATTGAGTGATGACATCAGAACCGTATAAAATATCTTTCATAACGGTCAATTACAATGGATTGGCCGATACCATTTCCTTATTGGAAAGTATTCGGAATGCGAGGCTATCTTTTGCATATGAGGTTATTGTCATCGATAATGGTTCGTTAAAAGATGAATATAGTCTGATCAAACATCAATTTCCTAATATCAAAGGCTATTATAACCGAATGAACCTGGGATTTGCAGGAGGAAATAACTTGGGGCTGGAAATCGCTACTGGTGAATTTATTTATTTCTTAAATAATGATACACTGCTTCCAGAAAACGCCGATAGCGAAATTTTGGGCATGTTAGAAGTATTTGCGCTCGATTCACAAGTAGGTGGAATTTCACCTAAGATAATGTATTATCAACCCAAGGGAATGATCCAATTTGCTGGGTGTACACCGCTGACATCAATTACCCTACGTAATAAACAGATCGGTTATCGGGAACAGGACAGAGGACAATATAATAACTGTGCTGAGATTCCATATTTACATGGTGCTGCTATGTTGGTACCCAACAGAATTATCAAGGAAATTGGTGTAATGTCGGAGCTATTCTTTCTTTATTATGAGGAGCTGGATTGGAGCTGTCGGATTAATAAAAAATATAAGTTAGTATATTTTGCAGGTGCTCATATATTTCATAAAGAAAGTGCTTCGACAGGTCAGGACTCCCCATTAAAAACATTTTATCTGACACGCAACCGCTTGTTGTTTGCTTATCGAAATAGGTCGGGAATAAACCGGATTTTGGCTGTTTTTTATCTTATTGGGATAGCGAATAGCATAAGATTAATTAAATTTGTTTTTTATGGTAAGTGGAGGCATGTTGGTTCAGTATGTTCAGGTACATGGTCTGGGATTAAATTATTTTCTAAAAAGAATCTAAGCTGATGGGAACGGTTTTGTTTATTATTGAAACATTGATTTTTATTCCTTTCCTGGTTTGGATCATGTATTTCTTTGTATTTGCAGTCGGCTTTCGCATTCCTAAGAAATTATTCTTTGAACGATCGAATATTCAACATCGATTTCTTATCCTATTTCCAGCATATAAGGAGGATGCAGTAATCGTTGATAGCATACGTTCTTTTTTAAAACAAGACTATCCAAAAGAGCTTTTCGAAATTATCGTTGTTTCTGATGGTATGACGAGAGAGACAAACCAGGAACTTGAAGATTTAGGCGTTCGAATACTTATTCCTACGTATGAAAAAAGATCCAAAGCCGCTGCTCTAAATCTGACAATGAACGTTATCAAAGAAGAAGATTTTGATGGCGTGGTTATATTGGATGCTGATAATTTGGTTTCTCCAAATTATTTAGCACTTGTCAACGATTGCTTTGCATCTGGCGCGGTTGCTATCCAAACACATCGCATAGCAAAAAATAGCAATACCGATACGGCCTATCTCGATGGGATCAGTGAGGAAATAAATAATTCAATTTTTAGGCAGGGGCATGTGAACCTGGGGTTACCCGCCGCATTGACGGGTTCGGGCATGTTGTTTGAAATTAAGTGGTTTAAAAATACGATGGCTAAAATAAGCTCCATGGGTGAGGATAAAGAGCTGGAGTATTATTTGCTCTTAGATAAGATATTTACGGTTTATTTGGAAGATGTGTATGTACTAGACGAGAAAGTACAGAACCGTCGCGATCTATCCAATCAGCGAAAAAGATGGATTGCTGCTCAAATTGACACTTTTTTGAATACTTTGAAGCGATTTCGTACGATAATTCGTACCCGCAACTGGCCTATGCTCGACAAACTGATCCAATGGTCGATTCCGCCCCGCATTATTTTGCTCGGGATGGTTCCTATTTTGGGCTGTATCGTCTATTTGGTAGCTCCAGCATTGGCCTATAAATGGCTTATACTCTATGGCTTGTTTATCGTGTCACTTGCTCTGGCTATACCTAATAGATTTTATACGCGCAGGACTCTGCTCTGCTTTTTAAAATTACCATTTATTTTTATGGCAATCTTACGTAGCTTTATGGGAATCAAATCGGGACGTAATACTTTTGTGCATACACCGCATGGCGAAAAAAAAGAAGACTATAGTAATTGAGGCA
Source organism: Sphingobacterium sp. UBA6317 (assembly GCF_002440385.1). Lineage (NCBI taxonomy): Bacteria > Pseudomonadati > Bacteroidota > Sphingobacteriia > Sphingobacteriales > Sphingobacteriaceae > Sphingobacterium > Sphingobacterium sp. UBA6317. The sequence continues at coordinate 30,333 of NZ_DJTD01000017.1, read as the reverse complement.
CAACGAATCTTTCGCCTTAATAAACACGGGATGGATTTTGTGGCATTGGAAGTAATCCGTGCGCTTCAAAAGTTGGATACCTTTAACCGGTATATTATTGCTGTTGGACCGGGAGAGGACCGCTGTTTGGAAGGTTCAGCAAATTTTGAGATTAAAGTTTTGGAAAGCTCTAATTATTTTATTTGGGAGCAACTTCTCTTACCTAACCTTATTAAAACCAGCAATGCGGATATCCTGCACTGTACCTCCAACACTGCCCCATTGGGGTTATCTATTCCCTTGGTACTTACGTTGCACGATATCATCTTTATGGAGAAAAAGATTGGTAGCAATTCGTCCATGTATCAAAACTTGGGCCGTATCTATAGGCGTTGGGTCGTGCCACGTGTATTGAAAAGGGTTCATACCGTCATCACTGTCTCTAACTTTGAAAAAAGAAATATCGAAGCGGCCTTTCCGCATCTACAGAAAAAACTTATCACAGTATATAATGGTGTAAGTTCAAGATTTAAATTGATGGATATACCTTCGGAAAGTACGTTTTTAAAGCTTGAGAAGGGGGCTTTTTGGCTTCTTTTAGGTAATACCGATCCCAAAAAAAATCTGAGGAACACCTTGATGGCTTATGCTTTTTATTTGGAGGGAAGCAAATACAAGAAAAGGTTGCTCCTGGCCGATTTAGATCATACATATTTGGAAAAACTATTAAAAGAACTTGATTTGTTGACAATAAAAGATTTTATTGTAGTCGAAGAATATATAGCTCATGACAAATTGGTTGAGGTTTACAATGGTGCTTTTGCTTTTTTGTATCCTTCTGTCCGGGAAAGTTTTGGACTTCCCTTGCTTGAAGCTATGGCTTGTGGTACACCTGTAGTTACTTCCAATACATCTGCTATTCCTGAGGTAGCCGGGGATAATGTGGTATATACGGACCCGATGGATATCAAATCCATTGCAGCAGGCATGTTGAAATTAGAAGATGAACCACAGTTCTATGGCTCGCTTGTTAGTAAAGGTTTGGCGCGAAGCGAAGCTTTCAGGTGGCAACATACAGGGAAACATACATTAGCAATATATGAAAGCGTACATTCATAATCATCCTAAGTTCAAGCGCTTACTGCACTGGTTTATCATGAATCCTGTGCGTACACGGCCGCGATGGTATGTTCGTATGCTGCAGTTTTTTTATGTTAAACGGGGGACGGGTTCGGTGATTTATGGTAGTGTGCGTCGTGATCTGGTTCCTTTTCGTACATGTATTATAGGGTCTCGATCCGTGGTCGAGTCATTTGCTGTGTTGAATAACGCTGTCGGCGATTTATTTATCGGCAACAATAGCCGAATAGGAATTTCGAATACGATCATTGGGCCAGTGACGATTGGTAATAAAGTGAATATCGGTCAAAATGTTCTTATTTCAGGATTAAACCACGCATATGAAGATGTGACCAAAGCTATTGCAGACCAAGGAGTCAGCACCGCTCCAGTGACGATTGCTGACGATGTCTGGATCGGCGGGAATGTCGTTATTTTAGCAGGTATTAGCATAGGTGAGCATGCTGTAATAGGCGCGGGCTCTGTGGTTACAAAAGATGTTCCGCCATATAGTGTTGTCGTTGGAAACCCGGCCAAAATTGTGAAAAAGTACGATTTTAATCTTAATGCCTGGATCAAACCATGAATGAAAGACCGTTGATTAGCATTATAATGCCTGTTTATAATACAGCTATGTATGTTGATCAGGCTATACAGAGCATTATTCATCAGGAATATGCTGATGTTGAACTTATACTGATCAACGACGGTTCGACCGATCAAAGTCTCTCGATACTGGAAAAATGGAGTTCATGCGATAACCGTGTCAAATTATTTTCCCAGGAAAATCAAGGCCTATCTGCTGCCAGAAATAGAGGCCTTTCTCTTGCGAACGGCCAGTATATTTATTTTATGGATAGTGATGACCTGCTGCGTGCAGATGCACTATCCATGTGTTTGGATTATTGTGAAAAGAAAGACCTCGATTTTGTTTATTTTGATGCTTCGGTTTTTGCGGATAATTCCGATAGCTCCATACTAAAGGATTTTAATTATTCCCGACAAAAAATGCCGGCTTATACTGTTTTTAGTGGGCCGGACGCATTGCAACAGCAACTGAACACAGACGACTTTTTCTCTTCAGCTTGTATGTATTTAATTCGTAAAGACATACTTGATCGTAATGGATTTGGATTTGAACCAGGTATTGTGCATGAGGATGAGTTATTTACAGTCTTATTGTATCTAGCGGCAGCTCGAGTTGCTTATATCCCACAGCAATTTTTTCAGAGGCGTGTCAGGTCGGATTCCATTATGACAAGCCGATTAAAACTTTTTAATATAACATGTTACTTCACAGTTGCCCGGCGTTTGAGGGAGTACGGATGAAAGTATTCGGATAGCAGACAAATTATTGAGTTGTATCTGCATCGTATGTTGGACGCAGTGGTATGGAAAGCACATGTGCTATCGATCGCTGAACGCTGGAAAGTATTTCTGTTGGTTTTAACGCATTGGCGAAGATATGTTTCATTTAAAACGATCGGAGTTCTACTGTTTAAGAAAGGCTTTTTGCATGGATAACATAAAAAAGGAAATCGTTTCTGGGGTATTTTTCACGGCATTGGCCAAATATGCGAATTTGGTGATTTCGCTAGTCGTTACCGCGGTTTTAGCACGATTGCTCGCACCAGATCAGTTTGGCGTAGTGGCCATAGCTACGGTGGCGATTGCTTTTCTAAATTTAATAGCTGATTTCGGACTGTCTCCTGCAGTTATACAGCACAAAGAGCTGGATCGAAAGGCATTAGGCTATTTATTTTCGCTGTCTGTATATATTGCTATCACTTTGTCAGTACTATTCTTTTTGTCTGCTGAAATTATTGAAAAATGGTATGCACAGCCCCAATTGAAACCAATCTGCCAATTACTGGCGCTAAGTCTATTTTTCTCGGGAATTACTGTAGTTCCTAATGCCTTATTTTTTCGCGATAGGTTATTTAAATCGATCGCTTTACGAAGTTTGATTGTTCAAATTATCGGCGGCGGTCTATCTATAATTGCTGCCTTTAAAGGAATGGGGGGGTACGCGCTTATTTTAAATCCGATATTCTCATCACTATTGATTTTTATTATTTCATATTTAAAGTATCCATTAAAATTTAGCCTACGTTTTCCATTTCAACCTCTTCGGCCTTTATTTTCTTATTCTATTTTTCAGTTTTTATTTAATATTATCAACTATTTCAGCAGAAATTCGGATACCCTATTAATTGGTAAATACTTGGGCATGGTACCGCTGGGGTTCTATGATAAATCTTATCGATTAATGTCCCTGCCACTTCAGAATATTACGCAGGTAATTACACCGGTAATCCATCCGATATTAAGTCAGAAGGGAAAGGATAATGGCTATCTTTATGAAGCAAATCTAAAATTAACCAGCCTATTGTCGCTGATCGGATTTCCATTATCCGCTTTCTTGTTTTATTCGGCTGATGAACTTATTTTATTATTTTTTGGACCGCAGTGGGGATTAGCTATCCCTTCTTTTAAAATATTGAGTCTAACAGTAGGGATCCAATTGGTCCTCTCGTCATCGGGCTCCATTTTTCAAACAGCAGGAGATACGAAAAGTCTGTTTATATGCGGTTTGTTTTCGGCCATATTGAATGTTGCGGGAATACTATTTGGTGTATTTTATGCTAAAAGTATTGACGCAGTAGCCATGTGTTTATTGGTTACATTTAATGTCAATTTTGTACAGGCCTACTGGCTAATGTATCGGGTGGTTTTCAAACGGAGTATGGTTGGCTTTTTCAATAGCCTATGGCGACCCATCTTTTTTGCACTCCTGCTTGGGCTCATTTTTCATTTGGTTGTAGGGTACCATTGGTCCGATAATTTAGTTTTTCGATTAGTGCTCAAAACTGCTATTTATCTTTTTTCTGTGATCTTAATGATTTGGTTCGGAGGATATCGCAATCTGCTGTTGGCATTTTTACGTAAATAGTTCATTTGAATAAAGGCTACCATTTTCTTATCTGTGTATCCATCCAATTTAAACGTTGCAAAAAGTACTTTTTCAAACGTAAAATTGCTTCGCTACTTTTTAAATTTTTATCATGATTGCGTCCGCCATTACTTTTTTCAGATGCAGTTAAACCCCAGATGCCCATAGTTTCTGCTTCGCCAACGTCGATCCAGTTTTGATCCAAAGATTCGGATATTTTAGCAAGTTCTTGATCAATAAAAGCTGGGATTCCATTTAAAAAAGCGCCATATAATGTCTCCCAGCGCTCCTTGACTTTCTTTCTAAATTTCGGATCCCGAAATAATTGTTTATAATAAAGTGCTCTATATTCTAATGTTGTGTATTCTGATGAGGTTGGTATGTAATCGGCATGCAGCCAGGACTGTGACCCTAAGAAAGTAGTTTGGTCAAAATCCCATAATGGGCCTATACACAACTTTTTGTTGATTCCTTTATATAGGTAAACGCTTCCAGGAAGACGACTATCTCTATTTTCGGTAAGTTCCTGGACTATCCAATAATTAATGAACGAGTTGATATCGATCAATTTGCCATATTCACTACTATCAGGAATGCCCGCTAGCTCTGCATTTTCTTGATAGAATTGTGTGTTTTTTGGCCAACTCGGATAAATTACTTTCTCGAGCTGATTGAAGTAATCGTTTATGTAATTCATTTGAAGATCATTGGCATCTTCGGGTTCTTTGACAATGATCGGAAGTTGAGAAATCGCTGGTCTAAAGTAGCGAGTTTCACCGTTTGAATAATAACGATCTACTTCCAATAACCAGCCCCCAGTAATCCTCTCGGGATTGCTTTCTTTGTTATCAACTTCTTCAATAGCTATCCTTTTAGCGTCAATCTTGATCTGTTCTGTTAGTAAGTAATTCCCCAAAAATCTTCCGTTTAATATAACCTCTACATATTTTGAATCTGGTGTCCAGGCTAGGCCTGCTTTTTTTCCCAACTCAAAGGCAATGCGATTTCGCAAACTTGTTTTGTCAGCATAGTTTGCTAGTAATACCCATCTTTTATGGGCATTCATTCCCATAAATGGACCCACCGCTTTATCTTGAAGTTTAAGTGCATAAGGTTTTTTGGGGAATCCCCATGTACTGTTACCACGGCCTCGAATTTCAGTTACGCCGGCCGACGAATGGATGCTAGTATGACCTTGAGGGTCAAGTTTGAATTTACCCTTGCTCCAAATTTCTTTGCTTGTAATATCTTTATTATCATCTGTTGTCAAAATTAGTAAGGGTAAGCTTGATGGCTTTTCTGCATTCCTAATTTTGATTTGAATCTCTTTGTAACTGTTATCTTTAGCAAAGAACTTAAAATTAATTGGCTTTAAGAAGTTATTTTTAGTTTCACCACTCACCTGAACAGCTTCTTCTACCATTACTTTGACTGCATTTGACTGCCAAGACGCCACTAGACCTGAAAGATCGGCCTGATAATAATTAATTTGCTGATCTCCTAAAAACTGTCCATCTTTAAAATAAGAAATTGGAATATGGATATTCTCATTATGGTCTGGCAGTAAATCGAATTTTGAGATGTTAATATCGCTAGCTGTCTTCGCCAAATTTTTACCCAGCTGCCTGATGTTTAGGGTTTGTTCTTCGCGATCAGACTTTACAGTCACAGCAAAATTTCTGTCCTCTTCATTATTTTCCGCTACTGTAAGGAGAACCGTTGCTTCCTCGCCTTTACTTCCTGATAGTGTATTTGCTTTTAAAGCTGTGCTGGAGAGCGAAATTGTCCAAGGATAATTTGATTTTATAGTGAAAGACACATTTTCTTCGTTAAATCCTATTTCCAGACGTTTAGTTGAAAGCGTTAAATTTGCAGGGGGATGATATAAATCTTTGTTTTTCACGCAGCCGAAAAAAAGACTTAATACAAAAATATAAATGAGAAAAAATAAACTTTTCATGTAGTGTTTTTAATATCTGGCTAAATAAACGAATGTGATTTTTCGTTTTTTCAAACATAATAAAAAGAAACCAATTTCTTGTATTCATATTCTTTTCGTATTTTCCAGTCCAGCATCAAAAGTATTTAAAAACAGTCGAACGTGAAGGTCCCAGTGAAAGATAAATCGTATAAGGTACTTTTTTTAGTATTCCATGGTTTTAGCGAACATAATGGTATAAGTAAAAAAATATGGGGTCAAATTAATGGCTTGAAATTTATCGGTGTGGATGTTATACTATGTTATTACAGTGTAGAGGCTGACGGTTCGCGCGTATGGAAGGTTGGAAACGAGATTCTTGTGGATTTCGGTAGAGGGCCAATAGCCAAAATACGTAAACGGATAGACTATCGGGCGATTTCAGAATACGTACAGAAAAATAAGTTCCAACTGATTTATATCCGGTCTGACCATAATGCCAATCCTTTCACATTAAACATGGTGAAGATGATGCGGCTTTCGGGCGCAAAAGTGTTAATGGAGATTCCGACTTATCCCTATGATCAGGAGTATGTCACCTTGCGCATGCGCCTCGAATTGGCGGTCGATCGTCTTTATCGTAAAAAGCTAGCAAAACAATTGGATGCTTTTGTCACTTTTTCTGATGCTCGAACAATTTTTGGGCAGCGAGCGATATCTATCTCCAATGGGATAGACTTCAGTGCCATTCCAGTTCGTAAACCGCAGGAAGGAGCAGAAAAACGAACGATCCATTTGCTGGGCGTTGCGGAAATACATTATTGGCATGGATTTGACCGGCTGGTTCGCGGGCTTGGTATTTATAAACAAAGTCACCCTGATTGCCAAATTATCTTTCACTTGGTGGGGCAATTTACCGGCGAACGTGAACGCTCATCTATTTTGGAACCGATAGCACAATTCAATCTTCAGCAACACGTCGTCTTACACGGTCCGCTTTGGGGAGAAGAATTGGATGCCATATTTAATCTGGCCAACTTTGCAATCGGTAGTTTAGGCCGTCATCGCAGTGGTATACAGGTCATAAAAACCTTAAAAAATAGAGAATATGCCGCGCGTGGAATTCCCTTTATCTATTCGGAATCTGACGCTGATTTTGACAGTAAACCTTATGTACTTAAAGCGAGTCCTGATGAATCCGCTATTGATATCACTAAAATACTGGAATTTTTAAAGAAGGAAAAATTTGACCCATCCTGTATTCGAAATAGTATTTTGGACTTATCATGGGCCGAACAGATGAATAAAGTGCTGCAAGCAATTTAATGTTTAATAAAATAATTGACGCTAGGATGGCTAAATGGTATACACAATATGCGAAGGTCTATGACCAAGAAGTGGGTTCTGTAGATAATGATGTTATCGAGAAGGTTCGGGCACAGATTCAGCTTTCTTCAAGTTCTGACCCAATTATAAGTATTGTGGTCATCGCTTATAATGAAGAAAAGAAGCTTTTGGCATGTCTCTGGTCTTTAGCAGAACAGCGTTGTCATTTGCCCATGGAATTAATTGTCGTTAACAATAATTCCACGGATCAAACGGAATCACTTTTAAAGCGACTTGGTGCGACTTATCACAATGAACTAAAGCAGGGGCCGGGCTTTGCTAGGCAATGTGGTCTTGATCAAGCACGGGGTAAATTTATGCTTTGCGTAGATGGAGACACCATGTATCCCCCAAGCTACGCTGAAATGCATGTGAAATTATTAGATAGGCCAGGTATATCAGCCACATGCAGTTTGTGGAGTTTCTTGCCCCAAGCTGGGCAGTCGAGAACTTTCCTTTGGTTTTATGAAGGACTTCGGGATATTTACCTGAACCTGCAATTTATAAAAAGGCCTGAATTATGCGTGCGGGGGATGGTTTTTTCCTTTAAGACCGAGCTGGGGCGAAAGGTTAATTTTCGGACAGATATAAAACGTGGGGAAGACGGGTCAATGGCTTTGGGACTTAAGGCCTATGGAAAGATTCATTTTATTAGAAGTTCAAAGGCGCGGGCGATGACGGGACAGAATACAATCTCTGCCGACGGATCTCTTGCGAATAGCTTTTTTGTTAGGTTGCGCAAAGCGATAACATCCATGGGTGGGCTATTTTCGGGAAAAAAGCATTACCAGGATGAGGAATCGAATAGGATTCAGTAAAAATAATTGTCTATTTTTGTCTAAATTCTATCCGCCTATGCTTCAATTTGTCTTCTGGACTTGTATATCCTTAGTGCTATATACCTATATCGGTTATGCTATCGTAATTTTTATATTGGCAAGGTTATTTCCATACCGTAATAGAATGAAGGAAGCGTATCAAAATAGTGACGAAAATAATCTTCCCTCATTGACTTTGTTTATTACAGCTTACAATGAGTCTGCAGTCATCCCAGAGAAAATGCTGAATTGCCTCGCACTAGATTATCCTGCAGATAAATTAAAAATTCTGTGGGTTATTGATGGAAGTACTGATCATAGTCATGAGTTGTTAAAACAGTATCCCATGGTCGAAATTATTAATTCGCCCTTAAGGAAAGGTAAGACAGCCGCCGTTAATCATGGTATGGAATATGTAAAGACTCCAATTGTGGTCTTTAGTGATGCGAATTGTTTACTTAACGCAGAGGCGTTGAAGATCATTGCAGGCCAATTTGATGATCCGACAATTGGCTGTGTCTCGGGTGAAAAAAGAGTGGCTTTTAGTGATGATGATACAGTTTCGTCGAAAGGGGAAGGAGCGTATTGGAAATATGAATCGCTACTAAAAGAATTAGACTTCAAATTTTATTCTGCTGTAGGAGCTGCAGGGGAACTCTTTGCCATACGGACAGTTCTTTTCGCTGTGATGGAAGAAGATACCTTGTTGGATGATTTTATGCTGTCAATGCGCATCGCACAAAATGGCTCCCGTATTGCATACACAGCGGATGCTTACGCAGTTGAATATGGTTCGCTGAATATGGAAGAGGAAGGAAAACGGAAAAGGCGTATCGCTGCTGGAGGATGGCAATCGATTGGGCGATTACTGCCCCTATTAAACGGATATAAATTTGGGAAGCTGACTTTTCAATATATCTCACATCGTGTGTTGCGTTGGTCTGTTACACCTTTTGCCCTATTCGCTCTTTTACCTTTGTCAGCAGTTCTTGGATATTGGAGCTCATCATTGCTAAATGTGTTTAATGTCATTTTCTGGCTCCAATGCCTTTTCTATATTTGTGCTCTTTTGGGTTATGCGACGAAGGATGATCCGAATAGTTACAAAGTATTTTATATTCCATACTACTTTCTGTTTATGAACATGAATGTGATACGGGGTATCTACTACTTATTTAATAGAGGATTTATCGGTGGATGGGAAAAATCTCAAAGGAAATAGTTTTAAAAATATGATGGAGAAAAAAATATTACATGATTTAGGATACCTAGAGAAAGTATTGAAGATAACCTGCGATACATTGTTATTAATCAATAATGATAATATCTGTGTGGACGCGATTATGAAAACAAATAATCCCATTCTAAATCCTAATATTGATGTAATCGGTCAAGATATTTTGGCGCTATTTCCCCAGCCAACATCGACTCTGATTAAGCGGGAACTTGCCTTTTGCCGTCATAAAGGAGAGACATCGAATCAAAACTACGACCTGCCCACAGATGAACAAATGTACTATTTTAAGTTCATCATTCATAAATTTGACGAGGAACATCTGCTTTGCCAATATCGGGATATTACGCAACGCAGTAACATGAAGTACCGCCTTAGATCGGTATTGACTGCACAACTTGAGGTTGGAAAAGTGGCTATGATCGGTCATTGGACTTATGATCTACAACAACGAGAATTTACATTCAATGGCTATTCGAATCTACGAAAAAGAAATCTGGAAAATCCTGAAACAATATCTTTGCAAGAGCTGCTCTCGCACGTTCACCCAGATGACCGAAACGAGATGTATAACTTTTTGCATAATGAAGCAATTGAACATAAAACCCTCGAATATCGTATAAATCAGGCCGATGCTCCCATTACCTATGTCCGGGCAACAAAATATGCCAAACGCCTTGAAAACAATATTCATATTATACATGGTTTTTCCCAAAATGTAAGCGATTTTATTAAGAATCGAAATGAACTTGAAATGGTGCTTGCTGTTGTTGACAAAGCACCCTACAGTATTTTTGCTTGTCATAAAAATGGGACAATGGCTTTTGCAAATAAGGCATGCCGACAGCAAAACGGTCTGAACGAACAGGAAGATATTACTGGCTTAAAAATCTTTGAATGCCTGCGGGAGTTCACAACGGAAGAAGCTTGGGACCTATCGGTGCAAAAAATAATTTCTGCTTCGGGTTATTATCAATATCGTTGTGATACGCTGTATCCGGAATTGGATATTATTGGCTCAGAATGTAGTTCTTTAATGATTAAAAACGGTAATGGCGAAGATATTGTATGGACCATCAAGCGGGATATCTCGGATCAGCTTCGTTACGAAGAGCAGCTGTTGCGTTCAAAAGAAGCGGCTGAGGAATCTGAGCGCTTAAAATCGGCCTTTATTTCCAATATGAATCACGAAATTCGAACTCCACTCAGTGCAATCATGGGATTTGGAAGTATTATAGCCGATACGCCAGATCCTGAGCTGCGAAAGGAGTATGGTGAGCTCCTCAATGCAAATAGCAATCAGCTGCTACGGTTGATAACGGATGTACTGGAAATGTCGCAGATGGATGCGGGTAAAGTAAGATTAAAGAATTCGGATGTTTCCCTTAAAGGAATACTGAATGAATTATCATTAAGTTTTCTACCAAATGATGAGCAACCAGCGATAATTTTTGACATTCCCGAAAGGGAATTAGTGGCTTGGCTGGATCGTGGGCGAGTCATTCAGGTTCTTGTCAATTTAATTAATAACAGCTTAAAGTTTACACCACCGGATGGTGTTATACATGTTGGTTATTGTTTAAAAGAAGATCATATAGAGTTTTATGTAAAAGACAACGGTATCGGTATTGCTAAAGAAAAGCAGGATTCTATTTTTAAGCGATTTTATAAGATCAATCCCCTCGATAAGGGCACTGGCCTAGGGTTGGCCATTTGTAAAGGAATTATCGAGCAGATGAATGGAAAGATAACTGTAGCGTCGGAATTAGGAAAAGGCACTACTTTTGTTATAATTTTGCCTATTGGCAAGCAAGTTTAAATTTTGCTATATGGCAGAAGAACTAGCGTATAAACCGATCAAGATCTCGGTATTATTGATGAGATGCATTGTTGTATTGGTCGCACTCGTCACTTCGTTTTCGTTTTTGGGCTTGTATATCCCGCCACAGAAGACCGTTTTCTTTCAATGGGTCGGTGTGTTATTGCCTGCCCTCTTATGCTGTAATCTCGTGTTTTTAATTATTGGATTGTATAAACATAGTTGGTATAGTATTTGCCCATTAATAGCGATATTGGCCAACTTTCATTATTTTACAAAAATCGTTCAAAACAATCCTGAACGATCGGAGGAAATAACGGATATACGTGTAGCGACGTATAATGTTCGTGAGTTTAAAATGGTTTATAATCTATCATCTATGGATCAGATCGCAGCTTATATCGATGCACAACATATAAATACACTCTGTTTACAAGAAGTTCCAGCTAATTGTACCCTGGCGGAACTGAAGCGTACGTTTGGTCAGTTTCAGTATTTCATCATGACAGGAAATAATTCAGGGCACAGTCAACTTGCTATTTTAAGTAGATTTCCGTTAGACTCGGTACAGACCATTTCGTTTGATGAACGCCCTAACTGTGCGATCTTTGCAGATCTATCTTATAAGAAACATAAAATTCGGATCGGCAACTGCCATCTGCAGACAACAAACTGGAATCAGGTCAAAGGAGATCTAATTCCTGCGGAAAACGGAAGTGCAAATTGGCTGGGTGCTCTCAATACCTTATCAAGAAATTTTAGATTAAGAGGCCCTCAGGCAGATCATCTAAAAAGCGTGATGGATAAATCCCCTTTTCCGATGCTTATGTGCGGAGATTTCAACAATAGCCCCAATTCATATAGTTATCATAAAATTAAAGGAAATTTGAAGGATGCGTTTCGCGAAGCAGGTAATGGGTATGGATATACTTACAGTAATTTAATGAAGCTGTTTCGCATAGATTTTGTCTTCTTTTCTGGAGACGTATTACAAGCTATAAATTACAGAACAGGAAATATTGACTACAGTGATCATCTTCCTGTATTGGTTGATTTTAAAATAAATTGATGTTAGATAACATTTTTGCTACGATCTAAGTAATTATTCTTGTAATATTGATTTATAAATTTTAATGTCCACACAAGCTATTAATTATCTATGGAAATCGATTATTCAATGTATAATATACTCATAGTAGAGGATTCTGAGCTTAATCTTTTTGTTTTAAAAGAGATCTTAGAACGCGAGCATTTCAACGTTTTCTCCGCTTCTGGTGCCAGAGGGGCTTTTGAAAATTTGCAAAAGCATAGAGTAGATCTTATTTTAATGGACGTCATGATGGGGGAGACGAACGGGTTTGATCTCACTAAGCAATTAAAAGCCTTGGATCAATATAAGCATATTCCTGTGCTTTTTATTACCAACCTAAAATCTCCGGATGATGTCGTGCGGGGATTTGACAGTGGCGGTGTAGATTATATTCCAAAGCCTTTTAATAAAAAGGAATTGCTTCAACGCATTAAACATCAGATCAACCTTATTGAATCGGGGAATACAATTGCTAAGCAGACGGCGCAACTGCAGGAAGCAATACTAAATCGGGACAGAATGTATGCTATTCTGGCACATGATCTACGAAGTCCGATTTCTTCACTCAAAATGATCTTAAATATTTTGACCATGAGTCCTGAGGGCAGTAGTATTGGATATGACAATATGGTCAATACAGGTAATGATATTGCCGAGCAGCTTTTTAGTGTCTTGGACAATTTGCTCAAATGGACGAAAAATAGCCTGGGCGTGTTAAGTTATATGCCTCAGGAAATCGAGTTTGATGAAATGATTACAGGTGTGGTGGAAACACTTCAACCCACAGCTAAATTGAAAAAAATCGAAATACAATTAATATTACAGCCAGGTTTGCAGATCTTATTTGATGCAGATATCATGAAAAGTATGTTAAGAAATCTTTTAATTAATGCTGTGAAGTTTAGCCACGAAGGTTCCCTGATCAAGCTTAATTTGTCTCGCCACGGGAATGATGCTATGGTCGAAATTATCGATACGGGGGTAGGAATGAGTATGGAAGCACAGCGTCAGCTATTGGATCAAATGAAGGAGGAGAGTGAGATTACTCCTATGCGTGAGAAAGGTAAAGGCTTAGGTTTGTGGGTAGTTTATCATTTTATTCAGCGTGGGGGTGGAGCATTCTTTTTTGAGTCAAAAGAAAATGTCGGCTCCCGTTTCGGCTTTCGTATTCCGCTAATGGACGCAACATCTAATCGATAGAACCTCGAAATTATAAATTGATATATGTATAACTTAAAAAAGAGAATTCTGGTTTCGGGTGGAGCTGGATTTATAGGTTCCCATCTTTGTGAACGTTTATTGAACGATGGGAATGAAGTGGCCTGTATAGACAATTTTTTTACAGGGGATAAATCGAATATTGTTCATCTGTTGCAGAATCCCTATTTTGAGCTTGTGCGGCACGACGTGACGGAGCCTTTTTTGGCTGAGGTCGATGAAATATATAATCTGGCCTGTCCGGCAAGTCCCGTTCATTATCAGTATAATCCGATTAAAACCATTAAAACATCGGTTATGGGGGCTATCAACATGCTTGGTCTCGCGAAGCGGGTGAATGCTCGTATTCTACAGGCTTCTACTAGTGAAGTTTATGGCGACCCACAGGTTCATCCGCAGCAAGAAAGCTATTGGGGAAATGTAAATCCTGTCGGTATTCGATCCTGCTATGATGAGGGAAAGCGTTGTGCTGAAACGCTCTTTATGGATTATCATCGCCAACATCATATTGCGATAAAGATTGTTCGCATATTTAACACTTACGGTCCACGTATGCATCCCCGGGATGGGAGGGTAGTTTCAAATTTTATTATGCAAGCTTTACAGCATAAGGATATTACCATTTACGGTGATGGCAATCAGACTCGTAGTTTTCAATATGTAGATGATTTGGTGGAAGGAATGATCCGTATGATGGCTACAGAAAAGTCTTTTATTGGCCCCCTCAATATCGGTAATCCCAATGAATTTACTATTTTGCAATTGGCGGAGCAGGTTATCTTGCAGACCGGATCACAATCAAAGATTAAATTTTTGCCTTTACCCCAAGACGATCCGCAGCAAAGGAAGCCAGATATTGAGCTAGCTAAGAAAAGCTTGGACTGGAATCCTACAGTTCAACTGGAAGAAGGGCTCTCCAAGACAATAGCGTATTTTAAAACCTTTTTATAAGGCAGGCGCGTCTTTCATTTATCGCTTATCCAGCAATGACTTGGGCTTTATGTTGATTGATATGATCAAGAAGTGTTTCATTTAAAATGGGCGAAGTTTTCAGCATCTCACGGATAGGGTATTTTTCGACGATATTTTTCAGCGCGTCAAGATGACGTTGATGATGGAGGTTGTTTTCTGTAAAATCATAAATATTCTGAATAGCGGCATTAGATTATAGGCTATCTTGGAGAATATTAAGGCAGCTTCTGTTGCATAAAATGCTTTCAGGCTAACGCTCTCTGCTCCAAAATAGCCCTGAGCCAAAAGTTAACAACCATTTTTACCTCATTTACGCAAGCGATAATAACGCTTATACGCATCTTGACCCGGTGTTTCTTCCAATCGAAAATTTGACCAAGAGCCCTATCTGAACGTGTAATCTCCGTATGAAGAAAACGGTTTGCCCCAAGGAGTAATCTCTTGATTAGTAAATGATAACTCGAATTTCATAGCTCTCTTTTTTCTACTGCTACGCAGTTGGATTCTAATGCTCTAAATTAACCATTTTTTTCTATGGTGTAATCTTTGTTAAACGATGCATGGCTAGTTTTGTTTCAGTAAAGCAGTAAAATAAAGAAAACTAAATAAAATGAACTTCAAGAATGTAAAACCACGCTGGAAAAACAGGGAAGATAATTGATTATATTTACTGCCAAATGTCAGAGTCAAAAAGAATCTACCAAATTGATCTATTTCGCTTTATCGCGTCAACTGCAGTGGTATTGTATCATTATCTGTATCGGGGATATGCGGCTGGGAATATGTCTCTTTTACGGTTTGAGGGAGTTGGTGAATATGTTAAATATGGCTATCTAGGTGTTGATCTATTTTTTATCATCAGTGGTTTTGTAATTGCCTTTTCCATGAAGCATCTTTCGCTGCGTAAATTCTGCTACTCCCGCTTTAAGCGTCTATATCCGATGTATTGGATCTGCCTGATGATGACTTTTGTGGTGACCTATTTTTGGGGAGCCCCACGTTATCATGTTACATGTGTACAGCTATTGGCCAATTTGACCATGGTGCAAAAACTGTTGGGACAAGGAGATGTTGATGGCGCCTATTGGTCGCTCTATGTGGAGCTGAAATTCTACCTGATAATAGCGTTATTCTTGATCCTGAACCGCTTTATAAAAATACGCTTGGATTACCTCGTTTATTTTTGGCTGCTATTGTCCAGTCTACGCTTTTTTGTTGGTCCATCGGAAATTTATGATGCACTTCACGAATTCTTCTTATTGGATTGGAGTGCCTACTTTATTGCGGGAATTATATTTTGCCAGATTTTTTTGCATGGGCCAAAAATGCAGTATGTTGTCGCCTTACCCTGGTGCCTGTACATTTCCATCGATGCTGCCGTAGGCCGTATTCATTGGCTGGAGCGTACTTTTCACAGTGGCTTTTCTCCTTATATTATTGGAGCTTCCATCGTTGTATTTTACCTGCTTATGTTACTGGTTTCCTGTAAAAAACTCCAGGCGATCAATTCGCCCATATTTGTTAAAATTGGCATGTTGACCTACCCGCTTTATTTGGTTCATCAGCATATAGGTTTTATTATTTTTAATCATCTGTACATGTATCTGAACAAATATCTGCTTCTCTCTGCTGTGATCATCTTTATGCTCGCGATAGCTTATATCCTGAGTGATCGGATTGAACCAAGGATCATGAAGTTGTTTAAATCATAAAAGGTCCGAAGGTAATTATTACCCCCGAACCTTTTTGTTTTTCATAGGAGATGTTTTCGGTAAGAAGCAGCCAAGTTCACCGTTCTCCCCAAAGGTTTAATCAACACGACAGATCTTCTAAGATTGTAGCAAAAAGGGTCACTAGTTAAAATCTGGAGACTATAGGCTAAAATAAACCTATGTATAATGCGCTATTGTCATTAATTTTATAAATGTCAATTTAACAAGAATAAGAAAGCGCAAGCCATTTTTGAATGTAGGTTAGAGATGGGAAAACCCTGAGGGAAAGAGGATGGGGACACAACATTATGGCGAACTCAAAGATAGTGATATGAAAAGATACAAGATATATGTTGCAGCACTTTTTATACTTTTTATCAAAACGATAGATGTTGCTGTGGCGCAGGGGGGAGACCAAATATTGGATGGTATTGGTGAAACGGGTATGGTGGTACGCTATACCTTTAATGGTGATTTAAAGGACTGGTCACGGAACGGACTCCATGGCAAGTTTCAGGGCGAAAAAGCTTCATTTGTTGCAGATAAGCAATTCACCAAAGTATTGTCTCTTGCTGGCGGAAAGGATGATTTTATCGTATTGCCACCGCAGGCGCTCTCCGATTTGGAATCCATCAGCATAACAGGCTGGCTATACTTACATGCAGCTCAGCCGGAGCAATATTTCTTCGATTTCGGACAGGATATAGCCCGGCATTTTGCTGCAACAGCAACAGGAACGGATCTGAAAAAGGGATATCAGGGAATAATCTCCCAGAGGAAGGGCGAATCGAAAAATGCAGTTTCGCCGGCTGTCCCTTTAAACAGGTGGGTGCATCTGGCTATTGTGGTTGATATAGCTGCGGGTTCTATGCAGACGTATTTAGATGCTGTGCCAGTTGGAGAAGCTAAGGATATTCCACAGGAACTAAGCGCGGTTTTCGGACAAACGGGTAGCAAAAGGACGTTGTATATCGGAAAATCTTTGGTAGGTGGCAATTCGAGTTTAAATGCTTTGCTCCACGATTTTCGGATCTATCGTGTGCCGCTGAGCCGGAACCAGATCAGCACGGTATACGGAAATGCGCTGAAAGGTGTGCACGAAGACCGTAGTGCTAAAGGTAAAGCCGAGGACGATCTGCCTAGCTTTCCAATGAATAAAGCGCAGCTTTATAATGCGTATCTGACCAGTGTCAGTGATGTCAACGTAGAAACGGAGGTTGGTGAGCTACCCCGATTGCCGAGTTACGTCGTCGGGACTTACAAAGACGGTATGGTAGGGCCGAAAGTACGTGTGTTATGGCCCGCACCTACAGACAATAGTACCGTCCTGCAACAAACGGCCTACACCATTACCGGACGAGTTCCGGGGACTGATCTGAAACCCAAAGCAATCATCACCGTAAAAGGAAAGGCCAAAGCTAGCCTGCCCAGCCTGCAGCTGGCACCTTTTCACCTGGATCAAGTTTCTCTGAATACGGATGAAAAACATCAGCAGACCAAATTTATTGAAAATCGCGATAAATTCATTGATACATTGGCAAAATCGGATCCCAATTCATTCCTTTATATGTTTCGTCACGCGTTTGGGCAGAAGCAACCAGCAGGTGCGAAACCTTTGGAAGTGTGGGACAGTCAGGATATCAAACTGCGGGGTCATGCTACAGGACATTACCTGACGGCAATTGCACAGGCGTATGCGAGCACAGGGTATGATAAAGCGCTCCAGTCAAAATTTTTGGAGAAGATGGATACCATGGTCAACGTGCTTTATGCCTTGTCAAAGTTGTCGGGCGCGCCGAGGCAAGGGAAAGGAGCGGGGCAAGCCTATGTCGCAGATCCTGCCGCGGTACCTTATGGTCCCGGTAAATCGGCTTATGATTCTGACCTGAGTGACGAAGGAATCCGCACCGATTATTGGAACTGGGGGCTAGGTTTTATCAGCGCCTATCCCCCAGATCAGTTTATTATGCTCGAGCATGGTGCAAAATATGGCGGGCAGAAAAACCAAATTTGGGCTCCTTATTATACCCTGCATAAGATCTTGGCCGGCCTGTTGGATGTTTATGAGGTAAGTGAAAATAAAAAAGCATTGCAGATCGCGCAGGGAATGGGCAACTGGGTGTATACACGTTTAAATCAAGTCCCGACCGACACACTGATCAAAATGTGGAATACCTATATCGCCGGTGAATTTGGTGGGATGAATGAAGTGATGGCGAGGTTATACCGTATAACGGGTGAAGAGAACTATTTAAAAACCGCCCGTTTATTTGACAATATTGATATGTTCTACGGCAATGCAGCGCATGCACATGGACTGGCCAAAAATGTAGATACTTTTAGAGGGCTACATGCCAATCAGCATATTCCTCAAATTGTGGGCAGTATGGAACTATATCGGGTGTCCAATGAGCCTGAATATTATAAAATAGCAGACAACTTTTGGTATAAAGCCACCAACGATTATATGTATAGTATCGGTGGTGTGGCTGGGGCAAGAAATCCGGCTAATGCCGAATGTTTTATTAGCGAGCCGGCGACATTATATGAAAATGGATTTTCTGCAGGCGGGCAGAACGAAACCTGCGCAACCTATAACATGCTGAAATTGACAAGTGACCTGTTTATGTTCGATCAGCGCGCAGAGTTGATGGATTATTATGAACGTGGATTATACAATCATATCTTAGCTTCCGTTGCAGAAAATAGTCCAGCAAATACCTATCATGTGCCTTTACGCGCGGGATCTATCAAGCAGTTTGGAAATGCTGATATGAAAGGCTTTACCTGCTGCAACGGTACGGCTATTGAGAGCAGTACCAAATTGCAGAATACGATCTATTTTAAGAGCAAGGATGATCAGGAGCTATATGTCAATCTGTATATTCCTTCTACTTTACATTGGACGGAACGCGGAATCAGAGTCGAGCAACAAACAAGTTTCCCGAAAGCGGATCAAACATCGCTTAAGATAAAGGGGAATGGCAAATTTGAACTTCATGTGCGGGTGCCAAGCTGGGCAACAAAGGGATTTTTTGTTGCAATCAATGGTGTCGATCAAAAAATCAAGGCTGAGCCGGGAACTTACCTGACCTTAAACCGTAACTGGAAAGATGGGGATGTGATCAACCTTAAAATGCCATTTCAGTTTCATCTGGACCCGGTTATGGATCAGCCCAATATTGCCAGCCTATTTTATGGGCCGATCTTATTGGCAGCCCAGGAACCTGCAGCAAGAAAAGACTGGCGTAAAGTAACCTTAAACGCCAACGATATTGCGAAGTCGATTAAAGGGAATCCCGAAACATTGGAATTTTATATTGATGATGTGCTTTATAAACCGTTTTATGATACCTACGGACGTCATTCGGTTTACCTGGATGTCAGTTTAAAATAGGAGGCTAGCAGTATATTCCTAAATCTTTCCCAAATTCAAGGTATCTTTGTCAGAAACAATTGTGTGTTTGAATTGTCATTTAAAATTGGCATATCGTTGGTATTTACAAAGGTTCTCATTGCGTTAAAGAAGGTAAGATGAAAGTACTCCTAATTGAAGATGAAGAAGAGTTAAGGGAAATAGTCAAAGCGTCATTAATCAAAGAAGAATATACGGTAGAAACCGCCGGAGATTACCAGGCAGCACTTGAAAAGGTTGCGGTATATGACTACGATTGTATATTGCTCGACATTATGCTGCCTGGAGGAAATGGTCTGCAGATCCTCGATCAGCTCAAAAATGAAGGCAAGTCCGATAATGTAATTATTATCTCGGCAAAGGATTCTTTGGACGATAAGCTAAAGGGACTCGAGCTTGGAGCCGATGACTATTTGACAAAACCCTTTCACATTGCGGAGCTGACCGCACGGATTAAAGCTGTGCTGCGAAGGAAACAACGGGAAGGTAAGCATACGTTGGAAATGGGCAACATCGTGTTGGACCTCAATGAACGCTGCTTATTCATTAGGAAGGAGCCCGTACCGTTAAATCGGAAAGAGTTCGATATGCTCAACTACTTCTTATTGAACAAAAATAGACTGGTCAGCAAAAGTGCGCTGGCAGAACATGTCTGGGGCGATAATACGGACCAGGCGGATAATCTTGATTTCATCTATTCACAGATAAAAAACTTGCGCAAAAAATTCTTGGCTAGTCATGCTGATGTGGATTTTGGTGAATAGTTTCCAACAGAAATTTCCAAAAGCCAAAAAAGTAGATTGGGAATTGAAGGGGAATGTTTATGAAGCTGAGTTTGAAACGGATTTATTTGGCATTGACCAGGAAGTTTGGTTTCAGCATAACGGAAAACTTTTGCGGTATAAAACTGAAATCAACATAAGAGAACTACCAAAGAGTGTGCTGAACCGGGTGAAAAGAGATTTTCCGGGATATCGTATTGAAGACGCAAAAAAGATTACCGCCGAGCAGAAAGTGAGTTATGCGTTTGAAGTGAAAAGTCGAAAAGAGGAGTGGAAGCTGGTACTCGATTCAGAGGGAAATGTGCTTACGAAAGTAAGGGACTAGGCCGATATTTCTGTACAAATAAGAAAACCTTCATGATTTTACATGCACTCATAGCGGCGAAATCATGAAGGTTTTTTTGGTAAGTAGGCCGAGTTTATTGCGCTAACTAATCTTCTCCTTCCTCTGCGTGGAGTTCAAAAGATAGTTTTATGAGGTCTTGACCAGCAAACTTAGTGGCATAATCCGATAAGTTCCAGTCAGTACGGGTAACTTTTGCCTTTGTGCTGGCATCGTTAAACTTGCGAAGTACAAAGAATACATTTTTCTCGCCTTCATTGTCTTTTCCTGCCGTAAAATAAGTGATAATCCCTGTCGTCTCCGTTGCTCCGTTTACTGCAGTGCCATCACCGTAGTTCGTTTCTTTCGTTTGAAAGATTGCACCATTTCCTGTACTGCTATTCGGATTTAAAACGAAAGAACCACCCGTAAGGAATGCTTTGTAGTAATCTGCAGTTGCTTTATTGCTGATGTATTGGCCCTGGATTTCTTTTGAAGAAGCATCAAATTGTTTTAATTCAATTTTATAGATACCTGCGGGATTGAGGTGAGCATGTCCTCCAGCCAATGCTGTTCCCTTCTCATCAAAGCTGATAGCAATTGGCTCTACTTTTTCTTTGTCGGCAAGATCATGGAAATGGTCTCCATGGGCTTCGCCGGCTACTTCTGTAAATACAAGCTTATAAGCAACTTTGGCATCTGAACCTTGTATAGTCAACTGTGATTCAGCTGTAGTCGCATTTCCGGCTTTGTCGGTTACCGTAAAATTAAAATGATATGCCCCGGCGGGAGCATCAGCGGGAACATCAATATGTTCATGAAATGTCGCATTTTTCACGCCAATGTATTTTCCATCCGTATAGGCTTTTGTAAACTTATACTGACCGCCACCTTCTTGATGTACCTCAATTTCGATTTTAGCAATCAGTGCTTCGGCAACAATATCACCTTCAAGATGAAGATCTGATCCCGCTTGGACAGTTTTATTATTGCCACTGCCGATTTCAAGTGTGCCTATCTGGGGTTTTGCAAGTGCTGGAATTTCCTCGTTATCTTTCTTACAGGACGATAGGAAGCCTAAAAGAATTGTACTTAACAGGAAGAAGAAGCGAATGTTTCTAGTTTTCATGTAAAATGGATTTAATTAAATTGAGTTGATAAATATGTATGGTATTACTCGAGTATACGGATGCTGATTCCCTTCTGGCTGCTCCATCCCGCCAGGTCAGTCACCTGAATCATAAAATGATAATTACCCGGATCGATATCTGCTGGCACATCGATTTTTAATTCGGCATCATATTGCTGTGGCTGCCCCGGAATATTAACTGTCTTGACCAAAGTAAATGGCTTGACGGGTGTTTTTATCGCCTCAACCGTGCATTCACCGATTTCAGTGCTATGCGAATGATGGTCAAAATTATGGTGTACGTCGATGCTATAGCTCCCGAGCGCGACATTATCAGATAGCTTACTGCGGAAAGTAAAACTTGTGCCTCGTTTAATTGTGCTGCATTGTTTTGGGAAAGCCGTTTCCGAATCGATGGCGATGGTCGGTTTTTCGGTATCAATGCTTTCCTTATCTTTTTTACAGGCAACAGTCATGGCAAGTAACACTGTAATAAGTGTGTATTTTTGAAGTGTTTTCATCTATAAATTTTATTCATTTGTGTATGTGTTAAGCGATATTCATAAGCTTGCGATGCTCGTATATTGCTCAACGATTGTTTATAGGGAGCAAAGGGTTTAGTTTTAATAATCTTATGATCGGGACTGTTTTCCAAAGAGAACTCCAATGGATAGCATAAAATTCCTTCCCTGTTCAGGCAAAGAGATCAGCCGATAAAAGCTGGTATGATCCATATATTTCTTGTCAAAGAGATTTTGAACCTGTAAGCGTAATTGGAGGACAGATCCCGAAAACCGAAGTTGTGTTCCTGCCCGGAAGTTGAAGACCTGATAATCTGCTGTGGACTCTTCTGGTGGAACAACATGATACTGCGCTGCTGTCCATTTGCAATCGACGGAAAGGTAGGTCTCTTTAAAATGTTTGCTATTTTTTGCTGTCCAGCTGATGTCCATCAAAGCTGAAGGTGCCGGAGAGAAAGGAAGTGTATAGCCTTTCTTTGCGCCCGATAGTTGTTCCGATCGAACATATTCACCCAATAATTCTACTTTCCATTGTTTCAGAGGCTGATAGCTGAGCTTCAATTCTGCTCCATAACGGCGAACACGACTTTCCATATATTCAAAGATTTGATTGCCGGCGCCATAATATTGATCGTAGCTCGACGTGGGATTGAGGTAGATATAATTGGAAAAGTAATTAAAGAATGGTGTAAAGGCAACAAAGACTTTTCTAGGGCTCCAGGTCAATGATAAATCCAGTTGATAGGACTGTTCGGGAGACAATGATTGATTGCCTCTTTCATAACTGAAGTAGTGATAGTTGACACCATTGGCGGCAAGTTCCTGTGCAATGGGGGCCCTGAAACTCTTGCCGATATTGATTTTTGTTTCCAGATCGCCGAATTGATGTGCCGCTCCTATAGACCAAACCAGACTATTGAAACGGCGACTGAGCGCCGAAGCCCGGACTATTCTGCCCGACTGATTATCTTCCAGCTTTGATTCGAACCAATCCTGATAAGGTGATGTCTGAATATGGCTGTAATCGTAACGCAATGCCCCATATAGCATGGTTTCGTCCGCGAGTTTGTATTGATCATAGACGAATAGGCCCATTGCCTTTTGGCGAAAAGTGGGGATAAGGAAGCTCCAACCATCAATACGGTTATCCTGATACTCTCCATTTGCGCCAATGGTAAGTCGATGTGTGGCCAAATCAAATTGGTCTTTTACAGAGATACTATAGACCTGTTTGTCATATAACCTTTCCAAATTGATCGGGATAGTCATATCTTTTGGATAAACAGGTGGCATATAACCATGCGCGGTGTAATTGTTATATTCTTGCCGGTAATTTTTCTGATAGCCCAAGTCTATCCAAAGCTTGTGCTTATCCAGATCGATAAAGTTGCGGTTAATAAGTTTCAGGTGATTGACCGTCTGGCTTGGGAAACCAATGTCACGACTGGATTTGTCATAAAGTGCTGTATCTACGCCCCTTGGTTCCAAGCCGTGCGCATTGGCAAAGAAGCCTAGCTTTGTATGATAATTACTCAGGTAGAAAATCGAAGAAAAACGATCCGATAGATATCCGCCGCGTAGTTGAAAATGTGTCTCTCGTCCCGCAGTGTTGCGAACATGCCGATCTTTTAGGCGTACCGCATAATTGTAAACATAGACTGTATCTGTGGGGACACGGTAATCGCCATATTCCAGGTGCGTGAATCCTCCTCCAAATACCCAATTCCCTTTTCGGCCCTGTGCTTGTAGCGATCCGCCAAAAGTAGCGTTGTTTGACTTTGTTAATAGGGTAAACTGCCCCTTAAAACCTGTCTCCTGTAGTTCCGCTGGCGGTGATAGCCGAATGACACCGCCAATGGCATCTGAGCCATATAGAAATGAGCTGGCCCCCTTAAGTACCTCGGCACTCCCTACACTGAATTGATCGATTTCCAACCCATGATCCAATCCCCACTGCTGGCCTTCATGTTTAATACCGTTTTCTACCGTGGCCACACGATTAAATCCGAGCCCTCTAATCTGCGGTTTAGACTGATTAGCACCTATGCCTATGGCATTAACGCCGGGAAGTCTGCTTAATGTCTGCATTAAACTACCCGCCTGGTATTTTTGTATAGAGTCGGCAGTCAATATCTGGATCGATAATGCTCCTTCTGCTGCCCGATGGTAACGTCGCCCTCCAACTTTTACTTCTTCAAGCTCGATACTCTTCTCCTGTCCATAACATGGGAAAAATAGCTGTTGTGCTGCGATAAGTGAAAAAATGATATACCTATTCATCTATGTGGATTCGATTCGTAAAGCGTAATTCGTGCAATACATATGGTATTCCCATTAATATATTGCAATTAAGTTGCAACAAATATAGGTAAAAAGAAACAAAAAGCAACAATGTTGCATGATAAGGCTTGAAGAAACAAATCCCTGATTTCAGCGATAGTAATATTTTTCGGCTTCAATTATCTTTGATTTAGAGTGTTATGCATTGGTGAGTGATATTCATAATTAGAAAAAGGCACTGGTGAAATAGCGGTTGCTAGCGTAACCTAAACAGATTTTTGATGCACTAAAGCTTGTCCTATGGATGATGTGGTGTTGCTATTTTTACGAAAAATGAGGAAAAACAAATTATAAAATAGATCAATATGATTAAACAATTTATTACGGGCATGATGACCGCAGCGGTTCTGAGCCTGTCAAGTTGTAGTTCGGGAGAAAAAGATCCTGCAGCGTACAACAATTCAATTATTACCGTGATCAACAGTAGTGAAAAACATGTGACAGACATGAATGCCGCCATGAATGGCTCCGATTATTCTAAGGCTGAACAGGTGCGGGCAGATTGGGAGAAGTCTTTAAATGACGATATCAAAAAAGTAGAGGAACTTGGTGATTTCAAGGGTGATGCGACATTCCAAAAGGCGGTGCTCGATGGCCTGAACGGGTATAAAAAAATTGTTACGGAGGATTATCCAAAATTGATTGAGCTTCGAAAAAATAAGACACCCGATGCAGCTAAAGAATCCGCATTGCTTGATAATATTAATAAAGCATTTGAAAATATGAGTAATGGGGTCAATCAAGCATCCACAGCATTTGAAAGTAAATATAAAAGTTAATCTTTTTGCATAAACAATAAGCAATCAGTTAAGCCACATCAGCAAAAAATGATGTGGCTTTGTTTTTTGCAGTACAGCTGTTGTTGCTTGAGAAATACGGCTGTATTGACTGTATTATTAGGGATCGTTTTTAGGGATCTTAAAATCTTTGCACAGTATTGTAGGAATGCCCTAGCAAAACAAAATGCTAACAAACGTTAAAACTCCGAAGGCCGAACTTGAATTTCATATTTTTATGTAGCTTTACCTTACGTATAGTAGCGCATGCCATGGGATTTAAAAATAGTGCAAAACAAATGTTCAAATGAAAGCCATATCAATTTTAACTGCTGTGTTTTTTTCTTGCTTCGCCAGTATACTAATGACAGCTCGTGCACAGGAAGCCGCAAAAAAATTAGATTACTTGGTGCTTATGAACGCAGATACCCTTTACGGAAAAATCTCCTCCATCAAGGATCACAAACTCAAATTTGAAAATCAACAGAAAGAGAAGCTAACTTTTGCCCCCGGCCAGGTGTTTCGTGCTTACTGGGAATCTAAAAGAAAAGTTTATGCACCTTCTTATGTCGAAAATGGCTTGGAGCCCGTTCAGGGAACTTCTCCACAAGTATTTCAAATAGGTCGATATTATACGGAGGAGCCAACTTTTGCTGAAGTGTTGGTTGATGGAGAAATAATGGTTTATTATGTGTCTAATTTGAACTTTGGTGGTGGCGGAGGAATGATGTTTGGTACGGGTGGTGGCGGTACAATGTTGTCCATTGGAATCAGTAAGTCTAAATATGCTTATGCATTAAAAAAGTCAACCGGTGAAGTGATTGAAATAAGTAGCAATACGAACGAACTTTTTAGCAACAGCAAAAAAAAGCGGACAATTGCTTTAGGGCGTTTGATCAATGACGAACCGGAGTTGTTTGCTGAGTTTGAAAATGAGAAAAAGTATGATTATGATCTTTTTATAAAATACGTTATGCGCTATAATGAGCTTCAACTTTCAAAAATCTCGTCCGAGGAGAGAAAGCAACTAATTATTTATTGAGATTTTTTATTCACTGATACTGCATTTAAAACAATTTTATGATACTTACCATCTTTATTGTATTGACTATAGTTGCAGCCTATGGCTTTTGGTTGCTATTTGAAAAGGCAGGACGCAAAGGTTGGGAAGGAGTTGTTCCTGTCTATAGTCAGTTTATCCAATCGCGGATACTCGGCAAGAAGACCTGGCAGCTTATCCTCTTGCTTGTTCCGATCGTCAATGTTTTTATCTTTTATAATCTCTACCTCGATTTTATTCATTGTTTTGGGAAAAGAAGGTTTTGGGAAAATTGCGCTGTTGTGCTGGTTCCGTTTATCGTGCTACCACTTTGGGGCAGAGATAAAAATGTGCAATTTATGAATGGGCTATATGCCAAAAATCTGAAAGTAGCGCATGCCGAAGGTCGCCTGGCGACAAAGGAATCTGAACTGGAAATTGCGCATCAATCGTATATAGACTATAAGAAGAAATATCCCTATAAAAAATCGATGGTACGAGAATGGGCGGATGCGATTGTTTTTGCGACTGTCGCTGCAACCTTGATTCGTGGTTTTTTATTGGAGGCATTTATGATTCCTTCGGGGTCTATGCAACAGTCTCTCCTCATTGGAGATTATCTTTTTGTCAGTAAACTAAATTACGGGCCCCGTATTCCAAATACACCTATAGCGTTTCCTTTTGCACATCATACGATGCCATTAGTAGGAGGAAAAGCATTCTCCGAACTCATTAAAATTCCTTACAAACGATTGCCCGGATTTCAAGAAATAAAACGGAATGATGTGATCGTTTTTAATGCACCTGCCGGTGATACCGTTGCTGTCGAAAATCAAGACTCGCCCTATTATGACTTGGTGCGTAGCATGGGACGTGAAGCAGTACATCAACAATTTACAATTCAAACCCGTCCAGTGGATAAACGCGAACATTTAATTAAACGCTGTGTGGGAATGCCTGGGGATAAAATCAGCATGACAGAAGGAGTATTGTTTGTGAACGACCAACCAGGTTTTGTAGCCCCGGAAAGCCAGATGGATTATACCGTGATCACAGATGAGGCAGGTCTGGACGAACAGCGCCTGAGAGATATGGGAATAGAAGTCTCTGCTATTCAGCCCGGAGTTTATGTAATCTTTTTAACGAAAGATCAGGCAGCCATGGTGAAATCCTGGTCCAATGTCAAATCCATGCAAATGAACTTGCGTAAACCTGGGGAAGCCGAAGCAAATACCTTTCCGAACGACCCACAATACAAATGGAATTATGATAATTTCGGCCCCTTTGTTATTCCTCGAAAGGGGATGACTATTCCACTGAATGCACAGACCTTGCCACTCTATGAGCGAGCCATACGAGTGTATGAAAATAACCTGTTGGAAAAGAAAACGGATGGGCTTTATATCAATGGAAATCGAACAGATTCCTACACCTTTAAAATGGATTATTATTGGATGATGGGAGATAATAGGCACAACTCGCTCGATGCTAGGGATTGGGGATTTGTTCCTGAGGATCATATTGTCGGAAAAGCATTATTTACCTGGATGAGCTGGAACGCAAATGGCAATGGGCTTTCCAAAATACGGTGGAATAGAATTTTTAAAGGCATCCATTAGAAAAGAAAGCTTCTCGCCACCACTATTAATACCACCTAGATCTACCTGCACGGGAAATTGATTGATAATATAGTATTTTAATCCCGCTTTATAAATAAACGAATGTGTAGAATTCAATTCGATTTTTTGGCCATCAAAATCGAATACATATCTTTGACCAGTGAAACCTAATCCTGCTTTGACAGCTAGTTTATCTTGGAAAAAATAACCTGCTTCACCGCCTACAGACCAGAGCTGGGCGCCTTGTTGGAATAAAAGCTAAAGCCGGAAGTAGAAAGGCCGGTCAGTGGCGAGAGATTCGTTTCGACCATCCATTTTCCTTTAGAGATCGCTGTTGGAGTTTCTTGGGCCGATACAGTTTGCAAACCCAACAGGGTAAGCATTATAAAAAGACTCTTTTTGGGGGATTCTGTTTAAATAACGAATAAGAAGAGATTATTTTTATTTTTTAATACAACGAACTTGAACGGTTGCATTTTGATTGAGTGCTGCAATTTGTGTAAAGTATAACAACAATACCTTTTGTGGCTGATTTGTGGCTTATGTTTTTCTCGCGCGCTCATTGGCTATTTATGGTGCTAAAGCTGCTACAGGGGTAGTTGCCATTACCACCAAAAAAGGAACAGGCGATAAACCCGTGTTGACGGCGAATATCACCTGGAGAGTAGCTCCGCTAGTACGTAATCAACGTGCTTACGATGGCTCTGGTTTTCTGAAATGGCGAGCAGATGTGGGGCACGCTGGTGGTAAATACAATCCGGATGGCACATTAAGGCGGATTCCGACAGGTGATAGCGGATTGAATGCCCGTAATCCTTTTCTAAATATGACCTACAATGACCGGATGAACAAGCAGAATACCCTTTTTGCAAGTCTCTTCGCAAAAGTTAACTTGCCTTTTGGTATTACTTATCAGTTCAACTTTAGTCCCGGAATTGACGTAGGCCACGTACACCTGACACGTCCATTGTTTAATTTCCGTCAGCAGAATATGAATAAACCGAGAAGACAGCGTTCGGATTGGAGCTCCGATCGGATGATGGGAGAGCGTAATCCTGCCGTTCATCAACTGAATTTTATTAAAACAGCCTGCGAAGTGGCCAAATTGGATTTGACGGATTTCTTTGATAAATACGGATTCTTTTTTGTTGGTACCTTGGAATACGACGATTATGGAAAGTATACCTATACCATGACGCAGGAAATGGTTGATGCCTGTCGCCTGGCAATTAAAAACATGAACTTGCCCAAGCCTAAGGCTGATCTTACAGCATTAAGAGATTAGAGCATGTAAACTATAATAACGTCTGACGCTCCGAATCATCTAAATTGATTCGGAGCCTTTTGTTTGGTTGTTATGTTTTTTGAACTTAGTCGTTATTCTAAACGTGTTACAAGCTGAACGCTTTCTCTTGCTCATTTTCTTTGATCCCATAAACCCTCCAAAAATGCCTATATCATGGTGATTCTGGTTGAATGCTGGGACGCTTGTAGGGTTATTTACATAATGTTATGTTTATTCGCTTTTGTTTAGTTCTTCTTTAAGTTAGATTTTAATTAGTATTTAGTTAGCTTTTGGTTAGGATTTATTTAGCTATAACCTAAGCTATACCTAAACAAACCCTAAGTAAAGTAGTAAAAGAGTGTGATCATCTAATGGGTAATCCGGAGCGGTGTATGCTCTCATTCTTTTGCTGTGCTGCGGTATTCTTCTGTTGTTCTCTGTTCGGGTATGTTTGCGTTTTCCGATCTCCCTTTGCTATGCTGTGTCGGGGGAGCAGTAGACCCGGCAGGTGCATTTCAGCATGTTTTCGTTGCCCGATGCCGCTATCTGGCCAAATCTGGTGGCCGGATCAGCCATCCCAGCCTTCCGATCACCTGTTTTACAAAAAGAATGTCGCACCGTTACAGGTAGTTAAGGACAAAATGAAAATAATAAGAACAAAAGGCTTGGAAGTTTGTTAGTAAACTCCCTATCTTTGCACCACTCCGCAAGGGAGGGACGGTTACTTCGAAAGAAGGAACCATGAAAAAAAAGAAGAGTTTAAGGGAGTTTGGCAGGATTTAAAATCCCGCTGATTTTATTTTAAACGCGGAAATCGGAAAAAGAGAAAAGAAAAAAAAACTTCAGAAAGTTTTTGGAAGTTCAGAAAAGATTTCTACCTTTGCAGT
>NZ_DJTD01000034.1:0-85901 GCF_002440385.1 Sphingobacterium sp. UBA6317 | reverse complement strand
ATAAATTTGAGACAGCTTCTTCAAGGTAGGTTGGTTTGTTGATTGCCTACGCGATTTCAGCAATAAAATTGCCCTCTTGATCCAAATCAGCTTTATGGGCTGCGATTTGTTGAAGATTAATATGTCCGATGACATATTTGAAATCTGGTGCGTAATATCGTTCTGTGATTTCACTGAAATTTAACTTTTCAATCAGTGTATCATCTGTATATCTCAAATAAACCTTAATTAAATAATCTTGGCTATAATTTAATGTGCTGGATTCTAAATGTTTTTTATACTCATAGCGGTATCCATAGCGAAGAGCCGCGATATCCGATAGCACAGCAGAACCTGTTGGGTGGCCACCTGCTCCTTTACCATAGAAAAATTGTTCGTCTGCAAAGGCCGCTTTCACCAATACTCCATTGTTCTCATTTTCTACATTATAGAGCATGCTGTCTTTGCCTACTAGGCGTGGTAATACATAAAGTACAACTTTGTCGCCGTCGATCTCTTTTGCCGTCGGTATCAATTTGATCTTGAGGTTCTTTTCTTTCGCAAAACGAATATCTTGCTGTCCCAATTTATCAATACCAATATTGAACACATCTTCTGGTTTGACATAGATACCGTACGCATGCGAAGCAACAATACATACCTTAAATTTGGGGTCAAATCCACCTACATCCAGCGTTGGATCTGTTTCTGCAAAACCAAGTTCTTGTGCTTTCTTTAAAGCATCTGTATATTGCTGATTTTCGTTGAAAACTTTAGATAAAATGTAGTTGGAAGATCCATTAAAAATACCGCTGACAGAATGCAGTAATTCATTGTCATAGTATTCTTCTAAATTCCGTATAATGGGAATACTTCCGCAAACGGCACCTTCATATAATAAACTGGTCCCGTATTCATGTTGGATATCAACCAGCTCTTCCAAATGGTTGGCAATCATTTTTTTATTGGCAGATACCACATTTTTCCCCGATTTCAAAGCACGAACAGTTAGTTGGTATGCTGCTTCGGCATCATCGATTAGTTCGACAACAGTATTAATTTCTGGATCACCTAAAATTGTTTCGGCATCGGTAGAAAATAAATCTGCTGGTAGCGAGCGTTTTTTATCTCCGTTTTTAATGACAAATTTCTTGATCTCCAGATTAAGATCTTTGGTTTTGATGATATCGTAAAGACCTTGGCCTACGACACCAAACCCAAACATCCCTATTGTTAATTTATTACTCATATCTCTTCTTAAATTCTCTTATATATTATTTACTCTCTTATACTAATTCGTTTATGTATTCTTTTTGTTCCCGCAGAAAGCTGCTAATGATTTTTGTGAGTTTTTTTGTTTCGATCAAAAAGCCATCGTGGCCATAGGTCGATTCAATCTCTTGATAATGGGCATTGGGAACATGTTGCGCGATGAATTGTTGCTCTTGTGGCGGAAACAACAAATCTGTATTAACGCTCAGGACTAAAGTTGGACAATCAATGCTCGCCAAAGCAGATTCAATAGATCGTCTTCCCCGACCTAAATTGTGGCTGTCCATTGCTTTGGTCAGGAAGTAATAGCTGTACGCATTATAGCGTTTCACCAATTTTTCACCCTGATAGTTCTGATAGGAGGATGCTTTATAATGATCGAGTTTTTCGTTATCATCTTCCTTTTGCGTGTTGGCATACGTTGTATAGTTGCGGTAAGACAACAGTGCCATAGCGCGTGCAACTTTCAATCCTTTAGCTCCACCATCAGGGTGATTGGCGTAAAAGGTTCGATCAGTTGTAATGGCCAGACGTTGACTTTCATTGAATGCAATACCCCATGGTGAGTGGACGGCATTTGTTCCAACCACGATGAGATTGTTGATGGTTATACTGTGCGATACGGCCCATTCCAATGCTTGTTGACCGCCTAATGACCCCCCGATAAGGATCTCTATTTGTTTGATTTCCAGGTGGTCCGCAAGGACTTGATGTGCGTGAACCAAATCCCTCACTGTGAATTCGGGGAAAGATAGGTAATAGGGTTGTCCGGTTGCTGGGTTTACAGATAGCGGATTACTGCTATTATATGCTGATCCTATGACATTGGCACAAATAATATAATAATCGTTTGCATCAAACAACTCACCTGCTCCAAAAAGACCGGACCACCAATCCAGCACATCTGCATTGGCCGTTAATGCATGACAAACCCAGATCACATTGCTGCGATCTGCGTTGGGTTTGCCAAATGTTTCATAACTGATTTGTAAATCAGTAAGCTCTCTTCCATTTTCAAATACAAAAGGCTCCGGGTGCAGATATATATGCTTACTCATTTCACGTTTAAGTTTTAAGCCGAAAAAATCTGATTATTTAATTTTATCAAAAGCTTGTTGTAAATCAGCTTTGATATCATCAATATGCTCTATTCCTACAGAAAGACGTAATAAGCCTTTGAAGACTCCGGCATTGGCTTGATCTTCATCACTCAATTGTTGATGGGTTGTAGCTGCTGGATGAATAATCAATGACTTCGTATCACCAACATTGGCTAAATGACTGATCAATTCTAAGCTGTCGATAAAGCTATTGGCCTTTTGCGCTGCGTCACCTTTAAGCTGGAAAGAAAGTACCGCGCCATAGCCATTTTTAAGGTATTTTTGTGCGTTAGCGAAGCTCGGAGAGCTTTTTAATCCCGGATAGTTTACTTTTTCTACCTGTGGATGCGCCTCAAGCCATTTTGCGACCTCTAAAGTGTTGTCTACATGGCGTTGCACCCGCAAAGACAAGGTTTCAAGTCCTTGTAATAATAAAAATGAATTGAAAGGGGAGAGTGCTGGTCCGAAATCCCGGAGCCCTTCCACACGCGCCCGAATGGCAAATTGAATATTTCCGAATGGTCCGCTTTCACCGAAAACTTCGGAAAATACTAAACCATGATAGCCTTCAGATGGTTCGGAAAATTGCGGGTATTTTCCATTGCCCCAATTGTAGTTTCCGCCGTCGACGATGACACCGCCAATGCTTGTGCCATGTCCACCGATCCATTTAGTTGCCGATTCAACAATCACATTTGCACCATACTCCAGAGGTTTAAATAAATAACCTCCGGCTCCAAAAGTATTGTCGACGATTAATGGTAAGTCATATTTTTTTGCTACGGCAGCAATTTTTTCAAAGTCGGGAATATTGAAACTTGGGTTTCCGATTGTTTCAACATAGATTGCTTTTGTTTTATCATCAATGAGCGCTTCAATTTTATCTGCTTCGGCGTCTGTTGCAAAACGAGCTTCGATGCCTAGGCGCTTAAAAGAAACTTTAAACTGGTTGAATGTACCGCCGTATAAGTTGGATCCCGCAACAAAATTGTCACCACTTTCCAAAATATTATTTAAAGCTATAAACTGTGCCGCCTGGCCGGATGCAACAGCAACAGCTGCAACTCCACCTTCCAGTGCCGCAATACGTTGTTCGAAAACATCCGTAGTAGGGTTCATAATCCGTGTATAAATATTACCGAACTGCTTTAATGCAAATAAGTTTGCGCCGTGTTCGGCATTTTCAAATACAAAAGATGTTGTTTGATATATAGGAACTGCTCTAGATCCCGTAGTAGGGTCAGCGACTTGACCAGCGTGAACCTGAAGAGTTTCGAATTTTAAATTTTTGTTTGAAGACATAATATATCAGATTTTAAGGGTTCAAAAAGAAATTGCAAAGTAAAAAGAGAAGCATACACACCTCCTTGAAGGGTCTGTTAAATCTTTATCCAAGAAAACGGAAATGATTTTTAACAAGCATGGAAGTGCATATGCATACGCATTCGCATCGATACAATTGTACGATGGGTTACACTTTCGCTTATCGTGCGGTTCACTTGTGTTGAACCTGAATTTTTAATGGACTTCAGTAATTTAATAATCATTGTCTTATGTCATTTATATGCTCCAAAACGATATTGTTTTGGACAGGAATTGGCACCTTTTCAAACAAATTGAAGGTTGCCAGTGGGTCATTGAGCCAGTCTCTCGCCACTTCTTTATAAATCAAGACCTACTGATGAAGGGAGGTGTTGATTAGAAATCTTCTTTCGAAGACGACACAAATATAAACTCTTTTTTTATTAAAGCAAAAGAAATGCTATTTTTTAGTTAAAGGAATTTTGAATAACATGCCGATTGGCATCACATATCTTCCGATGAAACCGCAAAAGTAACTGTCAATCGGGTATTATGATTTCTTTAAATTGATCCGTTCTGCAGTTTGATTTAAATCTGTTAGAAGAGGTTTAAGCGCATCGATTCTACTATGGATATCATAGGCGAGGTGGCGATTCGTCTTTTTGCTTAACGATAGCGAAAGGCCCACCAAATGGGAATTGACCTGATATGCGAGTGCCTGAAAATGGTGAATATGTGACCAATCCATCCATTTGTGCTCGGGTTCTTTTTTCATTTGATTGATGGCGTCTGAAAACAGGGCCATAGCGGTCTGCGCCTTTTTACGAGCCAGTCGTATATCAAACGAACTTTGTCGTTCGTCCGACAGACGGTTATTGATGATCTGGAAATAATGCGCGTTGTAAAGGGATACCTCTTTTGCCAGCTGAACCATGCCTGTGCTCTGGCGTACAGGTATCAAGAAATAACCCGCTATAGCCAAGAATGCTCCAATCAGTGTGAAAAGTATTCGGCTGCCTAAAATGAGATTGATGTTGCCTTCGAACAGATTGAGCGCAATTACAATTCCCAAGGTAATGAAGATGACACTGACCATATAATTAGATCGGTTGAACAAAAAGAATCCAAAAAGACCCAATGCAGCTGTGGTTAGGAGTGCTGGAAGAAAATGAATAGAAATTAAGCAGAACACACCAACTATAATACCCGAGAATGTACCGACAATACGTTCTATATTACGGGTTTTTGTCATTGAAAATGCTGGCCTGGCAACAATAGCGATCGTCAGTAAGATCCAATAGGTATATTTAAAATCCAAAAATAAAATACCGATCAATGCACCTGTTCCAAAAAGAAGAGCCATCCGAACCGCAAATCGAAAAAGCGGATTATTCAGATGGAGTTTACTTTTTAGATCAGCGAGATTACGTAATGGTCGACTGATAAATTGTTGGTACTCGCTGGTGTCAATCTTATCCTGAATTTCCTGATTTTGATAAAAAGCGACCTGGATTCTGTTGAGTACATCAATAATTGCTTCGATGTTGCTTATGATCGAACATAATATACCTTTTGCTGGATCGGCCTGTTGTTCTTGAATTTCTTTTAAATCCCGTAAGAGGGCATTAATTTTAAAGTTATTATGGTATAATTGATGTGCATACCGGAACCTCTTGTTGGGTTGTGAAAAGCTATCGATTTCTAACGCTAATAATTTGATTGTGTGACGAATTAAGGGGAGGCTGCCCGTGTCTGCAAGATTTTTGCGAATTGCATCGTAGTCATGATCAAGCGCAATAATTAACTCATGGAGGTCAATTAATCCATAAACCTGACTGAGCCAATAATTGCTTTTATGCCACTGTTGGCTTATGATTTTTTTTTCTCGAAACAGAAGAGACCTGATTTGTTCCTGCTGTTCGCTGATCTGGCCATGAATTTTTCCTACGCGACTGTACGTAATATTCAAAGGAATATCGGGATCGTAAGACTGTGATCGTATCAATAGAAATTGGGACAATCCATGAAAGCCATTAGCCATGGCATGTTTTAAAGAGCGATAAGGTTGTATATAGGCTTGTAAAAGGCTAAAAAAGTAATATATTATGGACCCTGTTGTAATCTGTAAGCTAACCGCAAAGGGGTGTTGTGGGGCCATTCCGATCACAAAACTCATGAGAATCAATGTCATGTTTCCAATTGCAGCATAGCGGGCTCCAAAAATGCCGTATAAGGTGCATATAAAACCGGCTGACGCTAGCACGATAACCAAGGGCCAATGATAGGGAAATACAATAGCTGTAAACAATGATGCAATAAAGAAGGTGGGAATACATACCAGAGCTGAAGAAAGTTTATCTTTTCTGTTGCCAGGAGGATCGGTGAGTGTCGTTAACAACGATCCGACACCGATTCCGATAGCCGTGCTCGCTTGCGCTCCCAATAAATAGATCGCCAAACTTGGCAAAATACTGACGGCAACATTACGTAATGCGTCTCCAGCATGCTCGCCATGCATAAATCGTATCATAAGGATATAAATACGGTAGAGTCTTTTCTTCAATGATACAGTGCTCATGAATCAGTTTACTAATTTTCGATGCAAAAATACAAATATTATGCTTAATATTTTTTGTATACAATTTATTTGTTTTGAATTTTATTTGTTTTTTGAATTTTTATTTTGATTCGATGTCATTTTCCTACGATATGTTTCAGAAGATTCAAAATTAGCTCGCAGGATCCTATCCGCTGTAAAAGCGATTAGCGAAGGATAGGGTTTACCGATATTATTTGGTTGTCTACCGAGTGAATCGCACTACCTGTCTATTTCTGCTAGTCAACGTGTAATGAATACACGAGGTTTGTTGTCATTATTATGAAGTTGACTATCCGATCGATAGCCCAAAGAAATTACATTATGAAACCACAAAAAATTAAATTGCTCTTATTTTCTATTGTTTTATTCCTGTGTTCTAATGCCGGACCCGTTTCAGCACAGTCTGACGGGGGGAAATTACGTACTGTCGTTGTTGGGCAGGACAACAAGGCCATTGCTGCCGCAAATATTTCACTGTTTCGTAAACCCAATGATGTCTTGTTAAAAGGAACCTTATCCAACGAAAATGGAGAAATTGTGTTGTTTGCGATACCCGAGGGGAAGTACAGCTTACAGGTGTCCACGGTGGGTTATGGTACTTATCGTTCTGGGGAAATAATGCTGCGTGCGGGTGATTTCAAGGTGCTGGATACGATTCGATTACAGCTGGAAAGTAAAGTGCTGGATGAGGCGCAGGTAATTGGCAAGAAGCCATTAATTGAAAGTTACCTTGATAAAGTTGTGCTCAATGTCGAGAACAGTATTTTGGCAACCGGAAATAACGCATTGGAACTCTTGCAAAAGGTCCCGGGGGTAACTTTAGACAACAAAAAGATCAACCTTCGTGGAAAAAGTAATGTGATCATCATGATTGATGGTAAGCCTACTTATCTTTCTGCAGATGAAGTGTCGCGCTTATTGGAAAATACAGCTTCAAATGCAATAGCCTCGATCGAAGTACTCACCAATCCACCTGCAAAATATGATGCGGCAGGGAATGCAGGAATTATTAATATTAAGACGAAGAGGAATACGCAATTTGGAAGTAATGTTAGTTTAAACCTCAATTTAGGGCAGGGTAAATATACAAAGGCTGATGGTGGCTTTCTCATAAACCATCGTAACAATTGGGTGAACTTATTTTCTTCCTATAACTATGCAACTGCCTTAGGCTTTAATGATTTAGATATCGATAGGGCTGTAGATACCAAAAGCGGGACGACTTTTTTCAATTCGGATTCTTATTCGAAATTCCGCTATCGAGGTCATAATTTCAAATTTGCGGCAGATTTTAACCTGGGGAAACAGGAGGTCATTGGATTTGTGGTTAATGGTAATGTAAGCAATGGTCATTCAACACGGGAGGGAAGCAATCTGATCGCTTCTCAAAAAGGAAAGCTTGATTCGGTAGTATTAGGAAGTAATTTGTCAGATTTTAAATACCATTACCTCACTTATAATCTGAATTACAAAAAGACATTTGATACCTTAGGGACTGAATTGACGTTTAATGGGGATTATTCATATTCGAAAAATAATGACAATAGCACTGTTGGAAACCATTTTTTGGACGCAAACTGGGAAGAATTTAAATCACCGCATATTTTCCGGAATGATATGCTTTCTAAGGCAAAAATATTAGTTTTTAAAACCGATTTTGTGCATCCTTTTAATAAAACGACGAAACTCGAGGCGGGGTTAAAATATAGCCGCGTAAAAACAGATAATAATTTGTTGTACGAAGATCAGGATCAGCAAGGCGAGTTTGTGCAAAATAATGGTCAAAGTAATCATTTTTTGTACAATGAAAATATAGCAGCAGCTTATTTCAGTTTAAATAAATCGTTCGGAAAGTTTTCGGTACAAACTGGACTGCGTGTTGAAAATACGAGCTCCCTAGGAAACTCAGTGACGCTTGGGCAACAAACAAAACGTACCTATACCGATTTTTTTCCATCAATATTTGTACAGCAACAGATTAATGATAATCACAAGCTTGGTGCGAGTTATAGCAGACGTATTGACCGCCCTGATTATGGGTCATTGAATCCCTTTGTGTATTATTTGGATCAATACACGTATCAGTATGGCAACCCTTATTTAAATCCACAATATACCAATTCGTATGAAGTAAATTATACCTTTAAAGATCGCTATTTACTGAGTTTGGGCTACAAGAGGACCAACGATGCAATCACTCAGGTGATAGAAAGTAATTCAGAGACCAAAGCTATTGCACAGACCGATCGAAATCTGGCTTATTTTGATTATTACAACATGAATATCAATATACCCGTTAAGCTTTTTAAATGGTGGAGTATTTCTAACAATGCCAGCGCTTTTTATAATAAGTTTAGTTTTGATGAACACTCCGGAGCACAACGCCAATTGGAAAAGTTATCGTTTCAGGTAAGTTCCAATCATGATATCCAAATTGGGGAAACAACAAACCTGGAGCTGACGGGCAATTATTTCTCGCCAGCAGTATATGGCGTATTTAGTTTTCAGTCTTACTATGGCATTGATCTAGGTGCAGGTAAACCATTTCTTGACAAAAAATTGAATGTCAAGTTGGGTATAAATGATGTCTTGAATACAAGAGGCCAGCGCAGACTGTCGAGTTATCAGGAAAATGGATACTATCGTATACGAAATGCATATGATAGTCGGGTTATCCGATTGTCTGTTTCTTATCGTTTTGGTAATATGAATATTAAGTCAGCCAATAAAAAGGGAGGGAATAATGACGAAGATAATCGATTAAAAAAATAGGAGCTATTGTTGTGAGAGGAGATAAGGAGCAAGAGATGACGAACGTTCCCCTAAAACAAAAAGAGCCAGCAATATCGCCGGCTCTTTTTGTTTTATTGGGAAGTTATCTTAACTTAAAAATAAGATCTCTCTCAATTTTGGAAGAGGCCATTTTTTGTCATCAACAATTTTCTCCAATTTGTTGACATGATAACGGATCACATCGAAATATGGTTTAACCAATTCATCGTAAGCGATTGATCTCTCACGTACATCATCAATTTGGTTTGCTTTTTTACGTTCTTGACGCATTGCTTCAGCTTGCTCCAAGATGGTATTTACGTGTGTTGAAATACGTTCTACAAAGTTCAATTGAGAGCTGAATGCTGCTTGTGCCAGACCCAGGTCTTTTAATCCTTTGACGTTTTCAATCAATTCATTTTGATAAATGAAACATGCCGGGGCGATTTGGTTGTTAACCATCTCTTCGATGACACGCGCCTCAATTTGTAATTTTTTATAGAAGTTTTCAAGCAAAATTTCGTGGCGAGCTTCTGATTCACGTTTGGTATAAATACCTAGTGATTCAAACAGGGCTAAAGATTCTTCTTTTACATAAACATCTAATGCTTTAGGTGTCGATTTGATGTTAGAAAGACCACGTGCTTCGGCCTCTTTTTCCCATTCTTCGCTGTATCCATTGCCTTCAAAGCGGATAGCTTTTGAATCTTTGATGTATTTGCGGACAACATTTAAGATCGCAAGATCTTTTTTCGTGCCTTTTTTGATTTGTTTATCTACTTCTGTTTTGAACTCGATCAATTGCGCTGCAACGATCGCATTCAACACGGTCATCGGTAAAGCGGAGTTTGCAGAAGAACCAACAGCGCGGAATTCAAACTTGTTACCTGTAAAGGCAAATGGTGAAGTACGGTTCCGGTCTGTATTGTCCAGTTTTAATTCAGGAACTTTAGGAATACCATGCCATAAGTTTGCCTCTGCTTTTACTTTTTTAGCAACACGAGCAGATTCAACTTCTTCCAAAAGCTCATCCAATTGAGAGCCTAAGAAAATTGAAATAATTGCTGGTGGAGCCTCATTTGCACCCAGACGGTGATCGTTGCTTGCACTAGCGATAGAAGCGCGCATCAAATCAGCGTATTCATAAACAGCTTTGATGGTATTGACGAAGAAAGTCAAGAACATCAAATTGTTTTTAGGTGTTTTTCCAGGAGATAATAAATTTACACCAGTATTTGTGATTAAAGACCAGTTGTTGTGTTTACCAGATCCGTTGACACCAGAGTATGGTTTTTCATGCAACAATACTTTGAAGTTGTGTCTTAAAGCAACTTGTTCCATGACATTCATCAACAATTGGTTGTGATCGATGGCCAAGTTGATTTCTTCGTACATTGGAGCACATTCAAATTGAGAAGGTGCAACTTCGTTGTGACGAGTCTTTAAAGGAATACCTAATTTTAGCGCTTCGTTTTCCAAGTCCACCATGTACGCTAATACGCGCTCTGGAATCGCACCAAAATAGTGGTCTTCCAATTGTTGGCCTTTGGCCGACATGTGGCCAAATAACGTACGGCCCGTTAACTGAAGATCTGGACGAGCATTATATAAGGAAAGGTCAACCAAGAAATACTCTTGTTCAATACCTAGAGAAGCGTTTACTTTAGTGACCGATTTGTCAAAATATTGAGCAACATCCGTTGCCGCTTTATCTACTGCGTTGATGGCTTTCAATAAAGGAGCTTTATAGTCTAATGATTCACCCGTATAGGAAACAAAAACTGTTGGAATACATAATGTTTTACCAGCACCTGTTTCGTAAATGAATGCAGGAGAAGATGGATCCCAAGCTGTATATCCTCTAGCTTCGAATGTATTACGGATACCACCATTTGGGAAAGAAGATGCATCGGGCTCTTGTTGAACTAATGCGTCAGCAGTAAATTTTTCAATGGCTTCACCGTTTTCGTCTGGCTCAAAAAAAGCATCATGTTTTTCAGCAGTCGAACCCGTTAAAGGTTGAAACCAGTGTGTGTAGTGAGAAACGCCGTGGTTAAGTGCCCAAGTTTTCATGGCCTGTGAAATGTGTTCAGCCAAATCTCTTGAAATAATCTGTCCCTCTTCAATGGATGCAACTAACTCCTTGTATGAATTTTTAGGAAGGTAGTCTTTCATTTTGTTTACGGAAAAAACATTCTTTCCGTAAATGTCAGTTGCTTTTTTAGTTTCAACTTTTTCAAATGAAGCAATTTGGCGTGAGCCTGCTGCTTCTACTGCTTTGAATCTTAGGTTCGACATTTGTATTTTGTAGTTAAATTACAGTTTTGTTGATTTTGTTTTTCAAAAATATTGTGTTTTTATTGAAAACTGAAATTTTATTTGATGTTTTTTGTGAAATAATTCAAAAATTATGGTTTTTGGCTAATAAAAAAGGTGTGATTTATATAAATCACACCTTTTTTATTGTTTTGTGTTATAATTCGAATCCCCAGTCTATTCCTTTTTCGGTAGCAGGTACTCCTTTCTTCATCCAAGCAGGAGCGGGGGCACCTTTTAGGAAATGATCGAAGAATTGCTGTTCGCGAATTTGTATATCCTTACGGTTTTGTCGAAGTATGAGGTTATGTTCATCACCATTATAATTCAGCATCCATACAGGTTTGTTTAATCGGCGTAACGCAGTAAACATT
This sequence comes from Sphingobacterium sp. UBA6317, assembly GCF_002440385.1. Taxonomy (NCBI): domain Bacteria; kingdom Pseudomonadati; phylum Bacteroidota; class Sphingobacteriia; order Sphingobacteriales; family Sphingobacteriaceae; genus Sphingobacterium; species Sphingobacterium sp. UBA6317. The sequence goes on along the minus strand of NZ_DJTD01000034.1, from coordinate 74,187 downwards.
TCGATACCTTGATACCATGGCACGGCCCCGTCGTTGTCATTAGCCATAATGACAACAGGAGTTTTAACTTTATCCAAATGGAATAAAGGTGAATTTTCGATATATAGTTCTGGAGCTTCCCACAGGGTTTTTCCGATGCGGCTTTGTGTATGTTCGTATTGGAACTGGCGGGACATACCACTTTGCCAGCGTATTCCGCCATAGGCAGATGTCATGTTGACGACAGGAGCACCAGTCCATGCTGCAGCGTACATATTGGTCCGCGTAATGAGGTGAGCAACTTGATAACCGCCCCAACTTTGGCCCTGTATTCCCATCTTTGTGCTATCAACCCATGCATTCTGAGCGAGGTATCTCATCCCAGAATTGATGTATTCTTCAGCTGATTTACCCGGATGACCTGTTTTGTAGCTTATATTTGGCGCAAATACCAGGTACTCGTTACTTACAAAATAGGGGATGTTCAAACGCGATGGCGTAGGAGCAGGGGGTTGATACGTATATAATCCATCTGAAAGCTTTTCATAGAAGTAAGCTATAATGGGATATTTTTTTGCAGGATCAAAATTTTCTGGTTTATAAAGAATTCCCTCAGCCTGATTTCCTTCGGGCGTTGTCCAATGGACTAACTCCGCTGTCCCCCAGTTGTAATTAGCCTGTTGCTGATTAATATTGGATAGTTGTAATTCGTCTTTGAACTTTATGGTATTGGTGTAGATATTAGGCGAATTCATATAATCCTCTTTACTGTACAGTATCGTTTGTTGATCCGCTGAAGAGCTGATATTCCTGAACGTTTTTGCCTCCACCAAAAGACTTTTAGGATCGTTATGCTGCCCCTTGAACTGGTAGAAACCAGATTCTTTGGTTTTATTGTCAAAGGAAGTTAGAAAACCACCCTTTTTATAGTCGAGTGTTGTGGCTTGTTCGCGGTCCTCTTCTCTTTTTAGCGGTAAGTAGCGGAAAGTTGTCTGCGATGCAGCTCCATAGCCGTTGGTCAAGATGGATTTGTTGGAACCGTCCAAGTTAAAATACCAGATATCATACCTCGAATTGACGTAAATCCCTTTAAAGTCCGGACTCCATGCTGCCATGCCATATCCTTGCGCGGCAGTAGGCATATCATTTTCCTCGTCGGCAAAGGACGCTGGTATACCGTCATTTAGCACCGTCTTTTTCTTTGAACTAACCTGATAGGAATTCCAGGAACCTTTATCTTGGTCGAAATATACGATGTATTTTGCGTCAGGACTTAAGATTGCATTTCCTGAAAAGTTTGAAAGGATTAACTCTTTATTTCCTGTTTTTGTTGAAACCAGATAAATGTCGTCTCGTGTACTGCCTTCCCATTGACTTGCGATGCGCTTGCCAAAATCAGTGCGAGCTAAGATATATTCTTCATTTCCGTCCGGTGTAAGTGCGGTGGAGTTAAATGTTTGGTCCGTAAGGGGAATAATGTTGCGATTATATTTGGGATAAGTAACCGCTAAGAAATTTCTTGCAAGATCTTTCTTTAAATTGACCAACTGCATGGGCTGTAAATAGTCGTCTTGCCAGTTCCAAACGTCCACTTTAGCATGCTCAAAATCAACCAAAGTGGTGTCTCTGACACGTGGTATTGGTGTTATGCCGAAAAATAGCTTCTCCCCATTTTTGCTGAAACGGATATCGCCATCCCCACTAACGGCCCAGTCTTTAGGTATACCATTGCTTGTTTTTGTTGCGAGGTATTGGGCTGTATCTATACCATTGGCATAATAATATAGATTGTAATTTTTTAGTAATGCCTTTTCATTGGAGAGATCCCCCAGGTAAGCGAGCTGATTACCTGATTCATCAAATTTGAAATTTTTATAATTACCTTTTCCATTTGATATCTTTTTAAGCTTTTTAGTTGCTATTTCGTAAAGGTAGACTCCAGATTCTTTTGATAGGCTATCTTTTGAATCTGTTTTTTTTGAAAAAACGATTTTTGATCCATTTTTATTCCATTCGTATTGATCTACAGATGAGAATTGCACCGAATCACCAGAATTTAGATCATATAAAGCAAGCGTTGCCACTGTTTTTTTCTTTTTATCGCTGCCTTTCTTTGCTTGTGTGGCATCAGTAGCCGTTTTTGAATCAGGTTTTTCATTTATTTCCTTGTCGAAAAGAAAAGAGACGAAATTGTTGTTTTGATCAGCAATTTTATAGGATTTTACCTGCGCAAATTTGACAAGGGATGACGTTGTTACATTGTAGATTGCCAATGAATCTTTTGGGAGATCTTCGGCTTTCTTCTTTTTGATCTTGGCTTCGCGGGTTAAGGCAAATGGCGCTTTGACCAAACTTAACAGATGATTTTCGGTATCTGTTAGTTTTCCATTATACCCACGGGGAATTTGAATGATTTCTTTGTTCTCTTTGGTTTTGAGAAAAAGCTGATTGTCGCCTTCTTGTGGAACGACCTGGAATAGGATAAATTTTCCCGATTTACTGATATAGGGTGATGATACGCTTTGCCAACTATCATATACCGTATGATCCAATGGTTTCTTTTGCGCATGGGCAGCGAATGCAGCCAGAAAACAAAATGGAATACAGATACTTTTCTTATTCATATTTTTAAACCTTTTTGTCGCAATTTATTCATAAAAAATAAATAAACATCGATTTTTTGGTATATTCATTGTTACGTAAACATAAAAAACTGGTTATGAAATCATCATCCGCTGTTATTATTTCGATTATAATGGGCGTTGTGCTCTTGCTCGGCACCTGGATATTGGGTACAGCTTATCGCTATAAGTTTAAATCGACGCAGAAAATCACTGTTAATGGTAATGCCAAAAAAGATTTTGAATCCGATTTAGTCAAATGGAGTGCTACTTTTAGCCGAAAGAATTATGAATTGAGTGCTGCTTCAGCACAATTGGCTACCGATAGAGATTTGGTGCGGGACTTTTTAGTACAACAGGGGGTTAAGGCTGACGAGATCCGTTTCGAGGCTGTTAATATTGCCAAAGACTTTGAATATCATACCGATGGAAAAGGCAATGGTTATAATACTTTTTCCGGTTATACCTTATCGCAGGCCGTCAGTGTCGAATCAAAAGACTTAAATAAAGTTGACAATGCTTCAAGAGAAATATCGACATTAATTTCCAAGGGGATAGAACTTAGCTCCAGTACCCCTAACTATTATTACTCCAAGCTAGAGGATCTAAAGCTGGAACTTATTTCACAGGCTTCAAAAAATGCACATCAACGTGCAGAGAATATCGCAAAGGAATCGAATGCCGGATTGGGTAATCTGGTAAAGGCCGATCTGGGAATTTTTCAGATAACGGGACAAAACGACAACGAAGAATACTCTTCAGGTGGTGCATTTAATACAGCATCAAGAAAAAAAACAGCTAATATCACAGTTAAAGCAAGTTTTTTGAGTAACTAATGAAAAATTATTTGACTGAATCTCAGTCCTATATTGGTTTTGATTGAAAATTTATTCAAAAAGTTTTCTCCTTTTCAATAAAAAACCTACTTTTGCATCATCCCAAACGGATATGCCCGGATGGCGGAATTGGTAGACGCGCTGGTCTCAAACACCAGTGGGAAACCGTGCCGGTTCGACTCCGGCTCCGGGTACTGAAAGCCTCTTTACGTATCGTAAAGAGGCTTTTTTTATACACCTATGTTTTTCTGACCTGATGATTTCGACAATACCCCGATAATAACTTATCAAGATAGACAATATAACGGATATATCCTAATACCAACGTATACCTAATACCAGTTTTTAAGCAGTTTTTAGACAGTGATTAGTCATTACTTATTCAGTTGTCACTGAGCAAGTACTGAACGAGCACTGAACAAGCACTGAACAAGCAGTGTCTAAAGAGCTAATCTGATCGCTCTTTGATCCGAATTTGCTACAATAGCTATAGCTTGTTCTTTGGTGTTTCTTCGCTTATTACAGGGACTTTCATTAGACCTTCCTGGGTATTCGTTCGCTATTTCTCTGGTGTTTCCTTGGTGTTTCTCTGGTATTTCTTTGGTCTTTCTCTGGTCTTTCTTTGGTGTTTCTCTGGTCTTTCTTTGGTGTTTTAACGATAAAATGCCAATAAAAGAGCAATAAAAGAGCAAAGAAACGGTAACGTAGGTGTAATCCTCAACCAGACTTGTAGATAAGAAAGATAAATTGCCTACCGTTGAATTGGCATTAAGACGGGCTTTTTTTTATAAACTTTCTTTAATCTGAATTTTCTTGTTTAAATTGGAAATACCAAATATAAACTTGGATGAAAACAGTTTTTTTATCGCTGGCACTGTTGTGTTTTTTCATGACGCAGGGACAAGTGGGGTTTGTCTTGAACGGGAAAAAGAATGTCAAAATTCCTTTTCTTTTTGTTCATAACCTAGTCATTATACCTGTGCAAGTAAACGGGTATATGATGAACTTCCTGTTGGATACAGGTGTTAAAGAAACCATGATATTTGGGGAAACATTAAAGTCAATTGATAGCGCTGTTTTTGTTAATAAGTTTCAGGGCTTGGGTCGGGAAGAGGGTTTGGATGGCTATTTATCCATCAGCAATCACGTGAATATTGCAGGCGTATATGAAGATTCGGATCAACCGATCTATATTCTTCAAAACGCTCATATTGATATTTCTACCCGGATCGGCGTGGAAGTGAATGGAATTATGGGTAGTCGTTTTTTTGAAAACCAAATGATCGAAATGGATTTTCAAAAACATCGCATCACCTTATACCCTAGAGCGAACAAGCCTAAGGGGCTTGAGAAGATGCAGCGTTTGCCCTTGGATATTTTAAACAGTCGCCCCTATACTTCGGTTGCTTTTAAACAGGGCGATGTGGCTATTGATGGTCGTGTATTGATCGACATGGGAAATAGCGATGCCTTAATGCTTATTCCTTCCAAGCTAAATAATTTTGATATTAAGCCTCCATTTATTGATGACTACATAGGGCAAGGATTTAACGGTGAGATTTATGGAAAAAGAAATCGAATCCGATCGCTCGAACTTGGGCCGTTTACAATGGATTATCCCCTCGTAGCCTATCCCGAATTGAGTTCGTTACAGCATGCAACATTTGTGAGCGAAAGGGTAGGTTCCATTGGGAATGAGTTGTTACGCCGATTTAAGGTCGTATTCGATTACCCCAACAAATCCATATACCTTCATAAGAATAAAGATTTTGATCGCTTTTATTATTTGAATATGAGTGGCTTAGAAATTATCCACGATGGCATTAAATACGAAAAAGAAGAAATACCCGTGGTTCTGCAAAAAGATGGCGGTACAGAGGTAAGAATGGGCAACAGTGTGCAGTATCGCTTTGTACTACGGAATATGTACAAAATTGCGACGGTTCGTGATGGTTCGCCTGCGGCAATCGCAGGACTAATGCCGGGAGATAAGGTTATAAGGATCAATGGTAGACCTGCATCTTCATTTTCCCTGGAGTCGATCCACAATCTTTTTAAATCAGAAGAGGGAAAGGAAATGCGTTTCCGCGTAACCAGAGGCGGGAATACATGCGACTTTAAATTTGTGCTAAAGGATCCACTTCCATTTAACCCAAATTAAATTTTTGCAAATATGAAAAGTTTAAATAAAACTTATTTATCTTTGCTGTCAAGAATAGTATTATAACAATTAAACACGAAGAGATATGTTGGTCGCCAAGATTATAACACCGCAAGCTTTTAAGGCAAATGGATTTGCTGAAAGCAATCTTCGTGCTTTTTGTCATAGTTAAGACATTCTTCAAAGTTGGAGCACATCGTGTTTGTTCAATCCGCTGGAATGAATAATCGGATCGCTTCACTTCTTTTGGAAAACCAATTAATACAGATGAAAAAGCCGAAGTTCATTCGGGCTTTTTATTTTTCCTGATTTTCGTTTCTATTCATACAACTTAGACACTTTAGGGGCATATGGCTTTCTGAAAAGCTGTTTATAATCCGCTCTTTCGCACGAATTAACTGTGCATAATGAAGAGCATTTGTTTAATAGATTCGTTATCTCTAAAAGAATATTCCCGAAATTTTTTCAAAAATGCTGCCGATTTCTACGATGGAATTGGTGGCTAATTATGTATGTTTTTTACAAAAAATGGGAAGTAAATTATCTGGAAAAGATCTAATAAAAATAGGTTTTCCACAAAATAATATAGTTAACACAGCTTTGGGACTGATCACAAGGTATCGAAAGAAAGAAAATAAAGAAACCATTCTTCTTGAACTTGCTGAGCTTTTAGAAGCTCCGAAGCGATTTATGGAGCATAAAATATGGGGAAAGCTTTCTGAAGGACTGGTGCAGCCCATAGAAATACGTGTCCGGGAGCTGAGCGCGCATAGAGCTCCATTTAACATATTTGGAGCAAATGAAATTGATGAGCAGGCGAAAAGACAATTGTACGATGCATTGCAATTGCCTATTTCAAGGCAAGGTGCATTGATGCCAGATGCGCATACAGGTTATGGGCTTCCCATCGGTGGGGTCCTGGCTACAGAAAATGCCGTTATACCCTATGGTGTCGGGGTGGATATCGGTTGCCGGATGAGCCTGTCGATATTCGACTTACCTGGCAGTTATTTTAAAGGACGAGAATTTCAACTGAGAAATATATTGAAGGAAAATACCAAATTTGGTTTAACCGACACGCATCGTGAGAAGTCTGATCACATCATTTTCAGTAGGGCGGAATTTCAGGAAATCCCGCTGTTAAAATCCCTGTTGGAGAAAGCTTATAGGCAATTCGGGACTTCTGGCAGCGGAAATCATTTTGTCGAAATGGGCATTGTTGAGCTTCATACCGTGCGGAACGAATGGGGGATGGATCCCGGGCAGTATTTGGGGATTTTATCCCATAGTGGTTCTCGCGGCCTGGGAGCACATATCGCTAAACACTATACGAGTCTGGCTGCCCAACTGTGTCCATTACCTCGTCATGTGCAGCATTTGGCCTGGTTGGATTTATCAACCCAAGAAGGACAAGAATATTGGATGGCAATGAATTTGGCAGGGGACTATGCCCAGGCCTGTCATACGGATATCCACCGACGTTTGGCTAAAGCACTTGGATGTAACCCAGTGGTAACGATCGAAAATCATCATAATTTCGCATGGAAGGAATTCGTGAATGGTGAGGAATATATCGTTCATCGGAAGGGAGCAACTCCTGCTGGAAAGGGTGTATTGGGGGTGATTCCCGGCTCGATGACAGCACCGGGGTTCATTGTGGAAGGGAGGGGAAACCCCTTAAGTTTACAGTCGGCATCCCATGGAGCGGGGCGGGTTATGTCGAGATCTGCCTGCAAAAATAATTTAACAAAAAGCGCCATGTTGAAAGATCTGGAAGCATGTGGTGTGGAGTTGATCGGGGGCGCGTTGGATGAGTCGCCACGTGCTTATAAAGATATTCATCGGGTGATGAAATTGCAGGAGGAACTGGTGAATGTTCTCGGAACGTTTAGTCCGAAGATTGTACGCATGGACAAATAAAGGTGATGGAAGAAAGGTATTTACAGGTTTCTTCGGGACGAGGTCCTAAGGAATGTAATATGGCTGTCCGGCTAGTATTCGATAGACTCGCTGTTGAAAGCCGTAAAGTTGGTGTAGAAGTCACGGAAATAGAAAGAGAAGACGTTGATGGACTTCCTTGTTCGTTAATCGTCAGATTGAGCGGAAGAGATATGGAACAATTGATTGATCATTGGGTTGGTACAATCTGTTGGGTGTGTAAAAGCCCCTTTCGTCCTTTACACAAACGGAAGAATTGGTTTGTCGACGTTAAAATGTACCATCCTGGGGAAAAGGAAAGGCTGTTGGATTTGAAGGATGTATATTTCCAAACAATGCGGAGTAGCGGCGCAGGTGGGCAGCATGTCAATAAAGTAAGTTCTGGCGTCAGAGCTACGCATGCACCGACAGGGGTGAGTGTTCAGGTGATGGATACGAGATCCCAATTGCAGAATAAGGAGATCGCAATGCTGCGCTTGGCTGCACGTCTTCGGGATTTAGGGCAGGCCAAGTTAAACGCGACCAAAGTACAAAAATGGAAAGATCAAATCGAGGTGTCACGGGGACAGGCAAAACGCGTCTTTCATGGACAAAAATTTATTGAAAAGTAAGTTATTTTTACTGTTTTACTGAAGCGAAAACCCTTGCTAGTATTTTGGCAAGGGTTTGTTTTTTAGCGTTAATTTTTTTATTTGAAAAATGCTCGCGGTTTATTTGTGGAAGGTCAATGATTTAAATTTAGCTGTGTTAGACTTGTAATATTTTAACATGTGATGTTAAAATATGGGTAATATTGGTCAATATCATAGCGTGCTCTGTTTTAACATTTGCATAATTTAGATTTTATAAAAGCATTTTAAACTAACTAACAGAGACTAGCTTATGAACAAAAGAAGTATTGCAATACTAGCATCCAATATACTAGTATGTTCTGCGCTTTATGCCCAAACAGCACTTAAAGGTAAAGTGTTGGATCAGGATGGCAAACCAATACCAGGGGTATCGGTAACCATTCGAGGCGGTGCCGGCACGCAGACAGGAATTGATGGTGGATTTTCATTAACATATACAGGTGGAGGAGTTTTAAATGTCACTGCAGTTGGTTATAAATCCAAGCAGTTTCAACTGAATAATCAAACGAATTTAAGCATTACATTAGAATCTTCAGCGGAGAATTTAGACGAAGTGGTGGTTACCGCATTAGGTATCACAAGAGAGAAGAAATCGTTGGGTTATGCCATGCAGGAGGTTAAAGCCAAGGAATTGACAGATGCCGGACAACATAGTCTAACAGGAGCATTGGCGGGTAAAGTTGCAGGTGTCCAAATAAACCAATTTGGTGGAGCGATCGGATCTTCAGCGCGTATTTCGATCCGCGGAAACACGTCGTTACAGGCAAACCAGCAACCGCTTATCGTAGTGGATGGTATTCCTATTACAAATAACTCTCAGCGTTCCGGAGATAATACCTATACTGGGGTGGATTACGGCTCGGGTCTAAACGACATTAATCCAGATGATATCGAAAGCATCAACGTACTGAAAGGTGGGGCAGCAGCACTATACGGTATGCGTGCTGGTACAGGCGTTATTATGATTACCACAAAATCTGGAAAACGGGCCGAAAACGGAGTCCAGATTTCATACGATGGTAATTTTTCCATCGACAGAGCCGCCAATTTACCGAAGTACCAAAATTTATATGGTCAAGGATCACGGGGGGATGAATACAGTTTTAAGAAATTTGGTGGAAATCTATCTTATCAGGATTATGTAACGCAGAATTCATTCAGTTACGTTGATGGCACAGGAAACATTGGTGTTAATGATAATATCGATGAATCTTGGGGGCCTCGCATGGACATTGGTTTGTTGATACCACAGTTTAACAGTCCGGTTGTGAATGGTGTACGCCAGGCAACAGCATGGAATTCACATAAAAACAATGTTAGAGAGTTCTTCCAGACAGGTTTTTCCCAAAACCATAATGTTTCATTGCTTTCCAAATCAGATCGATCTTCTACACGTGCATCTATTTCCTTTAGGGATCAAAAGGGAACAGTACCTAATACAGATCAGAAAAAATATACTGCCCAGCTGAACAATGAATATAAGGTTAGCGATAAAGTGTCTTATGACATTATGAGTAACTTTACGCGTACAGAAAGTAACAATTTGGTCACGCAGGGATATGATGCAGCAAATCCAATGAACGGCCTGATCTGGTTTGGTCGCCAGGTGGATATGCAAGACTTGAAAAATAATTGGGATCAAAAAGATGCGCAAGGGAAATATACCTATTACAATTGGAATTCCGCTTATCATATGAATCCTTTTTATACGATGCATGAATCCCGTAATGCGATGAAGATGAACCGTGTTTTCGGTAAGACATCCTTATATTATCAACCTTTTGATTTTTTGAAATTTGAGGGACGTGTAGGATTGGATTACTATAACACACATATGTTTGAGACGACTTATTTTAACTTTGATAACCAAGATGGTAAGTTCAATGACATAAAAAATAGCAATTCCGATTTTAATGCAGATTTTATCGCGAATTTCAATAAACAATTTGGGGATTTGAGTTTGACAGGTATTTTGGGTGCTAACTACCGCGATTATCAATATGAAACAAGTACACTAGGGGCCAAAGGATTAAATGTATTAGGCGTTTATACGATTGCGAATAAAATAGGAGATGCCTACACGTTTATGGATCATTCGAAAGGCCGATCCAATTCGGTTTACGCTCAGGCAAATTTGGGCTGGAAAGATCAATTATATTTGGATCTGACAGCACGGAATGACTGGTCATCGACACTACGGAAATCCTTTTTCTATCCTTCGGCAAGTTTAAGCTGGATTCCGACAGCTTCATTTGAAGGTCTGAAAAGTGATTATTTGAATTTTTGGAAAATGCGATTTAATTTGGTGAAAGTAGGTAACGCTACACAACCTTATCAAAATGGAAACTATTATTATGCACAAACAGATGCTTATAATAACCTAGCGCAAATGTACAAGAGTATGGTCTATGCGATCGAAGGCCTGGAACCTGAAGCTATCACTTCTTATGAAATCGGTACTGAGCTTGGATTATTCAAAGACCGTCTTCATTTAGACCTTACCTATTATCAAAAAATAAATAAAAAACAATTGCTTCCAGTGACGACCTCCAATGTGGTTGGGTTTAGTAGTATCTTCTTAAATGCGGGAGAAATTCGAAGCAAGGGTATTGAAGTTCAATTACGCGGTGATATCCTGAAACGTGAAGACGGATTGAATTGGACAACAACTGTCAACTTCTCAAAAGATAATAACAAGGTTGTTGAACTTTATCCTGAATTGGGCTTGAAAGATTACAGACAGGGTTGGACTTGGGGGATCTCCAATATGGCTTCTGTGGGGCGCCCTTGGGGAAGCTTGGTTGGCCCCGGTTACGATCGTGTAAAAGATGGACCGATGAAAGGTGCTATTAAAGTGGGTTCTAACGGTCTGGTTTCTACACCGCTTGATGGTCAAGTGATTGGTAATGCTGTGCCGGACTTCTTGGCTTCGATGCGTAATGACTTCACCTTTAAAGATTTTAGATTTGGCTTTATGCTCGATTTTCGTAAGGGGGGAGATATTTGGTCACAAACGATGTCCCATGGTTATGCGACGGGTATAGCTGAAATCACTGCTGCGGATGGCATTCGTGAAAGGGCAATTGTAGCAGGTCGGGACGTGATGAAGAATGAACGATTTGCAATGTCGGACGGAAAAGGAGGCTGGGTTGCAAATACCATAGAAACGTCAGCGCAGGACTGGTACGAAAATGGCGGGATTGCCGAAATGTATGTTTTTGATGGTTCTTTCCTGAAATTAAGAGAGGCCTATATTTCGTATAATTTACCAAAACATTTATATAGTAAAATAAAAGGGATTAAGCGGGCTAATATTTCTGTAACGGGTACCAACTTAGCCTTGCTTTGGGTGCATAAATCAAATACGATGCGGTTAGATCCCGAAGCAGGAGGTGTATCTAGCGATTCTAGAGGTGTAGGATTTGAGCAAGCGACAGTTCCAAACTCAAGAAGTATAGGTCTTAAACTTGGTTTTACATTTTAATTAATACATAAAGTTTAAGATATAGAACCCCAAAAAATTATGATTATGAATACTTTCATTAAAAAATTTAAATATACGCCTTTTTTAGCCGTTCTTTTGGTGACAGGTTGTACCAAAAATTTTGAGAAAATTAATACCGATCCGGATGCTTTAAATGACGTTCCACCACAAAATATGTTGGTCAACGTGATGCGAAATGCCGGAGACCAGTTTGGCGGTGACGTTGATGGTTATGGTACATTTGCTGGATATATTGTTAAAATTCAATATCCGGATAACCTGAGTGGATTGATTCCGACAAATAATACCTATGGCAATCGTTGGGCTGCTTGCTACTATAATATCACCCAAATGAAAGACCTGCTTAAAAAGACAGAAGCCAATGCTGAAGGGTATAAAAATACAAGGGCTATAGCAAGAATTTGGAATAACTACATGTGGTCTTATTTATTGGACGGCTGGGGTGATATTCCATATTCAGAGGCATTTAAAGGACGGCCAGAAGATGGTTCGGTATTGAAAGCCAAATATGATAAACAGGAGGATGTTTTTCCCGCAGTTTTAGCGGATCTCAAATCAATTGCTGATGAATTGGCGGCTGGTATTGGAACGGATGATGTTGGTAACTATGACGTCATCTATGGAGAGGCTAATAGTGGTAGTCCGGATGTAAAAACACAAATGTTAAGGTGGCAGAAGTTTTGTAATTCGCTACGCTTGCGGATGGCAATACGCATTTCTTCCGTTGCTCCGGCATTAGCTAAATCTACAATTGAGGAAATTGCTGGAAATAAGACAAAATATCCATTAATTGAGACCAATGCGGAAAGTTGTCAAATGTTTTTCCCTGGAAATCTGCCTTATATGGAACCTTGGTATGAGTCTGGCATTTACGGTAAACGCATCAACAATTGGGGAATGTTTGATATTTTTATCAATCATTTAACGGAAACGAACGACCCTCGGATTGAGTCGATCGCTCAGAAAAATAATGCCGGTAAATATGTTGGGTTTGTTAATGGTTCGTTGACTAATCCTTCCCCTTCAACGTCAATTTCATGGATTGGACTCCATTATATCAATAACCCTGCTGGGGCAGTACCTTTTTATAAAGCCTGTGAAACTTATTATATGTTGGCTGAAGCCGCATTATTAGGTTATAATGTTGGAATTACAGCTAAAGCAGCCTATGAAACAGCAGTTAGGCTATCTATGGAAGATAACGAAGTTGCTGAACCAGCTGTGAATGCTTATTTAGCCGGAGCGGGAAAATTTGATGGGTCGAAGGATCGTATCTATTGGGATATGTGGGTCGCTTTATTTAAAGAAAATTTTGAAGCCTGGAGTTTGTATAGAAGGACGGGAATTCCTAGCACCAATTATCCTTCAAAAATTCAAAATTCAGCAACTCCACATACAGACCAACCATTTCGCCTGCCTTATCCGAATAATGAATACCTATATAATACGGATAACGTTACAGCAGCTGCGCAAGGGACTGTGGATTATAACTGGGGAAAACGCTTATGGTGGGCTAAAAATAACGGTAAAAACTAGTTTAAAATGCTTTATTGAGCGGGTATCGAAAGATCCCGCTTTTTTTTTGCTCGTTTTAATGACAATTTTACCCCTTCGGTGCAAGACGTCCTGCCAACCTTTCTGATAAAGCCTCAACATCAAAAGTTGGGGCTTTTTGATTGCTAATGTATCCTCCCTTAGAAAAAATAGTACACGGTTGTTAAGGCCATTTAGCAGACTGAGGGAAAGCTTTAGCGTCTGAAATAATTTATTTTTAATTAATAGGGACTATTACCGTATTTTCTTCTGTTATTGACCTTTAATGTAGAAAATAATTTGTTTTATTGCGGTGATAATTAGTATCTTTAAGAGGAAGGGCCTCAAAAGAATTCCTTCGGACTAAGTAAACTTAAGTAGTCGCTGTAACCTGTATCTAAAGGAGGTTATAGGGCATGGAATTTCAAATTCGATATTATGATAAAATCCCCGGGCTTCCTTTTTAAGGAAGCGATCAAGAATGAAAAACCATTACAAATTGTTGGAGCGATCAATGCGAATCATGCTCTTTTGGCTGAACAGGCCGGTTTTAAAGCTATTTATCTTTCTGGAGGTGGTGTTGCAGCAGGTTCTCTTGGGATTCCGGATCTTGGGATTACAACACTTCAGGATGTTTTGATTGATGTGGATCGCATTACAAATGTGTGTAAGCTTCCTTTGCTGGTGGATATTGATACTGGCTTCGGTCCTTCGGCATTCAATGTGGCACGTACAATAAAGTCTTTAATTAAAGTGGGCGCGGCGGCAGTACACATGGAGGATCAGGTGGGAGCTAAGCGTTGTGGGCACCGGCCTGGGAAAGAGCTCGTCTCTCGATCTGAAATGGTTGACCGTCTGAAAGCGGCGGTGGATGCACGCACGGATGAGCATTTTGCCATTGGTGCACGTACAGATGCACTGGCTTCCGAAGGCCTTGAGCTTGCTTTGGAAAGGGCAGTGGCTTATAAAGAAGCCGGAGCGGATTTTATTTTTGCCGAGGCGGTGCATCATTTGGAGCAATACGTTCAATTTAGTGCGGCAACAGGTCTTCCGATTTTGGCGAATATCACCGAATTTGGACAAACACCGTTGTTTGGCCTGGATGAACTTCGTCACGCGGATGTTTCTATTGTCCTTTATCCGCTATCTGCCTTCCGTGCAGCTAATAAAGCCGCTGCAACTGTTTATCGTCATATTCGGGAAGATGGGGGGCAGCTGAATGTGATCGACGATATGCAGACGAGAGAGGAGTTATACAGAAGTATCGATTATTATGCTTATGAAAATCGATTGGATCAATTGTTTAACAAATAATTATATTCAGATGGAAGAGACAAACGGCGCAGGTTTTAAGCCTAAAAAAAGTGTAGCACTCTCTGGTGTAACAGCTGGTAATACGGCTTTGAGTACTGTCGGAAAAAGTGGTAATGATCTGCATTATAGGGGTTATGATATTTTAGATCTGGCGCATCAGGCAAGTTTTGAAGAGGTTGCTTACTTACTTATTTATGGAAGTCTACCAACACAGGCACAACTCGTCACGTATCAAAGTCAGTTGATCAGTCAACGTGGCCTACCTATTACTGTTCAACAAGTCCTTAAGCAGTTGCCATCTACAGCCCATGCCATGGATGTTTTACGGACTTATGTTTCGTTTTTCGGTAGTGTATCGCCAGAAAAGGATAGTCATCCCATTGCTGGTGCACGGGATATTGCAACTCGTCTGATGGCATCGATGGCTTCAGCACTGTTGTACTGGTATCACTTTAGTCAGCATGGACGTGAGGTGCAGGTTGAGACTTCGGACTCCACTTTAGGCGGACATTTTCTACATCTCCTGCACGGAAAGGTTCCATCGCCGTCTTGGGTGAGAGCGATGCAAATTTCACTTAATTTATATGCGGAGCATGAATTCAACGCATCCACATTCACCGCTCGGGTAATTGCAGGAACAGGATCAGATATGTATTCCTGTATAGCAGGGGCAATAGGTGCGCTACGTGGACCTAAGCATGGCGGAGCCAATGAGGTCGCTTTCGAAATTCAGAGTCGTTATGCAAATGCTGATGAGGCGGAAGAGGATATCCGAAGACGATTGGCAAATAAAGAAGTCATTATTGGATTTGGCCATCCGGTGTATACGATCTCGGATCCAAGAAATCAAGTGATAAAACAAGTTGCGAGAGAGCTGTCGGAAGAAGCAGGAGACATGACACTCTACCTGATCGCAGAGCGGTTGGAAAAAGTTATGTGGGAAGAAAAGAAAATGTTTCCGAACCTGGATTGGTACTCCGCCGTGTCCTATCATATTATGGGGATTCCAACGGAGATGTTTACGCCCTTATTTGTTCTCTCACGTATAACAGGCTGGTCAGCGCATGTTTTTGAGCAACGTCAGGATGGAAAAATTATCCGGCCGAGTGCAAACTACATTGGTCCCGATGATAGACCTTTTGTACCTCTTTCCGAACGGTAAATTTGGATTAATGAAAGGTGTTTAAAGTGCTTTTTGAACAGGGGGGAGAGGAAGAATTTAGCGCATAAAAAAAACGAATTATATTAATAAATAGAACGATAGTCTTATACGAAATACACGAATGAGTTCAGCAATATCAAATGAAAGACCACAACCGGATCAGGTTTTAGTGGACATTGTGGATTATGTCCTAAATTATAAAATTGAGGAAAAAGTTGCTTGGAATACAGCATTTTACTGTTTTCTCGATACCATCGGCTGCGGCTTGGAAGCATTGACTTATCCTGCCTGTACTAAATTGTTGGGGCCAGTTGTGGCAGGGACCGTTGTACCGAATGGTGCAAGGGTGCCGGGTACAAATTTTCAATTGGATCCCATTCAGGCTGCCTTCAATATCGGCACGATTATTCGATGGCTGGATTTTAATGATACCTGGCTAGCTGCAGAATGGGGCCATCCATCCGATAATTTAGGGGGAATTTTAGCTGTCGCAGATTGGTTGAGCCGAACCGATATTGCGAATGGTCAAAAACCATTGAAAACTAAAGTGGTGCTCGAGGCAATGATTATGGCTCATGAGATACAAGGTGTTTTGGCGCTTGAAAACTCGTTTAATAAAGTGGGTTTGGACCATGTTATTTTGGTTAAGGTAGCTTCAACAGCGGTGGTAGGTAGGCTCCTTGGTCTCACAAGAGAGGAATTGCTCAACGCGGTTTCTTTGGCTTTTGTCGATGGACAAGCTTTACGCACTTATCGGCATGCACCAAATACAGGTAGCCGAAAATCATGGGCAGCCGGAGATGCAACTTCACGTGCTGTTCGACTGGCCATGATCGCAAAAACAGGAGAAATGGGCTATCCATCTGTTTTGACAGCTCCAATCTGGGGATTCTACGATGTATCCTTTAAAGGAAGTGCATTTAAATTTCAACGTGGTTACGGATCATATGTGATGGAGAATATTCTTTTTAAGATTTCTTTTCCCGCTGAGTTCCATGCACAGACTGCAGCCGAAGCAGCAATGTTACTTCATCAGCAATTGAAGGAATTCGGAAAAAGTACTTCGGATATTGCCCGTGTTACCATTCGTACACATGAAGCGGCTATCCGGATTATCGATAAAAAGGGGCCTTTGCACAACCCTGCAGACCGTGATCACTGTATTCAGTATATGGTTGCTGTGCCGCTGATCTTTGGACGTCTGACAGCTGAAGATTATGAAAATCATATCGCTTCTGATCCAAGAATTGATGCACTGCGCGATAAAATTTATTGTATCGAAGATACTCAATTCACCCTTGATTATCACGATCCACAAAAGCGGGCGATATCAAATGCTTTGACCATTGAATTGACTGATGGGACCTTATTGCCTGAGGTAGTTGTCGAATACCCAATAGGTCATCCAAGAAGGAGGGCAGAAGGAATACCTAAGTTAATTGAAAAATACAAAACAAATCTTGCTCGGGTATTTTCTGAAAAACAGCAAAAGAAAATACTTGCAGCTACCTTGGACTACGATACTTTTCTCGAACAGGATGTTTCGCGTCTCATGGATTTGTTTGTGCGCTAATGATATAGCTAGGGCGACTCACCCTATTTGTCGCCCTAGCTTTTGTTTAGTACTTTATAACATCATTACGCAATTATATAGAATATTTAGTTTTAAAGATGTAATCCTTTGTTTGGTAGTTTTTTAACCCTTTAATGGTTATCTATTAGGGTAGCATTTAATAGGTGCTAGACAACTTCTTCAGTTGAGCACAGGTCGGTTTTAAGACCAGTTTGAGTCGAAACCATTATAAAATCTGAAATCTTTATCTGCCAGCTCTCTTAAAGATGCTGGAATATCCCATTGTTCACCGTAGGGCTGAAATAGTTGACATTCCGAAACGAATAGAGGAAGTGTTGTGAGATCGATGTGACCGAATACCCCCCCTGTATGGCTTGCATAACCAACCCCTAAGATGGAACCAATGTCGCCATCGATGGGTTGATGAAGTACACCTTCTGCGAGGCATCGGTAACTATCCAATGCCATAACATGCAATAAACGCTTACGGATAATTGTAGCTGTTATATTTTCCTTTACAGATGCAATTATAGGGTTTTTCCAAATTTTCTTCTTTTTGGTTTCAGTGCCATAATCGTAGAATCCAGCGCCTGATTTTTTTCCTTTTCTTCCTTGATCCACCATACCTTTGAGGTAATTGTATGCGCGCTTTTGGCTGGCATGTAGTTGTGGAAGTTGATCATACACGTGGAGCATTAGCTCCAAGGAGATTTCGTCTAATACCGCTAAGGGACCTACGGCAAAACCTGCAGCTATCGCTTCCTCTTCAATAAGAGTTGGAGAGATTCCTTCCAATACCATTGTAATACCCTCCAGTAAATAGTTGAAGAAAATACGCGAGGTGAAAAAACCTGGACCGTCTTGTACGACTATCGGAATTTTATTGAGGCGTAAAGCTGTGGCGAGTGCTTTCTCCAACGTTTTTTGCGCGGTTTGTTTACCACAGATGATTTCGACAAGAGGCATGCGGTCAACAGGAGAAAAGAAATGCATGCCGATAAAACTCTTAGGTTCGGTGCTTGCTTTCGCAAGCTCCGTAATGGGCAATGATGTCGTATTTGTCGCGAAGAACCCATTTTCACTTAAATAGGGTAAGCTTTCTTGTGTGACATTAGCTTTTAGGTGGAAATCTTCAAATACAGCTTCAATAATACAGTCAGATCCATTCAGATCACTGACTTGTTCCGTTGGTTTTATGCGTGCAAGCAATTGCACCCCTTGGGATGCGGTCATGGCCCCTAAAGCCAGTGATTTTTCACAAACCTGCTTAGCATAAGCTTTGCCGCGTTGGGCTTGGGAAATTGTAACGTCTTTTAAAGCAACTTCTATTCCCGCCCGGGCCGCCTCATAAGCGATCCCCGAACCCATCATTCCAGCACCCAGAATGCCTATTTTTTTTAGGCT
The DNA here is from genome assembly GCF_002440385.1 of Sphingobacterium sp. UBA6317. Classification (NCBI taxonomy): domain Bacteria; kingdom Pseudomonadati; phylum Bacteroidota; class Sphingobacteriia; order Sphingobacteriales; family Sphingobacteriaceae; genus Sphingobacterium; species Sphingobacterium sp. UBA6317. The sequence continues at coordinate 55,529 of NZ_DJTD01000034.1, read as the reverse complement.
ATAATCCTCAAAATGGTTTATACTTTTGGGTGATTTCGCCAATTGGACACCATAATGAAGTGTACGGACCATGCTGAGTGGCTCGGGACGTTTTAATACGTGCAGGTACAAGTTTGCTTCCTGCTCGGCGGCCTCAAACGGTGTAGATAATTGTTTTTTTTGTAATAATTCAATAACTGCATTTGTACCGGGGTATAAGCCGCGTGCTTTTTTTTGGATAGCGAGAATTGCTTCAGGCCCCAGTTCGTCCATTTGTTTTGTGTGCTGGTTGGCATCAATGCTGGGAGGATGAAGAATCCAGTTTTTTGCTAAAGATAGGCAATCGTCCGGCTTCTGCGCCAATTCATTGATTAACCCAAGTTGATGTGCTTCTTCACTGCTCACAAGTTTGTTTTGTGTCAGCAGACTTAGGGCATTTTCAGTACCTATCAATGCTGGCAAATAGATCGTTGCACCAAAAGCCGTAAACAAACCATACCTACTTTCCGGAAAGCCAAACTGAAGTGTTTCGGAGGCGATACGATAATTAGACCATAGCATAGTCGCTAGGGCAATCGCAGTACAATTGTTAGTGAAAAGAGAGACAATTGGCTTTTTAAACGTTTCCCAACGCAAAACTTTTGATGTAAGCTCGAATAAGTCCGAAGGGCTCGAGCGGCTCGAAGAAAACTGCCTAAATAATTGCGCATACTCAATTTTTTCGTCTTGAATCGGGCAAGTGTATACGACGCCTACCGTATCTTCCCGTTCGAGAATGAACGTAACCAAATCGACAAATTGTGTGAGATAGCCTATCATATCCAACTGCTCTGGAGCTGCTGCCGATAGAGGTTGGATTGTAATGATATGATGATTATCCTGTTCTACACGAAAGAGAGGGTGTGTCCTATAAGATTTATTTTCATCCATTGTATTGGTCCTGATTTTTAAAAGCTTTCTATTGTTTGGACTTTCCGGATTGATAAGTCACATGATCTATTGTCATTTTCGCGATAATTTCGAGCATGATTTCTGAGGTTCCTCCGATAATGGTGCCGACACGGACATCGCGATATAAACGTGCGATTTTATAATCTTCTGTAAAGCCATAACCGCCAAATAATTGGAGACATTGGTTTACGACATTGACGGCGAGCTCACTTGCTTGTAGCTTCGCTATGGAACATTCTTGGACTGCATATTCGTTTTGGTCTTGGAGATCACAACAATGGTAGACAAAGGCTTTCGTGGTAGCAATATTGGCTGCCATTTGTGCGATCCGGTGCCGTATGGTTTGAAATTCCTGGATCTTTTTTCCAAAGGCTTCGCGTTGTGCGATATAATCAAGCGTATACTGAAATGCGGATTCTGCGGTAGCGAGACTATGAACAGCTGCGGTAAGCCTTTCCAACTGAAGTCCATCCATTAAATAGCGAAATCCTTCTCCGGCAATGCCAACAAGGTGAGAAATAGGGACTCGCACATTATTAAAACCTAGTTCGGCAGTGTCCGAGGCGTGCCAACCTAATTTATTGATTTTGTTTGAAGAGACTCCGCTTGCATTTCTGTCAATAATTAACAAGCTTATTCCTTTTGTTCCTTGGTCAGGAGCCGTTTTGACTGCTGTAATGAAAAAATCACCGTAGTAACCGTTGGTAATAAATGTTTTAGATCCGTTGACAATATAAAAATCTCCGTCGCGGACAGCTGTTGTTTTGATCTGCTTTACGTCAGAACCAGCCCCAGGTTCAGTAATAGCAACAGCGCTGATCATATCACCAGCAATAACCGGTTTAAGATAGCGTGCTTTCAGATCTTCTGATCCATATTTCAGTAGGTATGGAGCCGACATAAACTGAATGACAAGCGCGGAAATGGTAAATCCGCCAGAAAAACAATACGATAATTCTTCGCAGAGTATCAAGGAATAATAAAAATCGAGTTCTAGTCCGCCATACACTTCTGGATAATTGAGACCCATAAATCCCATATCACCCATTTTCTTCCACACTTTCCGGTCGATCTCCCCCTGTTTTTCCCAATCATCGATGTAAGGTGTAATCTCTTTTCGAATAAATGCGCGAAGTGTATCGCGAAAAATCTGATGTTCAGCTGTAAACCGGATTGTCTGCATAATCGTTTATCTTGCTTCTGGTTATCTTATGTAAGGGGGCCTCTTGAATGCCCGTCCATTAGGATGTTATCTAAACGAATTTAACGAAAAGGCTTGGCTTTTTGCAAATTTTTATTCTTTATTTTTCGTTTAATAGTTTAAGTAGGGAAGTTTTTGGGTTGTTTTTTTTCTATTTATTCTGTTTTTATAAAAAAAATAAAACCGACTTGTTGTGGGGTATCTGTTATATTTTTTATCTTTAAGATGAGGAAGGGCTGTTGCGGATACGCTTAGGATAGGCCTCCTAATTTTAGCAAAACAATTATAAATTTTTATATCATGTCAAAAAGCGTATTTATCGTTGCAGCGAAACGTACACCAATTGGAAGCTTTGGTGGAGCGCTATCGTCAATTTCAGCCACGAAGCTCGCAGCCCGGGTTGTCCGAGCGGTTGTTGATGAAGCTGGAATTGCCAGTGATTTAGTCGACGAGATTATTATGGGGGCTGTTTTGCAAGCTGATTTAGGACAAGCACCGGCTCGACAGGTTGCTCGTTTCGCCGGTTTATCAGATCATACAACTGCAACAACCATCAATAAGGTATGTGCAAGTGGCATGAAAGCCATAGCGGTTGCTGCGCAGAGTATTCTATTGGGAGATGCGGATGTTGTGATTGCAGGGGGGATGGAAAGCATGAGCAGGGTACCTTACTATGCAGATGCTATGCGCTGGGGTGCTAAGTTTGGTGCTCAAAGCCTGAGTGATGGCTTGCAACGCGATGGCTTGAGTGATGCTTATTCAAATGATGCCATGGGAGTCTTCGCGGAACTATGCGCCGAAAAATATCATATTGGTCGTGAAGAACAGGATAATTATGCAATAAGTTCCTATAAAAGAAGTCTCGATGCTTGGCAAAAAAATAAGTTTTTGAGCGAAGTCCAACCTATAACGGTACAGAGTCGAAAAGGAGAGGTGCTTGTTTCGCGGGATGAAGAGTTTTCTCAGGTCAATTTTGACAAGATACCTGAGCTTAAACCCGCTTTCAAAAAAGAGGGGACTGTAACTGCAGCGAACGCATCGACGATAAGTGATGGAGCTGCTGCGGTACTGCTCATGTCTGGTGAAAAATTGGAAGAACTTGGACTTGTCCCCTTAGCCGAGATTATTGCTTATGCTGATGCTGAACAAGTGCCAGAATGGTTTACGACAACGCCTAGTATTGCCACAAATAAAGTATTAAAAAAAGCAGGCCTTACCATTGATGATATTGATTATTTCGAATTTAATGAAGCCTTTTCTGTTGTCGCTTTGGCAAATGCACAAATTTTAGGCTTACCCTTGAACAAAGTAAACGTTTATGGGGGGGCGGTATCTTTGGGGCATCCATTGGGATGTTCGGGAGCTAGAATTGTGGTAACACTTAGTAGTATCTTAAGACAGGAAGGGGGATCATTAGGACTGGCTGCGATATGTAATGGTGGCGGTGGTGCCTCTGCCATGGTTATTAAAAAGATTTGATGCTTCTTCCAGCATAAGAATGCATTAATCTTATGCTGGAAGAAGTTCGGTTTTATTGAATTCGGTTGTTATTAACCATCTAGCTTCCAAGAAACTTATTTTATTTGCTATCAAGTCGTTTGTCTACTCTTCATATAGACGACTTGCTTCGACGCCATGGAGCGCAAGCTCCGATTCGATTTCCGTCGGGTTTAATCGAATGCCTTCTATGGTTAACAGATTGTAAATAGAATCCAAGTCGATTTTCCATTCGTGGATGCCATTCAGTTTTTCAACAGCTTGTTTAATTTTGTCTACAAGACTGGGATGTTGTGCATTAGTTTCGAAAATGAGCTTTTCCATAGTGTTTCATATTAGGCCTGATTAAAAATCAGGCGGGTTTAACCAAAATAGCGTAGACAATCATTTGATCGGCTAATTACAATAGTCTCAATATAAGGATAATAATCTGAAATTAATGTTTCAAAGTGACTAAATTGTAATGAAACTGTTAATTTTTGTAATAAATACATGAGAATTTTACAGTGCTGTATTTTGTTTAGATTGCTCAGATTTCATTTGATCGTTAACGAGTTTGATTATCCAGGTTTTCTGCAACTGGTTTTTCGTTTAGAATGAAATTTTAACTAAGTTTGGATGAACATGACAACTGAAATCTCGAATATAATCATTCTATTATTGCTGACCATTGTTGCTGTAGTATTGGTTTTGTTTCTATTGTTAAGACAAAAATACCGGAAATTAGAGGTCGAAAATAGACGACAAAAAGATCTTTTTAATCGTATGGACAATCAAAAGATAGCACATTTCCATCGGGCTCAATTAAATCCACATTTGCTTAAAAATTCGTTGAACGGAATACTTTCCCATGCTTATCAAACCTATTATACGATGGACAAATTGGCCATGGTATTGGATTACGTGTTGTATGAAAGCGAAGATGAGCTCGTTTCACCAAAGGCCGAAATTGAATTTGCCCGCAATCTCATTGAGATTAATAAAGTTAAATTAAGCCCTTTATTTGATATCCGCGTAAAATTTGATATTGATGAACTAAATGACGCTATATTGAACACACCTTCTTTTGTTCCTCTGATGTCGGTTGATTTAATTGAAAATGCGTTTAAGCATGCGGACTTTCACGGTCCGGATTCTTTTATCGCAATCATGTTGACCTTTAAGAACGGTTTATTCGAATTAGTTGTAAACAATCGAATATCAAAACGTTCACCATTGCAAAAGTCTAAAAGTGGAATAGGTAGCAAAACCTTGGAAGAGCGTCTCATGTTGTATTATCCAGGTAGACATCATCTGCGCAGATTTGTAGAAAATGATGTTTATACTGCCCACCTTCAAATCAGATTGTATGCCGATTGAAAAAAATTTGAAATGTATTCTTTTGGATGATGAAATACCAAGCTTGAGATTTTTGAAAATGCTATGTGAACAGATTCCTGGCTTGGAGGTGGTGAAAACTTTTAATGATCCAACTGTATTATTGAGTGAATACCGCAAGTTGAGTTTTGATTTTTGTATTCTGGATATTGAAATGCCGGAATTTAACGGATTTGATCTAGCCATAGAGCTAAAAGACTTTCCAATTGTGTTTTCTACCGCATATAAACAATATGCGAGCGAGGCATTTGACATCAACGCAGTAGATTATATGCGTAAACCACTGTCCTTGGAACGTCTTCAACAAGCCATTATGAAGGTTGAGCAGCTAATCAGCAAGCGATCTGAAACTGTCTCATTTGCGCAATTTAATACGAATAAAGGAAAAACAGTATTGTATTTCGAACAAATTAACTATGTTCAAATAGCTGAAGTAGACAGCCGGGATAAAACAGTTTATTTGGCGGATGGTTCATTTATTTTATTGAAAAATATAAGCTTTGATAAGCTGATGGAGATCTTGCCTGAACAGGATTTTATCCGTATCAATAAAAAAGAGATCATTGCAGCCAAGATCGTCAAATTTTTCTCGGCTGATGAAATTACAAGCACTTTGTTGGACGAACAAAATCTACCCCTTGTTTTTAATTTGGGCGAATCGTACAAGAAAATGTTTTTCGAGAAATTCAGTTGATTACAAAATTCTTTTGGTTCATTACATATTTTCTTAGACCTACCTGCTGAAAGGCATTAAAACTGCAACAGAATTATATTTTTGTTGAGAATGTATTTTATCCCCCCTTTGTTTAAAGAATATTGGTCGGGACTTAGTATGCTATTGTCATTATATTTATTTTAATTGCCATTGAAGATGAGGAGATATAGGAATACAATTTTCTACGTAGTGTTAGTGGGTACATTACTCGGTGTGATGTATTGGGTGATTCATTTGGGGACACAGCTGGAGGCTCCAGAGCTGCTGCGTGGACAGAAAACAAGTCAAGGTGCCTGGAACGATTTTACATCAACCTTATTCCATAGTCTGCAGCATCCGCTAGCGATATTACTGGCGCAAATCGTGACAATCATTATAGCTGCACGTATCATGGGCTGGATTTGCATAAAGATTAAGCAGCCTGTCGTCATAGGAGAGATGCTCGCCGGTATCATATTGGGGCCATCGTTGCTGGGACTCCATTTTCCCGAATTTTCGCATACACTTTTTCCTGTAGAATCGCTTAGTAACTTGCAGTTTCTGAGCCAAATTGGGCTAATCTTATTTATGTTTATCATTGGAATGGAGCTGGACCTGAATGTGCTGCGAAATAAAGCGCATGATGCTGTTGTCATTTCTCATGCAAGCATTGTGATCCCATTTACGTTGGGAATTTCACTGGCTTATTTTTTATACCTATTCCATCCACCCACAAATGTAGAGTTTCTATCCTACAGCTTGTTTATTGGTATTTCCATGAGTATAACAGCGTTTCCTGTTCTTGCTAGAATTATACAAGAAAGGGGATTGCAAAAAAGTAAGTTAGGTGCAATGGCGATTACCTGCGCTGCTGCAGACGATATTACAGCTTGGTGTATTCTGGCTGTCGTGATAGCAATTGTCAAAGCGGGTGATTTTGCTAGTGCATTATATACCATCGGGCTGGCTGTTGCCTATGTGCTCATCATGATTAAGATCGTTCGTCCATTTTTGATGCGCGTTGGAGAGGTAAAAGGAAGTAAAGAAGCACTAAGTAAGCCTGTTGTTGCTATTTTCTTTATTGTGCTGTTATTGTCGGCTTATGCGACCGAAGTAATCGGAATCCATGCACTTTTTGGAGCATTTATGGCCGGAGCTATTATGCCCGAAGGGAGTCGATTCCGGACAGCATTTATCGAAAAAATCGAAGATGTTTCAACCTTGTTACTATTACCTTTATTCTTTGTCTTTACAGGTCTCCGCACGCAGATCGGTCTGCTTAATGACCCTCAGTTATGGATGATTACCATTGGGATTATTTTGGTTGCGGTTATTGGTAAATTTGCAGGTAGTACGTTAGCGGCGCGCTTTGTGGGTCAAAGCTGGAAAGATAGTTTGAGTATTGGTGCCTTAATGAACACGCGGGGGCTAATGGAACTTATCGTCCTCAATATTGGATACGATCTTGGCGTTTTAAGTGCTGAATTATTTTCGATGATGGTTGTAATGGCGTTGGTCACTACTTTTATGACGGGACCATCTTTAGATTTAATCAATTTCCTCTATCGACCTAAGAAAAATTCACTACAGGAAGATTTCCGTGATAAATCAAAATTTAAGATTCTATTGTCTTTTGCGAAAAGTAACACGGGGATTTCACTATTGTATCTGGCTGATGCTTTAACATTGAAATCAAAAAAGAACGCTGAAATTACGGCATTACATATTGAGCCTGCCAACGAATTACATCATTATGAAGTGGAAATCCAGGAGCTGGATAGTTTCCGTGAAATCAAGCAGGTGGCGATGCAGATTGAGCAACCGATCCAGACAATTTTTAAAATCTCCAGTGATATTGACAGCGAGATTGTTCAAACTTCCAATGAGCGCAATCAGGACTTATTATTGTTGGGTGTCAGTGAATCAATTTATGAGGGAAGCTTACTGGGGCGTTTTTTAGATTTTACTACCCGGATTGTGAATCCCGAGAAGTTATTCCATACGGTTACAAATGCAGAGTCTCCTTTCATGACTTTCGATCGAAATCAGCAAATCAATGCTAAAGTAAATGCACAGGTAGGTATCTTAATCGATAAAAATTTTCTAAAGGCAAAGCGTGTGGTTGTTCCTGTTGTCTTAAAAAACGATGAATTTCTTGGTGAAATGATACAGCGTCTAATACAGCATTCCGATGCTCAAGTCATTGTGTGGGATCTCAACCAAGTGCTGAAAACCAATGAGAGCTTTAAAGAGAAATTGAGGCAATTGGAACAACTTGTACCAAATCATCTTACAATAACTGAAAAAGAGTTAAACCGTGAGACCTGGCAGGAGCAAGACTTAATGTTGATCAGCCTTCCCAGCTGGAACAAAATTGTCAATAAAAAAGTACATTGGCTTCCTTTCACGCCATCGACACTGTTGATGGCAGATCGCAAACCATAAATAAAACATAAAAGCCCCTAAATCCAATAATTTAGGGGCTTTTACTTGAGGTTTTATAAAGATCTATTTATTGATCTTTTCTATTTTGATTTTTAGTCCGATTAATTTTTCAATATCAGCTAAATATGGTCTTTCTTCTACATCGCAAAAAGAAACGGCTTTTCCTTCCTGGCCAGCTCTTCCTGTTCTTCCGATGCGATGAACGTAGGTTTCCGGTAAATTAGGGAGATCATAATTAATCACAAGGGGGAGTTGTTCGATATCAATTCCTCTTGCAGCAATATCGGTAGCGATCAATATTTTAAGATGACTGTCCTTAAATTCACCTAGCGCTTTTTGTCTCGCATTTTGAGATTTATTTCCGTGAATGGCTGCTGCTCTCAAACCATTTTTCGCAAGTAACTTAACGATTTTATCCGCTCCGTGTTTTGTTCGGGAGAAGACAATGGTACGCTCATGCTTCAGCTTTTTTAGTATGCTCGTCAATAATTTGATCTTATCCTTCTTTTCAACAAAAAATACAGATTGATTGACTTTCTCGGCCGTTGAGCTTACCGGGGTGACGTCAACTTCAATAGGTTTATGTAATATGCCATGTGCAAATTTACGGATATTGGGTGGCATCGTTGCCGAGAAGAATAATGTTTGTCGTTTTGACGGAACTTTGGCCAGGATCTTTTTGATGTCATGAATAAAGCCCATGTCCAGCATATTGTCCGCCTCGTCCAATATTAAGATTTCGATTTTATCTAGAGAAACTATTTTTTGATTCATTAAATCCAGTAAGCGGCCTGGGGTAGCTACAAGAATATCGACGCCCTTTTTAATTTCTTTAACTTGTTTTTCTTGGCTTACACCACCGAAAATAGTGCAGTAGTTTAGTTTTAGATATTTCCGGTATAAGTTTATATTGTCTCCAATTTGAATGGCTAGTTCACGTGTTGGCGTAAGGATCAAAGCCCTAATCGGAACGAGCTTACCTGAAGTCTTAGTTTCTTCAAGACGTTGTAAAAGCGGAAGTGCAAAAGCGGCGGTTTTGCCTGTTCCCGTTTGTGCACAACCAATAAGATCGTTGCCTTGCAATACAACTGGAATGGCTTTCTGTTGAATTGCAGTGGGGTGTGTGTAGCCTGTTTCTGTTATTGCTTTTAAAAGCGGAGCGATTAAACTGAGTTGTTTAAATTCCATAAATAGTATGTTCGAATTTGTCTTAAATAAAACCTTTGAGAATCCTTTTTATGCTTTTATTTGAAAACTAAAAGTCTTCAACGGAAAAGTAAAGGATTGCTGAAAAATTGTAAAGGAAGAATAGGAAAAAGAAATGGGATAAGTCATTAAGAATTACCCCATTAACAAGAAAGTGTATTTTTTGGATTACGCCAATTTTACATTTGTAGCGCTGATCCCCTTTGGAGTTCTTTCTACATCATAAGTTACAACGTCGCCTTCAGATACTTGGTTTTTAAGCGCAGAAACATGTACGAAAACATCTGCACTACCATCCTCTGGTGTAATAAAACCAAAACCTTTAGTTTCATTGAAAAATTTAATTTTACCTGTATTCATTATTTTTAATTAAGTGCGGCAAGGTAGGCATAATAAATGATTAATCTTTTATTTTTTTTAAATGAATTATAAAATGTGTTATGTAACTGAGGCTTTTTTTGAAGAAGATGTTGATTGGAACAGCGCTAGAGGAAGGAAATTATTGAACATAAATGCCTAATAAAACACAATCCCTCCAACCAATGTAACATGATCAATTAATAATTCCATTGTTAATAGTATTATTAATTATTTAGATAAATATTTTTTAAAATGTTTGTTCTTCGTGAAATTAGTATTAACTTCATGCGCCCCTCCCAAGGGCATGTTTTTCATAGGTAGATGTATGGTCGAGTGATTCTAACTCGACCATTTTTTCGTTTTGTCCATAAGGTTCCGCAACAATTGTCGATATATATTTTACAATGCTTTTTGCGAGCACCTAAATTCATTTTTGTATTTTCATCGAAGCAATTTGTTTTTATAATAAAGAACGTAATTCTTGTTAAATGGCATTCATCCAAGCATATGTAGTCTATTCGTATTTGATATTTAGATGATATCCGTTAAAAACAAAACTTAAACCAATATCCAATGAATAGAAAAGATTTTATCAAAACGTCTACTGTTTTAGCTGCTTCAACATTTTTTTTAAATGCGAAAGGTTCAACCTTTTTAGATCAATCCATCCGGGTTGGATTAATTGGTGTAAATGGTATGGGCTGGGCTGATTTGAATGCGCTGTTAAAGAATGATGGCTTGGTTTGTACCGCTCTTTGCGATGTGGATGAAAATATTCTTAAAAAGAGAGCGGAAGAACTTCAAAAAAGAAACATACATGTCGAAACATTTGTAGATTATAAAAAAATGCTCAACAGCCCAATGGTGGATGCGGTCATTATTGCAACTCCGGATCATTGGCATTGCCTGCAAATGATCGATGCCGTAAATGCGGGGAAACACGTCTATGTCGAAAAGCCTATTGGTAACTCTATCCTTGAATGTCAATTAATGGTTCAGGCGGCAAAAAAGAATAAGGCTATTGTGCAAGTTGGACAGTGGCAACGGAGCCAGCAACATTTCCAGGACGCCATTGATTTTGTTCATTCGGGTAAATTAGGTAAAATACGATTGGTGAAAGCTTGGTCTTATCAGGGGTGGAAAAGTGCTATTCCCATTGTACCCGATGAACCGGTTCCCGCAGGTGTGCATTATACGGAATGGCTAGGCCCGGCACAAAAAAGACCATTTAATTCGAATCGATTCCATTTTAATTTCCGCTGGTTTTGGGACTATGCGGGTGGTTTGATGACAGATTGGGGCGTGCATATGTTGGATTATGCTTTACTGGGGATGAAAGTTTCTGATCCAAAATCCATCATGGCCTCAGGAGGTAAGTTCGCATTCCCGGACGATGCTGGCCAAACGCCTGATACCATGACTGCCGTATATGAGTTTGAGGGCTTCAACATCCAATGGGAGCATGCTAAGGGTATTGATCTCGGACCTTATAATCGTAATCATGGTGTCGCATTTATTGGTAACAATGGTACGCTGGTGTTGAATAGATCGGGATGGGAGGTCATTCCAGAAAAAGGAAGGATGGAAGCGGTCTCTATCCAACCTTCTTTAGACAATGGCTTGGATAAACATATGGAAAATTTTGTGGCTGCCATTCGCCAACGTAATCCACAAATACTCCATGCACCAATTGAAGTAGGAGCCCATATTGCCATCTTTTCTCAATTGGGAAATATTGCATTTAGGACAGGACAAAAACTCTATTGGGATAAAGAACAACAGCATTTTACGGATCAGAAAGCGAATAGGTACCTGGCATCAGTTTATCATAATGGCTATAAATACCCTAAAGTCTAATGTGTCGAAAAAATTGGTTGTTGATTAATCATAGTTAATCAACAACCAATGGATCACTCTTACCAATGGATCATTTCTGTCTTTCTTAAAGAACGAATTCGTTTGCAAGATCGATCTCCTCGCGGTTGATGGAGTGGCCTGCGTTTTGATATACCATGAGCTTTACATTGGCATTCATTTGTTCTAAGATGGCTACTGTAGCTTCCACCCGTTCAAGAGGAACATGGAAATCTGGATCGCTAGTGCCTATAAAAATAGGTGTTTGAGCAAAGTCACCCTTGTAATTATCCCTGTTAATTTCTTCACCGATTACTCCGCCAATAATTGCTATAGCACCACCATAGCGTTGACCATGCCGTGTAAGGTATTCTAGTGTTAAACAGGCACCCTGAGAAAAACCAAAAAAATAGATGTTTTCGGTGAGGATTCCATTGGCTAAAGCTAGTTTGACCGTATGATCGATCAGATCAATTGCAGAACTCAACCAGGGGTCGTTCTCTTGTACGGGAGCAATAAAAGAATAGGGGTACCAGCTGTGATTTTCTGCCTGTGGTGCAAGTAACGCAAAATTATCGACATGAAGATAGGATGACATACCAAGGATGTCATCTGCACTTCCCCCACGACCATGGATCATGACGATGGCTTTTTTTGCCTGTTCCAAACTTTGCCCAGCCGTTTTAATATTGATTGAATGACTCATTTTGTCCCTTCTTTTTATGGTAATTTATACCGTTTTTTTAAACCAAACATCCTGATAAAGCTCTGGATGACGATGAAACTTTGCATTTACATAAGGACATAAAGGAACAATTTTCATGTTGTTTTCACGCGCATGAGATACCAATTTCTCAAGAAGTATTTTGGCAAATCCTCGGCCTTCATAAGCTTCGTCTACCTCTGTATGGTAAACTACTAAATTCCCGTCAATGATAGCGATGCTCATTAAACCTGCTTTGTGATCGTCGGAGAATAATTGGAGCTCCCCACGTTGATTTTTGTCTAATACAATTTCAGTTCTTTCCATAACTTTTTCTTTTGTAAAATGATTTTTATAAACTTTTATTAATCGATTTTTGGCAATGTCTGTTCAATCTGCGAACGATAGCTTTCATATTGTTTTGGCAATTTGAGTGCCGCTCCTAAAGTGGATAAGGGTTCATCTACTGTAAACCCGGGATTGTCTGTCGCGATTTCAAATAAGACACCGCCAGGTTCACGAAAATAGAGTGAGAAAAAGTAATCTCTATTTATTTTTTCTGTGATATTCAGCCCTGCCGAAAGGACCTTTTCGCGATACTCCATTAATACATTATCATCCTTTACCCGGAATGCGATATGATGGTTTGTGCCGGCCGCATTTTTGCCATAGGGCAGATTTTTATCCGCTATTATGTCGACAATGTTTGCTGTTTCAATGCTGTCAGTTGTTAATCTATAGCGGTTCTCATCCTGCTGATGAAACGAATAACCTAAAATATCGGTCAATACGCGTATAGTTGGATCTGCTTCTTTTAATGAAAGCGTGACATTATGGAATCCTTTTAGCGCATCATCTGCATTGATGTCGGTAGTTGTCCATGCCTTTCTAGGGTCGTTAGTTTCAATAAACTGAAGTTGCAATCCATCGGGATCATTAAATGAAATCAGCTTCTCTCCAAAAATCTCATTTTCCTGTAAACTAATCTGATGTTCCGCTAAGCGATTTTTCCAGAAATCCAAACTCCCTTGAGGTACGGCATAGCCAATATGAGTCGCCATTCCCGCTCCCGGAGTACCCTTTCCGATACCTTCCCAAGGGAAAAACGTAAGAATCGTTCCTGGTTCGCCCTGTTCATTACCGAAATAGAAGTGGTAGGTGCTTGGGTCGTCGAAATTAACTGTTTTTTTGACAAGGCGTACGCCCAGTACTTTTGTATAGAAATCGAGATTTCGCTTTGCATTGTCTGCTATCGCCGTAATGTGATGTAGTCCTAATATTTTATTTTCCATAGCTGATAATTTTATTTTCTTAACTGACGTAAAGTTACATCGCGCAATAAGGAATTTTATTGAACTAGATTAATAAAAGCGATAATTGTCATTTTTGTTTTTATAGTAATACTGATTTTCGAAAATATATAAAAAACACCTGAAGTTGGGGACTTCAGGTGTTTAACCTAACCAATTATTAACCTAAATTTATGAAATGTATATTTCTGAATATTATACTATAGGAATAAATCCAATTATCATGCCAATATTTATAAAGTAAAAGACCTCAGATAAAAGCTGTTTATATTGTATAAATTAGGTAAATTGGAGTGTGCTAAGGTGAGGTGTGAATCGATGACTTCAATTAAAATGGATTTAAAGATGAAAAATAGAATAATGGTTAAGGTTATGACTTTCTCTGTTTTATTGCTAACGCTGGGTTGTCAGCAACCTTCGACAGATGAATCCAAAGAAGCTGCGCAAAAACAACTTGACGAAAACAAAGAGAATAAAAGAATCGTTTTAGATTTTTATCAGCAAATGTTTGGTGATAAGGATATTTCTGCAGTTGACAAGTACATTTCTCCTCAGTATATCCAACATAATCCCGCTGTTGCGGATGGGGCGGCAGCGTTTAAGCTCGCTGCGACAAAGTGGTTTGAAGGGCAGCCTAAGACAAAGATTGATGTACAGCATATTGCTTCGGACGGCGACTTGGTCTTCATACACCTAAAAAATAAGAATCCAGATGGTAGCCTTAAATCGACAATCGATATCTTCAGATTGGAAGAAGGTAAAATCGTAGAGCATTGGGACGCGCAGCAAGATGTACCTAAGAACGCGGCAAATGCTCACCCTATGTTTTAAGGACTTTGCGCAATCTCATTTTTTGCGTTTGAATCTTTGTTTCTATTAATTTTTAGCGGAGTTGTCGGTTATGGTAATTTATGTCTAAATTTAGGCCTAAATCATTTTTTGCGAAACCACTATTTTAATTATGAAGAGAGTCCTAAGCCTAAGTTGTTTTTTCTTACTATTTTCTGCATGTAGTGTTCATTATAGTCCAAAAGAATATCCTTATGTGTATATGCAAAAGAAGGATCGTGAGCTTAAAGAATGGAAGCTGGTATGGGAAGAAAACTTCAATTCCCCAAAACTAGATAGTAGTAAATGGTCCCGGATTCCAGCAGGGGAAGCCGATTGGAATCGGCATATGAGCATGGATGACGCCTGTTTTGGATGGGAAAATGGTGAGTTAATTCTTAAAGGAATAAAAAATACAGACAAAAATAGCGATTCAAGACCATTTTTGACAGGCGGGATATGGAGCAAGGGGAAGTTTGCTTTTCAGTACGGACGCATAGAAATCAGAGCCAAGCTAGGAAGTGCAAAAGGAGCATGGCCTGCCATGTGGATGCTGGCGGAGTTGGACAAGTATGGGAAAAATATCCTAGAAATGGTGAAATCGATATTATGGAGCATCTTAATTTTGACAATATCATATACCAGACCACGCATTCCTATTATACGTTGGATCTGGGGCAAAAGGAGAATCCGAAACATTTTGGTACCGCTTCGGTCAACATTGACGCGTATAATATATATGGTATAAGCTGGTATCCCGACCGTATCGTATTTCAGTTAAATGGTGTTGACACCTTTACTTACCCAAGAGTTGATGGTGTAGATCCCTCTCAGTGGCCTTATGATCAACCCTTTTATCTTTTGATTGACCAACAGTTGGGCGGAAGCTGGGTTGGTGAAGTGAATCAAGACAAGCTACCCGTTGAGATGCGTGTTGACTGGGTTAAAGTTTACCAATAGTACTCACCAATGCTGAGCAAAATGAATGATGAAAAAAAATCTACTGTTATTGAACCTTAGTTTTCTGAGAACAGTAAAATATCATAATTTTATAGGTGACCTATGATTAAGTGATAAAAACTTAATATACACGACATCATAAAAATGTTTACTTTTGGCCAAGTTATGGAAGATAATACGATATTCAAGATTAGCAATAAAATTAAGGAAATTCGAAAAGAAAAAGGAATTACCATACAGGAAGTTGCCGATAGAGCGGGTGTAAGCAAGGGGCTTATTTCGCAGATTGAAAATAACAGAACAATACCCTCCTTACTCGTATTGATTAATATCATCAATGCACTGAATATTGATCTTAACGAGTTTTTTAAAGATTTTAATTCTGAATTGGATTCAGGCCCTGTGGTCGTTCGGAAAAAAGATACGTATAGTCCGTTTGAAAAAGAGTCGGCGATAGGTTTTCATTATAAACGGATTTTTACAACTGCGATGGATAGTTCGACCATGGATATTGTTCTTTTGGAGTTGCTTCCAGATGCAGAACGCCCCATGGTGGAGACCGAAGCCTATGAATATAAATATATCATTAGCGGACAGGTGGAGTATATCTTCAATGATCAAAAAATTAGCTTAGCGGAGGGCGATTCGATTTTCTTTAATGGACGACTATCACATACACCGCGCAATGTTGGAAATGGAAAGGCCGTCATGCTAATTGTATACTTTTTTGAAAATAAGAAATAGATAATAACACGTTAAGTATTAGAGCATCATTGAATCATTCAATGATGCTTTTTTTATTTTATACTTTTCGTATTACAAATGGATAATTATATTTGTTTATAAATACTTAACAAAAGTTTAGTCTTGTGTTAATTTCCAAAATTTACTTTTGATTGCGGACGATGAGGTCTGTTAACAAGTTTAGATGATGGAGTTAAACCAACGAATAAAACGACGCATAAATAGACTGGATGAGAAATCTGTGGCTATTGTTCTGGCTGTTACAGCATTTTTATGTTATACGAGTATGTATTCATTTAGAAAGTCATTTACGGCATCTGCCTTTGCAAATGATACTATTTTTGGTGTCGATTATAAAGTCTGTATGGTGGTCATTCAAATGCTGGGCTATTTGTTGTCAAAGTTCTATGGCATTAAATTTATTTCTGAAAGTAAACAACGTAATAGAGGACGGTATTTAATCGCATTGATTTGTATTTCATGGATAGGGCTTTTGGCATTTGCGCTTTGTCCAAGGCCTTGGAATGTTGTCTTTCTTTTTATCAATGGTTTTCCATTGGGAATGGTTTGGGGATTGGTATTTAGTTATTTAGAAGGAAGGCGTTTTACAGAGATTATGGGGGCAGTAATGTCCGTGAGTCTGATTTTTGCTTCTGGACTGATAAAAACTGTTGGACGGTGGTTGGTGTCTTCTTTTCATATTAATGAATTTTGGATGCCATTTTTGACGGGTTTACTTTTTTTTCTACCCTTTATTTTGTGCGTATGGATACTTGAAAATGCCCCAGAACCTACAACGGAGGATAAGAAGCTACGGACAGAACGCGTTGCAATGGACAGTCAAATGCGAAAACACTTTTTTAAAACCTTTATGCCCGGGATTGTATTGACTATTATCGTGTACACGATGCTTACTATTTTACGTGACGTGCGGGATAACTTTGAGGTAGAAATCTGGCAGATGTTACATGTAAAAGGAGCGGGTATTTTTGCAAAAGTTGATGGGACTATTTCATTAATTGTATTGCTGTTGGTGAGTTGTCTTATCATGGTTAAAAACAATCTTAAAGCGTTTAAGTTGATTCACTATATGATCATTATGGGTTTCCTTACTGCAGGTATTTCTACCTATTTGTTTACGAGGCAATGGATTGATGGTTTAAGTTGGATGTTGCTCGTCGGTTTGGGGTTATATATGGCATACATTCCTTATAACGCTATATTTTTTGAAAGAATGATCGCTACATATCGTATGAAAAGTAATATTGGTTTTGTGATGTATATGGCTGATTCAATCGGCTATTTGGGTAGTTTTCTGATATTGGTGAACAAAGAGTTTATGCCAAATTCTGTTACTTGGGGAAATTACTTTATTCAATTGGTTTTTTCGGCGTCTATTATCGGAGCGATTTTGGGCATCTTCTCCCTACTTTATTTTATTCGAAAAAAAGAACAGATGAAAGAAAGCGACGATGAGTTGTTGGCTCCTTGGCATGCGACAAAAGGAGAAGTACAAATTAGTTAACTATACTTTTTTATGATATTCTATTTATAAAGATGAAAACAAATACATATGATTTAATTATTGTTGGGGGCGGGATTTTAGGGACCTTTCATGCCTATCATGCGTTACAAAAGGGGTTACGTGTGCTCCAACTCGAAAAGGATAATTTTCCCGTGGGATCTACCGTTCGTAATTTTGGACAAGTAGTGCCATCGGGGATGGCCGGTGAATGGTTTGATTATGGTGTACGTGGACTTGAAATATATCAATCTATTCAGCGGGAGATGGATATATCCGTTAGAAAAAATGGTAGTATCTATATTGCTTCAGATAATGATGAAGTTCAGGTACTTCATGAGTTATCTAAGCATTATCAAGCGAAAGGATATGAACATGAACTTTGGTCGAAGGAACAGGTTTTATTGAAATATCCTGTGATGAATGCTAGTTATGTTAAAGAGGCCATCTTTTTTCCGCAGGAACTCAGTGTAGAACCCGAGTCAATGATTAGACAGCTGCATATTTATATGCAAAATAAGTTTGTGGACTATACGTTGAAATACGATACGACAATTGTGGCCTGCGAGGATAAAAATGATGCTGTTGTTGTCACAAGCAGTACGTTGCAAAACTTTGAAGGGAAGAAATTGCTTATTTGCAATGGATACGAGTTTAAAATTTTATATCGTTCCTTATTTGACAATAGTGGACTTGAAATTAGTAAGTTGCAAATGATGAGAACGAAACCTTTGGCCCATATCCATTTGCCAGGGAATATTTTAACAGGACTGACCATTCGTCGATACGAGAGTTTTGAAGAATACTGCCCATCTTTTCAAACAATTCCATTGCCTGATCACTATCAGGAGCTACGCAATTATGGAATTCATATACTTTTTAAACAGGCCACGGATGGTAGTATTATTATCGGTGATTCGCACGAATATGCAGCGGGCAACAGACTGGATGAATTGTGCTTCGCTGTGAATTCCTATATCAATGAATTGATGATTACAGAAGCCAACCGTATCATGCCGATGGAGCGTGCCTCGATTTCATCCTCTTGGGCAGGTTATTATTCGCAGCACAAAGATCATATTCTTGAAATCGACGTTAGCTCAAAGATACATGTTAGAACCGGTATCGGAGGGAAGGGAATGACAGCAAGTGCCGGCTATGCCGAACAGAGTATTGAAAAACTTTTTTAACTTATACCTATCGCAGAGCCCCGCTATCACATTTAGCGGGGCTCGTTCGTTTTTAAGCTATTTTCTGGATCAATTTATCCAAATGCACTGTAGAATTAACGTTCCCGCTTTCTTAATAAGGTAAAAACGATATAAAATTCAATTAGTAAATAACTAAATTATGAAGAAGGCGTATGAATAATCTTTTTATAGCATCAACTATTTTTGCAGTTGATTGTTCTTTATAAAACATTTATCTGAGCAATATTTCCTTATTGTTTAGGCGTTAAACAATGTTTTTATTAACTTCACGGTCACAATAAACCAGATCTAAATAGTAGAAGTGAATGGCAAATAATGTTTTTCCTGAAAATGAGTTAAGAAGGATAGAAAAATTAAAGTCCTATGAGTTAATGGGACTCGGGAAAGACCCTGAGCTGGATGTTTTTGCGCAGGCGGCCTGTCTGATTACAGATTGTCCCGCAGCGCTAATTGCCATGATGGAGCAAGACACACAACGTATTCAAAGTTGCGTTGGTATGGAGCTGGATACCGTTGACAGGAAGAATACAGTCTGTCAATACACCATAATGAGTAAGGAGGTCCTCGTCATTGAAGATACTTTTGAAGACCCACGCTCATCTTCCAATCCATTGATTCGCGAGGGAAATATCCGTTTTTATGCCGGCGTTCCGCTCCTGGATGATGATGGCGATGCGCTTGGAACGATCTGTGTCATTGATTTCCACCCGAAAACGCTTTCGGATAAACAAAAAGACTCGTTGGAGGAGCTGGGCAAGGCAGTAACCAAAATATTATTGGGAAAAAAACGAAAAGTTCAGGCTGGTTATTTCTCCGAAATTTTTCACTTGACGAACAATATTATTTGTGTATTGGATGAGGCGCGCAAGGTAAAAGAAGTTAACCCCGCATTTAGTAAAGTCCTGGGATTGTCCAGGTCGAATAGTTTAGGCAAATCTATTTTTACCTTATTGGGAGATACTGAAAGGGAATTAGTGTCGGACTTAGGTCGGGTTGAGGAAACCAAATACGGCGTTCAATCAACGAGTAGGACTAAAATAGAGAATGGCCAAGTTGTTGAAATTGAATGGCATTTCAAATATGATCCAATAAATCATGATATTCTGGCTTTTGGCAGAAACGTAACAAAAGAGCGCGAAGAAAAACTCAAGTTGGAGAATTCTGAACGTAGATTCCGTAGCTTTTTTGAAAATGCGATCGGTTTGATGAGCATGCATGACTTGGACGGTAATATTCTATCCGTTAATGAAAAAGGAAGGGAGATATTGCGGTATGCCAAAGAAGAGGTAAAAGGACTTAACCTCAAGAAATTGGTGCCGTCTCATCATGTCGGTCTTGTTGAAGACTATCTCAAACGTATTGCAAGCAACAAAGAGGACTCGGGAATGATGGTTCTTCAAACAAAAGATGGTGAAGACATTTCTTGGCTATACCATAATATGTTGGAAACGGATGAAAATGGACGATCTTATGTTGTCAGTACGGCCTTGAATATGACGGATCGACTGCGCCTTGAAAATGATCTTTTGCATACCAAACAAATCCTGGAGCAGACCAATGCTGTCGCTCAGGTAGGCGGATGGGAGGTCAATTTAGCTGAAAACAAGGTCTATTGGTCCGACTCCACGAAGTTAATTCATGGTGTGGATCCTGATTTTACACCTGATTTTGAACATGCAATCGGATTTTATGAGCCGGAAAGCCAGGTTATTTTGCGTGGAACTTTTGAAAACGCCGTTAAAACAAGAACACCCTATGATACCGAATTGCGTCTATTAAAACAAGATGGTGAATCAATTTGGGTGCGGGTAAAAGGTATTCCCGAATTTGAAAATGATGTGTGTAAACGTGTTTTTGGAATTATTCAGGATATTGATAAAAGTAAATCGCTATTCTTGGAACTGGAACGCAAAGAATCTATGTTACGGGCTTTTGTGGATTATGTTCCTGCTTCGGTTGCTATGTTTGACCGAGACTTTAACTATATTTCGGTGAGTAATCAATGGTTGGAAGATTTTCACGAAGGAGTAAGTTTGCCGCCAAATAGTAACTTTTTTCAATTGTTTCCAAATATACCGGAAAATAGAAAAAAAATCTACCTTGATGCGCTGGAGGGAATACCGTATAAGAATACGGATGAAGTCATACAGGCTGGTGGACTTGCCGAAGCACAACATTTCAATTGGGAAGTAAGACCGTGGCATCTCGCTGATGGAAGTATAGGTGGTATCATTATTTTTACACAAAATATCACTGAATCGGTTAAAATAAATGATGAATTAAAATTAGCGAAAGAGTTGGCCGATCTGGCGAGTAAGGCAAAGTCCGAATTCCTCGCCAATATGAGTCACGAAATTCGAACGCCATTGAACGGTGTGATTGGATTCTCCGATTTGTTATTAAAAACACCATTAAATGACACACAGTTACAATACTTAGGCTATATCAATGAATCTGGAAATAGCTTACTCAATATTATTAATGATATTTTAGACTTTTCAAAAATCGAATCCGGTAAGCTTGAATTATTTGTCGATAAGTATAATGTATATGATGTAGCGAATCAGGTTATTAATGTTGTTCTCTATCAAGCACAACGCAAAGAAGTCGAACTGCTTTTGAACATTGAACAGGGGCTGCCGGCTTTTGTTTGGATTGATGAGGCACGTATTAAGCAAGTATTGGTGAATCTATTAGGTAACGCCGTTAAGTTTACGGAAAAAGGTGAGATTGAATTTAAGATCAGTAAACTTCGCAACGATGAGGATAAATTGACCTTACGTTTTTCGGTTAGAGATACGGGGATAGGAATTCCACCAGAGAAACAACAACGCATCTTTGATGCCTTTACACAAGAAGATAGCTCCGTCAGTAAACGATACGGCGGCACGGGACTAGGCTTGACAATCTCCAATAACCTCCTGAAATACATGGGTAGTAAATTGAATCTGGAAAGCGAACTGGGCGTCGGATCGACGTTCTATTTTGATATCGAGGTCCGATGCGAAGAAATGGAGGAGGAAGATACAGACTTACCGTTAAATCGTGTCCTCGTTGTCGATGACAATGCTAATAATCGGATTATCCTTCAACATATGTTGGCCTATAAAAACGTTGAGTCTGTCCTCGCAGAAAACGGTATGGAAGCCTTACAGTTGCTGATGAAAGGTGAACGATTCGATGTGATTTTAATGGACTATCATATGCCTATCTTATCGGGTCTGGAAACGATAGAAAAGATTAAGGAACTCTTTAGAAAACAAGAAGAAGGCATTCCATTGATTGTATTACATACTTCCTCGGAAGAGCATGAGGTGATTTCTGCATTTAGACAGGAGGAGCGGTCATTCTGTCTACTTAAGCCGATTAAATCTGAAGAACTGTATTCGACTTTAAGAAGGGCGATACAACAAAATAGGGAAGATGCTGTGCAAGTAAAGGCGAATGCAAACTTATCGTTATCATCAGATTCGTACGGTCAAGACGTTCAGGTGCTCCTGGCAGACGACAATGCCGTTAATATGGCGCTTAATTTACGCATGATGGCTAGTATCATGCCTGGCGCCCAGTTAACCGAAGTTTCTGACGGAGCCCAAGCCATTCGTGCTTGCAAAGAGAAACAATTTGATTTTATTTTGATGGATGTTCAGATGCCCGAGGTCGATGGTATTGAAGCAACCAAACAGATCCGGCAAATGTCATCCTATGCTGAGACACCTATTATCGGTGTTACTGCCGGTAATATTTCAGGCGAAAAGGAACGCTGTCTGGAAGCGGGAATGTCAGACTTTCTAGCTAAACCTATTCGTCAACAGGATTTATTCAAGGCCTTGGAAAAAGCCATGTTATCGGTTAAACCCAGTGCTGCCGAAGCCTCGGATCTGGAAGATTTGGACGAGCATCTGGATATGCGACGGCTGGAAGAACAGGCTGGCGATGATCCCGCATTTTTAACCTTTTTTCTGGATTTGGTCGTCCGGGAAATAAAGGGGTCTAGAAAGCAGTTAAAGGAGGCCATTGATACAAACGATATTGTACGCATCAAAGAACTCCTTCATAAGTTGCGGGGAACTTCATCGACAGCCGGACTTATTAAATTGGCTCAAATGACCAAGGACCTTGAGATCAGCCCAACGATTGAAACAGACCTTGCGATCGCTTTTGTGGCAATCGAACAAGAAATGGATATCGGATTGGAATTAATTGCAAAAATCTTAAATAAATAATGATATGTTGATTTTAATAGCGGAAGACGACGAATTGATACTACGTACTGTTGAACACAAATTAGTGAAAGAAGGACACGAAGTGGTGCTGACCAGAAATGGCCGTGAAGCCATCGAGAAAATTAATGAACTGAATTTGGATTTAGTTGTAACGGATATTATGATGCCCTTTGCTTCTGGTATTGAAATTCTTTCGGCAATAAAGAGTATCGGAAAGAAAATCCCGGTTATTGTATTATCGAGTATGGGCCAAGAGGAGGTCGTGGTGGATGCATTTGATTTAGGCGCATCTGATTTTATGGTTAAGCCATTTAGTCCAAACGAACTGATTCTTAGGATAAAACGCCTGATAAATAAATAAAATTATGCACCACCATATCGAGCTACATAAGCTTATTCTGGCGATTGTTATCGTATTGATTTTAGTACTATTATTGATTATCACAGTACTGGGATACAGCTTTTATAGCTATAGAATCCTTCATAATAGGCAATCTTGGCGACAGATCATCGAGTACAAAATTATGGAAACTATAGTAGGTGGCGATGAGAATGGCGATCGAGACCTGGAGTTTGCGAAATACCTGAAGGAACCTTCTTTTCGGGCTCTTTTTTTGGATGTATTAGTTGACTCGGATCGAAAATTTTCTGGTGGAGCGAAACAATCGATCAATAGGTTGTTTCATGATTTTAAATTGGAGGATGAGGCTTGGCGAAAGCTTCGGCATAGAAAAGCTTATCTGGTTGCGGGTGGGGTTCAAGAGCTTGCCGCGATGAATGTTGAACCGGCAATCCCTGAGATAACAGCCAAGCTTAATGATCCCCGTACTGCGGTATATCAAGAAGCACAATATGCGATCGTAAGTTTTAAGGGATATGAGGGACTTGGTTTTTTGGACCATTTCGATCGTCCCTTATCTGACTGGCAACAATTGCGTTTATTGTTTTCTATTCATGAAATACCCGAGCTTTCGGAGTTACATGTGGATACCTGGCTTAAGAGTTCAAATGATTCTGTCGTCGTATTTACATTGCGTTTGATCCGAAAATTTAGATTGATGACTTTTTATACCGAAGTTTTTAGCCTATTGGATCATCCATCTACGAAGGTTCGTGTACAAGCCATACGAACGTTGCAGGCTATTGAGAACAGTGGGACAATTCAGCAATTTATGCAAAATTTTGATCTGCAACCAATAGAAGTTCAGATCGAAATCCTTAAAGCAATGAAGATTGCCAAAAGTAGAGAAAGTGAGTATTTTCTAAAGGATCAACTGTGGAATCATAACCAAGTGTCGATTAAAATTTCTGCCGCAGAAGTACTCGTTGTACTGGGCGAAGAACAGTATTTGCGCGAGATTTCACAACGTGAAGATACATACGACGAACTTACACAAATTATTAAACACGCTTTGCAAGAGAAAAAATGTTAGAGTTTTCCCATATCGTATACGAAATTATAGTTTGGTTATTTTTGCTTTATTCGGCAGCAGTATTCATTATCTATACTTGGATAGGGCTATACGCTTATGGAGCGGTGTTTCGTTACAAACACAATAATACATTTACGGATTATAGTATTATTGCCACCAACCCCAACGCGCCAACATTCAGTCTGATTGCGCCAGCATACAACGAAGGGATGACCATCGTTGAAAACGTACGTTCATTATTGTCGCTGTATTATCATAATCTGGAAATTATTATCGTTAATGATGGTAGTAAAGACGACTCAATTTTGAAATTGATAGCTTCTTATGAACTTGAACCAACGTCCTTTTTTGTTCAGGGAACTATTGAGACCAAGGATATAAGGGGGATCTATAAGAGCAAAAATCCAGCTTTTAAGAAGCTGATTGTTGTTGACAAGGAAAACGGCGGTAAGGCTGATGCGCTCAATGTCGGCGTTAATATTTCTTCGGGAGATTATATCGTCTGTATTGATGTGGACTGCATTTTGGAACAGGATGCTATTCTAAAATTAGCAAAGCCATTTTTGGAGCAGACCGACAAACGCGTTATAGCCTGTGGCGGAGTTATACGTTTGGCTAATAACTGTAATGTCGTGAACGGTTCGGTGGTCGACGTTAATCTACCAAAATCATGGTTGGGACGTACGCAGGCTTTGGAGTATATCCGCGCTTTTATTTTAGGCCGTATGGCTTGGTCCAGGGCTTCTGGATTAATTCTTATTTCCGGGGCATTTGGCGCTTTTGACCGGGAGATTGTATTAGCGTGCGGGGGCTATGACCGAAATACGGTGGGAGAAGACATGGAACTCGTTGTTCGTATGCGCCGCTATATGGAGGAGCAAAAGCAAGCCTACGAGGTGGTCAACATTCCTGATCCATTGTGCTGGACGGAAGTACCCGAGTCAAAAGAAGTACTGCGTAAGCAGCGCAATCGTTGGATGCGGGGCACGATGGAAACCTTATGGAAACATCGAAAACTCATGTTCAATCCCAAATATGGCCGTTTTGGTATGCTCAGTATGCCTTATTGGTTTTTCTTTGAATTCTTGGGACCCATTGTCGAATTTACGGGCTATATTGTTTTTCTAATCTTTTTTATTCTAGGAATAATCAATTGGCCATTTTTCGTTGCACTATTTGCACTGGTGATTGCTTCCGGAATTTTGTATTCGATCTATGCCATCTTGGTTGATCTTGTTAGCCATCAGGTCTATTCGAAGAAACGAGATCTTTCCACCCTGATAACTACCGCGATACTAGAACCTTTATACTTTCATCCCATTGTTGTTAAAGCTGGGGTACAGGGGGTTGTTGATTACTTTCGTAAGCAGCATGGCTGGGGAGAAATGACACGGCAAGGCTTTCAACAAAAAGATGCCAATGAGTCGGTTTGGAAATACCTTGGTCAGCGATTAACTCTGTCGTTACAGAGCTTAGGACCTGTTATGTTGGTTGTCTTTGCCTTGTATATGTTATCTGTTGGTGTCGAGTGGTGGTGGTACGGTCGTCGATTTTCTCAGCTTTCGGAGTCACATGCCGGGAAATACCTGTTTTTGGATAACATCTTGTTTATCTTTCAATCCTTGGCCTGTTTGGGAATCGGCTATTTATTGCTTCAGTTCATCAGCAGTTTTTGGGCAAGACTTCTTATGGTCATATCGTTCTCGTTTATTGTCGTTATGCAATTCATCTTGTTTTTGTATTTTGGCGAATCGAGAAATTTGCTTGGGGCTGATATGTTCTATTATAGTTCGGAAGAGATGAAGCAAATTTTGGAGGCCAGTGGTATGTTGAGTTTTACCAATATTGCTTTACTTTTATTATTGATCGTAATTTCTTGGGTTCCCCTTTGGGTAGCTAATAAACAGACATTCAAAAAGGCTTATGCGAGTATTGCACTGTTATCTTTGGGGATCATATCGTTTTTTGTCTCCTCGGCTTCGCTTTTGGGGGGGAGCTCCGAAAAAGATGAATTCGTCGCCAATGCAAGCCGGAGTAAGTGGCGTTATTTTTTCGATTCCAATTTCACTAATTACGTGGATGAGCACCCTGGGATGCTCGCTATGTTCAATAAAGACGACGATGATGCAAAAGTGGTAGATACTAAATTTCCCTTTTTGAAAAAAGAGGATACTAAAGATTTCCTAGGGGCATACATGCAGAAAACGGCGAAAGTACCCAATTTGGTCATTCTTGTTATCGAGGGTTTAGGACATGCCTATAGTGCTGAAAATGGCTATATTGGCAACTTTACACCTTTTATAGGTACATTGAAGCAACAGTCTTTGTATTGGGATAATAATATGAGTTCCTCGGGTCGGACATTTTCCGTTTTGCCGACCATAACAGGTTCGTTGCCTTTTGCAACACATGGATTCCTGGAACAAGACACCTTGCCTGACAACTTTAATCTATTTAATATTCTGAAGAGTAATGGATTCAATACTGGGTTTTTCTATGGCGGTCATTCTAATTTTGATTTCATGAAAAAGTTCATGGATTATAATAAAATAGATATGCTCATGGACCAAGCCGCATTCGGACCTCCTTATAAAAAATTACCCGAAAAGGGTGGGGAGAGCTGGGGATATGAAGATCAAGCTGTCTTTAGCAAACTTCTTGAAGTACAGAAGGTACAGGAACACCCTTATTTCCATGTTCTTTTGACACTATCAACCCATAATCCGTTTTTGATTAATAATGCGGCTCATTATGAGCAACTATTTGATCAACGTATCGCAACATTGAACCTTACACCCGAACAAAAAAAGTGGGCTTTGGAAAACCGTACCCAGCTTGTTTCGGTGCTGAATCTAGATGATGCGATGGAGCAGTTCTTTAATGAATATAAAAAGAGACCAGATTTTGCAAATACTATTTTTGTCATAACTGGGGACCACGCGATGCCTGAGATACCCTTGCAAAGCAAAATCGATCGTTATCATGTTCCACTGTTGATTTATTCACCACTTTTGAAAGGGCCAAAGACTTTTCATAATTTTGTTAGCCATTTTGATGTCGCGCCTTCCATATTGGCCTACTATCGCGAGAATTTTGGTATGAAAACTCCTACACAAGTTACCTGGATCGGTCAGGGCCTTGACAAGGGCACTTCAGCTCAGGGAGATGGCATTGCCATGATGCAGAGTAAAAATCAATTGATTGATTTTGTAAAAGGCAGTTACCATCTTTCCGATGGACAACTGTATAAACTGGATGGAATACTCAATGAAGATGCCACCGCGGATAATGCGAAAGAAGAATTGTCCAAGCGCTTTGAATTATTTAAGCGCAAGAACAAACTCTTTTATACCCAGAAGCGACTTCTTCCAGACAGTGTGTATACAAATTACTTTAATAGAACAAAGAAGAACTAGAATTTTCGAATATAACCAAGGATGATGTCCAATTGATTTCCTTTCTCTTTTGGCCTGAATTCTTGGTTATAATAGGTGCCCGAAATTGAAAATAGGTTACTTTGTTTCACCGAGAAGTTATACTCGGCACCTACTTTGAATGTCTTTAATTTATAGGAAGCGTTGTCCAATAGATTATTTCGGTTTTCTTCGGGGCTCAGACCCGTTCCGGCACTAAATCCGAAGTAATCGTTTGCTCCTTTTGTATAATAGCGGACTGTTCCGGTATAGGATTGGGAAATATTCTTTTCGCCCGGTGTAAGATAAGTCCTCAGATTGAACCAAAAGTTTTGGTAATATTTTCCGACTGAAGCCGTGTACATCCAGATGTTGTCACTAAAATAAAGCTGACGATATCCGATCTCTCCCTCAAAGCTGTTCGGAAGATTGGCATAGAGAGACACGCCAGTTCTATATTTCGCAAAAATCCCCACATTATTGGAGTATCCAGCACCCACGTAGAGGTAAAATATCTTTGAAAGACGAGGATAAGCCTCCATCTCGAATTGTACGCCATTTTCTGCAAATTTATTTGCATAGTTGGTCCTGAAAATAACTGATCCTATGGGGGTTGCCCGCTTATAACTTAAGCCGACAATGTGCCAATTATGATCAAACTGTTTGTCAAAATAGACGAAGTTGTAGGTCAGACCGATTGCGTTTTTAGCCGTATATTCTTCAATACTTTTTGCCAGTGCTCGAGCTTCTGTGTTTTTAGGATTAATTGCCAATAAACTATGAATTGCCTTTTCGGCAGCTTCATAATGATCGTTGCCATAACTAATTTTACCTTTTAACAGAAGTAGATCCTGCGACTGCGGATGTAGGCTAAGCCCTTTGTCTGTAATTGCAATAGCTTTGTCAGTCTGATCATTCCAATATTCCAATGAGGCATATGCTAAAAAGAAATCTTCATCACTTGTATTCTTTTTGTCCAGTTCTGTGAAGATGGTTCTTGCCGAATCAATTTTGTCCGACCAGGTATAAAGCCGTCCGAGAAAGATACTGATATCCGAGTAATCCGGTGCTTGAAGTAGCGCCTGTTTGGATAATTGAATGGCTTGCGGATAATCTTTTGAATCAAAGGCTACCTTTCGCGCTTTTACAAAGAGATCATCAGCAGTGAGTTTCGTCTCTTGCGCAATTGAAAATAAGGGTAATAAAGAGAGGGAGAGTAATGGATAAATTACTTTTTTCATTCTAGATCGTAAAGTTGACATTTAAGCTTGCTAATATATAAACTAAAATTAGCAAATTTTGTTTGTCTGCTTTTGTTTTAAAATAAATTTTTGAGCTCTTTTAAAGCGTTCTATCTCTTTTTGCGGAACGCCTTCCGAAATAATCCTTAGAAGGAGAGTTTCGAAAAACGCCAATGGAATGTGTCAACAACCGTTAACTGGTTGCTGTCTACGGGTAATCCGGTTATTATTTTAAGCACCTGCATGGCCATCATACTGCCGATAATACCGGGTAAAGGACCCAGCACCCCATTTTTATCGCAATTTGGAACCTGTTCCGGATCGGGGGGCGTTGGAAAGATATCCAATAGGTTTTTACTACCCTGATAGTTAAAGACAGCCAGCTGTCCTTCAAAACCATAGATGCTACCGTACACCAAAGGTTTATCGAGTTGTAGGCACGTATGATTAAGCAGGTAGCGTGTTGTAAAGTTATCACAGCAATCGACAATGATATGATAGGGAGCGAGCAATGCTAGCGCGTTGTCTGCATCTATTTTTACCTGAAAGGGCTCAAAATCAATTGTACTATTGTGTTGCCGTATATAGGCTGTGGCACTTTCTGTTTTTGCCTGGTGTATATTATCTTCGGAATGAATGATCTGTCTATTTAGATTGTGGATTTCAACCCTGTCAAAATCAACCAGGCCAAGTTTGCCTATACCAGCTGCGGCTAAATATTGAACGACAGGGCTCCCGAGTCCCCCTGCACCGACGACCAATACCTTGGCATCCATAATCTTCCGTTGTCCGGCAACGCCGATCTCTTCAATAAAAATCTGTCTGCTATAGCGATCAAAAATGTTATTTTTCATGTATTTAACGTACTATACCGGCATAATTGCTCTCCCAGTCTTTCATCACTGGAGAATAGCCCATCTTTCTGATTTGATTTTTTATTGTTTCCATATCTCTTTCATCACTTACTTCAAATTGTTCCAAAGCTTGCGGATCAACAACATAGCCTCCCGGATTGGTCTTTGAAGCGGCACTCATGGTCGTTACGCCAATAGGTATGATATGATCCCTGAAGGTTTCGTTCTCTCGGGTGGAAATGGAGATTTCTAAATTTTCATTCCACAGGCGGTATGCACAGATCAACTGCAGTAGATCGCGGTCTGCCAAATGAAAATTTGGCTCAACAGAACCTGCGGCTGGTCGCAGGCGTGGAAAGGAAATCGAATAGCGTGTTTGCCAATATTGTTTTTGTAAATAGGCGATGTGTGCCGCGGTGAAAAAGCTGTCCACCCGCCAGTCCTCCAGCCCAAGTAATACGCCCAATCCGATTTTATGGATTCCCGCCCGGCCTATACGGTCAGGCGTATCCAAACGATAGTCAAAATTGGACTTTTTTCCTTTCGGATGATATAGTTTGTAAACTTCGCGATGGTAGGTTTCCTGATAGACTAATATTGCATAGACTCCGGCTGCCTGCAGTAATCGGTACTCGGATTCTTCCAATGGCTGTACTTCAATGGATATCTGTGAAAAATGAGGTTTTAAAAGCCGAATAGCATTTAGGAAATAAGTGATCTCGACAGTTTTGTTGGCTTCTCCGCTGACCAGTAAGATATGATTGATTCCCATGGCTTTAAGTGCCATTGCTTCCAGTAATAGTTCGGTGTTGCTCAGTGTTTTGCGTTTGATTTTATTGTCCATGCTAAAACCGCAATATGTACAGATGTTTTGGCACTCATTGCTCAGGTAAAGCGGGGCATAGAGCTGTATGGTTTTACCGAAACGACGTTGCGTGATTTGTTGGGTTTTTTGTGCCATTTGCTCCAGATATGGTGCTGCAGCCGGTGAGATGAGCGCTCTAAAGTCAGAGAGCGTTAAATGGTCTTTTTCTAACGCATGTTGTACGTCCTGATCAGTAGCGTCATAAATCTGTGCATGGACCTTATCCCAGGAGTATTCATCGCGTATCATTTTGAAATCTGTCATAGTGAATTATCAATCAAATAAAAATGAAGTTAGGGGGCTCGAAGCGATTGCGTGGGAGCCTATCTTTCCCAATCCGGCCTCATAAGCTTTCCGTCCAGCGATAACGGCCTCTCTGAAAGCTTCGGCCATACGTATCGGATTATTAGAGACTGCAATTGCCGTATTGACAAGCACCGCATCAGCTCCGATTTCCATGGCTTTAGCGGCATCGGAAGGCGCTCCGATTCCAGCGTCTACGACCACTGGGACATTACTTTCCTCAATAATAATTTCGAGAAAGTCCAAGGTACGCAGCCCTTTATTGCTTCCAATAGGGGCACCTAAAGGCATAACGACAGCTGTGCCTGCATTTTCTAAACGTTTACAAAGTACCGGGTCTGCGTGAATATAGGGCATGACGACGAAACCCAATTTAGCAAGTGATTCGGTTGCGCGTAAGGTTTCAATAGGATCGGGCAGCAGATAACGTGGGTCGGGATGAATTTCCAATTTCACCCAGTTTGTTTCCAGTGCTTCGCGAGCAAGTTGAGCCGCAAGTACTGCTTCTTCAGCTGTTCGTGCTCCCGAAGTATTGGGAAGCAAATGGATTGCCGCCAGATCGAGCGCGCTGATGAGGCTGTCGTCTGAGCCGGTCTGGTCGATTCGTTTGAGGGCGACGGTGACCAATTGGGAAGCCGAAGCCACAATGGCATCGCTCATTTCCGTGAGATTACCGAATTTGCCCGTACCGAGAAATAATCTGGATTCAAATACGCGATCGGCTATATGTAGGGTGCTCATAGTAAAATTTTATTGATGGATGAAACAATGTTTGGAGTCTTGGTTACGATTCCCGAGAGTGCTACACCGTAGACGCCAATTTCTAATAGATGTTGGATATCTTCAAGTTGGCTTATACCGCCAATTGCGAATATTGGAATAGGGGGTAGGCCTTCTCGGCGGACTTGTTGGATGATGTTTTCATATCCTGCAATCCCCAGTAGGGGACTTAGTTTTTGTTTTGTCGTGGTATAGTTGAATGGCCCGAGCCCGATATAGTCACAATGTTCACTTATTCTTTGCTTTACATTGGCAAAGCTATTGGCTGTACCGCCGATTATTTTTCCTGCACCCAATAGGTGCCGGGCAGCTGCTACACTGCAGTCGTCCAGTCCCAAGTGCACCCCATCAGCGTCTACAGCTGCTGCAAGCGAAGGATGGTCATTGATGATACAGCTGGCACCAAATTCGGAACAAGCCTGCCTGATCTCTTCGGCGAGCGTATAAAGATCTTTTTCCTCGGCTTCCTTCCATCGGATCTGTATCCATTTGGCCCCAGCATCCAGCGCTTTCAGCATGTTGTTTTTTTGTTCCCTTAAAGTTTTACCTTGTGAGATATATTGGAGTCTTTCCATAGTTTTTGTTTGCATGCAATAAAATTTTGAATAGGATCCCGATGTTTCCATAAAGTGCCATATAAGGCAATTCCATCTGCACCTTGCTGCATCGGAATAAGACAGTTGTCTTGGTTTATCCCTCCAAGACCGATGAGACGAACAGCAAAGTTGGCGCGTGACGGGAGTTGACCTAGTCTTGCATTATGCGTTCCATACCCCACTTTTGAGATGCTCGGAAATAATGGACTGAAAAAAGCATAGGCCCAACGTTCATCAAGGCTATTGAATTGATCAATATCATGCACAGATGTTGAACAGATTGTTGTAGGCCCCAGTTGATTTGCAGATTCATGCAGTCTACTTTTATCGTTCAGGTGGATTCGTGCAATCCCAAGCTCAGCCGATAGATGCGCATGTGAGTGTAGAACCAATCTGTCGCGGTATATAGGAGCTATAGTTTCTATATATCGCGACATTTGTAAGTCTGTAAAATGATACTTACGCAAATGCAGAATATCAAGACCTTCTTTAAACAACCCTGTTATAATCGCCTGTTCAGAACGGATTGTTTCTGCTGCTGTCAATGCAATAATCATGAATAGATCTCTTTTCCTTGTGCGATGAATTCCTGTGATTTTTCCAGCATCCCCTGGGCGGCACTATCCCTGATTTCCTGCGTTATTTTCATCGAGCAAAATTTGGGACCGCACATAGAGCAGAAGTGCGCAACTTTAGCCGCATCTGCCGGCAATGTTTCGTCATGATATTCCCGTGCGGTATCTGGATCAAGGGAAAGGTTGAATTGATCTTCCCATCTGAATTCGAATCTGGCTTTACTCAAGGCGTTATCACGATATTGTGCACCAGGGTGTCCTTTGGCTAAATCGGCCGCATGGGCAGCTAGTTTATAGGTGATTACACCATCTTTGACATCTTTTTTATTTGGTAGACCCAGGTGTTCTTTGGGGGTAACATAGCAAAGCATTGCACAGCCATACCAACCGATCATAGCCGCTCCAATGGCGGATGTGATATGGTCATAGCCTGGAGCAATATCTGTTGTTAATGGACCTAAGGTATAAAATGGCGCTTCGTCACAACAGGCCAATTGCTTGTCCATATTCTCTTTGATCAATTGCATAGGAACATGTCCTGGCCCTTCGATCATCACCTGAACATCATGTTTCCAGGCGATTTTGGTGAGTTCGCCCAGGGTTTCGAGCTCCGCAAATTGAGCTGCATCGTTTGCATCTGCAATAGCTCCGGGGCGTAGACCATCGCCAAGTGAAAAAGCCACATCATATTGTTTCATAATTTCGCATATTTCCTCAAAATGGGTATAGAGAAAATTTTCTTTGTGATGAAAAAGACACCATTTGGCCATGATAGAGCCGCCTCTGGAGACAATTCCAGTAACTCGGGATGCCGTGAGATGGATATAACGAAGCAATACGCCGGCGTGTATGGTAAAGTACGAAACACCCTGTTCGGCCTGTTCAATCAAGGTATCTTTGAATATTTCCCAGGTAAGATCCTCGGCCACCCCCTTTACTTTTTCGAGCGCCTGATAGATCGGTACTGTACCGATTGGGACTGGCGAATTACGGATAATCCATTCGCGGGTTTCGTGAATATTTTTGCCAGTGGATAGATCCATGATGGTATCAGCCCCCCAACGACAGGCCCATACCGCTTTCTCAACTTCTTCCTCTATGCTTGAACTTACGGCACTATTGCCAATATTGGCATTGATTTTAACAAGAAAGTTGCGTCCGATAATCATGGGTTCACTTTCAGGGTGATTAATATTATTGGGTATGATCGCTCTTCCGGCGGCGATTTCTTCACGGACAAATTCTGGTGTAATAGCTTTATCATGTGTTCTCGCACCAAAGTTTTGCCCCCGATGCTGACGATCCATTCCAGGGGTACTAGCTTCCAACTGCTCAATACGTTGGTTTTCCCGGATAGCAACATACTCCATTTCCGGGGTAATGATGCCTTGCTTTGCATAATGTAATTGGGTGACATTCTTGCCGGCGGAGGCTACTTTCGGTTTGTGGCTATAGGCAAATCGGAGTTCGTCCAACGTTGGATCAGAAAGTCGTTTTTGTCCATATTCAGAGCTGATGCCAGCCAACTGTATGACATCCTGACGATCCAAGATCCACTGCTCGCGAAGGCGAGGGAGTCCTTTGCGGATATCGATATGGATGGTGTCATCTGTATAAGGCCCAGAAGTATCATAGATTGTTACCGGCGGATTAATTTCGATCTGTCCATTCGTTAATTTGGTTGGGCTCAAGGAGATTTGACGCATAGCGACTTGAATAGGAAATAGTTTTCCGGCTACAAAAATTTTCTTTGCATTTGGAAAGGGGGATTGCGTAATTGTTTCAGCTGTCATTTTTTCTGTATTGTGGTGAATTACTCGGTTGATTTTTTTTGAAAGGCTAGCCGCCTTGAGATGCAGTGATTAAGATAATCTGATCATAAGGTTTAAGTGTTGTCGTACCCCAGTCCTTTTTGGGGATGACTTGGTTGTTGATGGCTACAGCCACGCCCTGGGTTTTGCCAGATAATTCCAAAAGTAACAAGCCTTCTAGTGAAGTAAGTGCGGGATCGAAAAATCGAATTTGATGGTTTATTGTAAGTTCCATTCCTTAATTTTTTTTGGTAAAACTTTAGGAATGGCTACACAAAGGCGCAGCAATGCACCTTGTAGACAGCTCACTTTTCCCTACGCCAGTATGATCCGGATCAGGTTCTAAGGGTAAAATCTCAGCCTGCATGAGCAGACACCCCTAAAGTTGCGACTAATATAAGGTTATTTTTATGAAAGTTGCAAGAATTTATTTTGCTGCCTGAGGTATATCGTGCAGGAAAGTACAGGTCACCATGTGGAAAATATTTGATATATTAGATTTTTAAATCAGCTAAAACAATTTAACAACCACCAAGAATAGTATCTTTTCATGCGTAGGATTTTATTGACAATACTGTTGTGTATAACGAACAGCACTTATGCCCAACCTAAAAGCAACTGCATCGCGGTACAGTTGACATGCGAACATCTGGTCAATCCATTGGGTATCGATGCAACCCAGCCGAGACTTAGCTGGCGACTTGAGGACCAACGTAATGGTGCGGTACAACAGGCTTATCAGATCCTTTTAGGGCAAGATTCGCTGACACTACTGAAGGAGACGAAAAATAGCTGGGATAGTGGCAAACAGCTCAGCTCGTCCATGTTAGTGCCCTATAACGGCGCACAGTTAAAGCCACAGACCACGTATTTCTGGAAGGTTAAAGTATGGGATAAGGATGGTATATCAACGAGCTCTAAAATAGCATCGTTCGAAACTGGAATGATGGGAATGGACCTTTGGAAGGGAAAATGGATTAGCGACAATAAGGATATTCATGCGCGAGAAACGCCTTATTTTAGAACAGAATTTAAGATAAATAAGCCGATAAAGTCTGCACGCGCGTATATTGCCACAGCAGGGCTATATGAACTTTCCATGAATGGTCAACGCGTAGGAGACCATCGCCTGGATCCAATGTATACTCGATTCGACCGGCGTACATTATATGTCGTGACGGACGTAACCCAGCAGCTCCAACAAGGACAGAACGCTATTGGCGTTGTTTTGGGGAATGGCTGGTATAATCACCAACCACTGGCGGTTTGGAACTTTGATAAAGCACCGTGGCGGGCCCGACCAACATTCTGTTTAGAGCTGAAAATCGTCTATACAGATGGTACAGTAGAAACTATTGTTTCAGATAAGCAGTGGAAAACAGCTTCGGGACCAATTACTTATAATAATATTTACACTGGTGAGCATTATGATGCAAGACTGGAAATACCCAACTGGGACAAACCTAAATATGATGATTCAACTTGGCAGGCTGTTCAGTATAGAAATGCGCCATCTGCACATATCGTTTCCCAACAGATGGTACCGATTCGGCTCGTGAAGTCCTATAAGCCCAAATCAGTGACAAAGATAGACCAACGTACTTATGTTTTCGATATGGGTCAGAATATGGCTGGGATTACAAAAGTTAAAGTCAAAGGAGCTGCAGGGACTATGCTACGTATCAAGCACGGTGAACGATTGTCGGCAGATGGGCGTCTTGACCTGTCCAATATTGATGTTTATTATCGGGGCGATAAGGAAAAGGAGCCCTTTCAAACGGACATTCTGACCTTAAGCGGTCGTAATGATGAGTTTATGGCAAAGTTCGGTTACAAAGGATTTCGTTACGTCGAAATTAGTAGTAGTGCGGCAATTGCATTGGATAGTTCGGCTGTGACCGCTTATTTTATGCATAGTGATGTGCCCGCTATTGGACAGCTCAAGACGTCATCAGCGTTGGTCAACAAACTATGGGAAGCGACCAACAATGCCTACTTGTCCAA
Source organism: Sphingobacterium sp. UBA6317 (assembly GCF_002440385.1). Lineage (NCBI taxonomy): Bacteria > Pseudomonadati > Bacteroidota > Sphingobacteriia > Sphingobacteriales > Sphingobacteriaceae > Sphingobacterium > Sphingobacterium sp. UBA6317. The sequence continues at coordinate 18,586 of NZ_DJTD01000034.1, read as the reverse complement.
TTTGATGGGCTATCCGACAGACTGTCCGCAGCGCGAAAAGAACGGTTGGACAGGGGATGGGCACCTTGCGATTGAAACAGCTTTGTACAATTTTGACGGGATAACAGTTTATGAAAAATGGATGGCGGATCATCGTGATGAGCAACAGGAGAACGGTGTCTTACCCGATATTATTCCAACTGGGGGATGGGGTTATGGTACAGCGAATGGTTTGGATTGGACAAGTACCATTGCCATCATTCCCTGGCAGATCTATCAGTTTTATGGAGACCCACGTGCATTAGAAGAATGCTATCTTAATATCAAACGCTATGTGGATTATGTCGACGGAATCAGCCCATCTGGGTTGACAACTTTTGGGCGTGGAGACTGGGTGCCAGTGAAGTCACAGTCGAATCTGGAGTTGACCTCCTCGGTTTATTTTTATGTGGATGCGACCATCTTGGCTGCTACGGCTAAATTGTTTGGATACACAGCAGATCAACAAAAATATGAACTGCTGAGCAGAAAAATTAAGACGGCCATCAACGCTAAATTTTTAGATGCTTCCAAGGGTATTTATAGCAATGGAACACAGACTGAACTGAGTGTTCCACTCTATTGGGGTGTGGTACCTGACGAAATGAAAGCCCGGGTTGCAGCCAGCCTGAATAAGAAAGTGGAAGAGACCAACTTTCATTTAGATGTAGGGGTATTGGGTGCAAAAGCATTATTGAATGCGTTAAAAGATAACGGTTATGCAACGACAGCCTATAAGGTTGCGGTACAAGATACTTATCCGTCTTGGGGATGGTGGATTGTAAATGGCGCAACAACATTGTTGGAGAACTGGGATTTAAAAGCAACCCGTGATATTTCAGACAACCACATGATGTTTGGCGAAATCGGTGGTTGGTTTTTTAAATCTATCGGCGGGATTCTGCCAGATCCTAAACAACCTGGATTTAAACATGTGCTCTTAAAACCCATCTTTCCCCAGGAACTGAAAGAATCTTCTATTTCTTATGATTCACCCTACGGTAAAATTGTTTCCGAATGGAAGTTAAAGGATAAAAAGATTGTTTATGATATCCAAATACCCGCAAATGCCACGGCGACATTTTATCCGCCGGATAATGTTAGCATTAGCAGTAGGGATGTCGTCCAATTGGACGCTGGTAAACATAGGCTGGAGCTGGAACTCAAGTAATCATAGGCTCCGATCTGTTGTTTTATTGCCCCGACCGTTGGTATTATGCTCTTATCATGTTATGTATTAGAGTGCTTTTGTAAGTTTACCGAGCTGTTTTAATTTTAAAGCGAGTTCATTGCTCCAGGGTAAACCAATACAGAGACGCATGCAATGGTGAAATTGATCCTGTAAGGTGAAAATCCGCCCCGGTGAAATGCTGATCTGTAGTTTAAGCGCATAGTTATATAGCTTGCCTGTATCGATGTGTTTTGGAAACTCGACCCATAGGGCAAGTCCACCCTGTGGACGGCTAATTTTAGTGCCTTCCGGAAAATGGGCCGAAATGATGGCAGCGTAGCGCTGGTAGTTTTCCGTTAATGATCTACGAAGTTTACGCAGGTGGTTTTCATACTTTCCGGTTAATAGAAAATTTCCAACCGCCTCATTGATGATCGCCGTAGATGACAGGGAATGGATCAGTTTTAGTTTGATAATCTGTTCTTTGTATTTTCCAGGAGCAACCCATCCGACACGGAAGCCTGGAGCCAACGTCTTTGAAACGGATCCACACCAGAGGACATTGCCATCCCGGTCAAAAGATTTGCAACATTTGGGGCGTTGCGTGCCAAAATGGAGGTCGCTGTAGGTGTCATCTTCGATTAGCGGAATTTGGTGTTTTGACAGCAATGCCACAATTTCCCGCTTATGCTCATCCGGCATGCAATAACCCAAAGGGGTGTTAAAATTGGGGACCAGTAAACAGACTTTAATTTGGGGCAACAGATTTTTGAGGGCTTCAATGTCTATTCCTATGATGGGGTCCGTAGCTATTTCCAGCACCTTAAGCCCTAGACTGACGGCAAGTTGGAGGATACCCGGATAGCAGGGGCTTTCCAGAGCCAGTGTATCTCCAGGTTTGGTTAAGGCCATCAGACACAAAACTAAAGCATTCATACAGCCGTTGGTGGTAACGACATCATCTTCATTTAGATTTCCACCCCAGGCCAATGAACGTACGGCCACCATACGACGTAATTTTATATTGCCTTGCAAGGGTTCATATGCTGTGCCACCATCGCTGAGCTCCCGTGTAGCGAGGACGATTTCTTTTTTTAATTTTGCGGTAGGTAGGAGACTTCCGGAAGGAACACCGATTGAAAATAAGGTTAAGTCGCGACGTCCCATGGTTGAATACACCTTATTCATCAATTGATCCGGTTCTCTGTTGTTGGCGATTGGAATAGGTTGACTGGCTGCCGCCAACGGAAGTTGCAAATAGTTTGGAGGACTAACGAAGTAGCCGGATTGGGGCTTGGACTGTATAAGAGAACGTTCTTCCAACGCTAGAAATGCCCTTTTTGCGGTATTTATACTGATACCGTGTTCAGCGCTTAGCTTCCTCACCGAAGGTAGTTTTTCGCCAGCTTTTAAGACGCCTGATTTAATCTTATTGGCAATATTGTCTGCTATTTCATTATACAAATAATCTTTTTTCATCAAATTAGGATTAGTGTTCGTCTTTAAAGGTAACTGTGTCCATTGAATTATCAAAAACTGTGACTGTGCTTAATTCTTGTAATGGACGAACTTTGTGTAAAAGATTGATACATGGCGCAATTAAGTATAAGTAAATTACAGGAAAATACAACAAGCGGTTGGTTAAATGGTTTTATTGGTGTGGTATTATTTAGCGGTTCGTTGCCGGCAACACGCATGGCGGTTTTAGCTTTTGACCCTGTATTTGTTACATTAGCAAGGGCTTCCATTGCAGGCATATTGGCACTGATAACATTGATGGTTTTTAAGGAAAAACGTCCAGAAAGAAAGCAATTGGGGTCGCTATGCATCGTGGCAATAGGATGTGTCGTTGGATTTCCCTTACTGAGCGCTTTGGCTCTGCAGCACATCACGTCCGCGCATTCCATCGTTTTTATCGGTATTTTGCCCGTATCGACAGCCGTATTTGGTATTATACGCGGTGGCGAGCGTCCGAAGCCAATTTTTTGGCTGTTCTCTGCTCTAGGGAGTCTACTGGTGATCGGCTATGCGCTGGCACAAGGACTAACAGCTTCACCTTTAGGCGACGTTTTAATGATTTTATCGGTCATTCTCTGTGGTTTGGGCTATGCTGAAGGTGCAAAATTGACCAAGACGCTAGGGGGCTGGCAGGTCATTTCTTGGGCCTTGGTTTTGTCGCTGCCGTTGATGTTGCCACTTACCTTTGTCTACCTTCCATCGTCTTTTGACACTGTGCCTATCGGGGCCTGGGCCAGTTTAGCCTATGTGTCGATGTTCAGTATGTTTATTGGCTTTGTTTTTTGGTATAAAGGACTCGCCCAAGGTGGCACGGCGACCATCGGACAATTACAGTTACTCCAGCCTTTTTTCGGTCTGGCTTTAGCCGCCGGGCTTCTTCATGAACAAGTCGGTGTTGGCATGCTGGCCGTAACAGTTGCTGTTATTCTTTGTGTCGTTGGAACGAAGAGATTTGCCCGATAAATGCATTAGAAAAAAGAGAACTGGATTATAGGCTCTCTCGGAAAACGATAAATTTATTAACTTTAACTTTTAGGGTGTCATTCGAGGCGTATTTGATCGAATGATGTGTATTTATCTTGTATTGGCAAAGAAAACAGCGTATGATTTTACCGTTTGAATCTTATAATCCGATATGGAAAGCGAATTTTGACAGTATTCAACATGAACTTTTTACGTTGTTGAAACCAATAAGGTCGAGGGTTGATCACATAGGCAATACGGCCGTTGAGGGATTGTCTGCCAAACCAATCATTGATATATTGATCGGTTTAGAGGAAGAAAACGATCTTGATCGTATTCCGCTCCTGTTGCGGGACAAGTGCTATGTATATTATGAAAAATACAATGAGGATATGCCTTACAGACGTTTTTTTATCGCCCTGATTGATCGTCCTGAAGTATTAGGATTACCAGAGCAAATCGCACCTGGCGATGAAATTCCAGCACGATTGCATGACCATTCGTTACGAGTAGCACATATCCATAGCATACCCTTGCAATCAAAACACTGGTTGCGCCATATAGCCTTTCGCGATTACCTGCGTGCGCACGACAATGTAAGAGATCGCTATCAGGCACTCAAAGAAAAATTGGTACTGCAGCAATGGAAAGATGGTAACGATTATAATGATGCGAAAGATGAATTTTTGAAAGAGCATGAAGCAAAAGCTGTGGAATGGTACAATAGTGGAATGGTACAATAAAGGTTGCGGAACAATAGAATCGTATTACAATGAGAACCTTGGACAAGCAGCGTGGATGCATCGGATTAAATTGGTAAGAAATTAAGGTTATACTAGCTAAATTTAGGTATGAATACATTATTGGAAGAATTTGAGCATATTATTCAGAAGTTTTCTTCGCAAATTTTGGAAATAAATGATGACGATTTTAATCGCAAATTAGAACCAGATAAATGGAGCAAAAAAGAGATTCTGGGTCATCTAGTCGATAGCGCTTTTGTTAATTACCAACGGTTTATAAGAGCTCAATTTGAAGAAAATCCAAAAATATACTATGATCAGGTAGCCTATTGTGCATCTGCAGGTTACCAACATGCTGAGACCGAGAAATTATGCAATCTATGGCGATCGGTAAACGAACAATTGTTGTTTTTGTTTAAGCAGGTAATTGCGAACAAATTGATTCAAAGGACTTGTAATGACCATAGCCTCGAATTTTTAATGCTTGACTATGTGGTGCATTTGAAGCATCACAGAAATCAGATTTTGTCCGAATGAAAAAATTTAGGAAAGGATAGCATGAGAGCTCTTTGTTCAGGCATCAGTAAATTTAATAGTCCATAAAAAATAAGGGATGGAGATACGGAAATTGAAAGCGGGAGATAGTGCTGACTTATTAAAGGCAATTAATGGAGCTTTTGCCGACTATATTGTACCATTTCAGTTAGACGCATTGCAATTGGAGTCGAAGATCAGAGGCGAGGATATTTTAATGGACTTGTCAGTTGGTGTTTTTGACGGAATAAAACTGGTAGCTTTTATTATGCATGGCATGCGAGAAATTGAGGGTAGTAAAGTGATCTACAATGCTGGTACAGGTGTTTTGCCCGCCTATCGGAACAGCGGATTAGTCGGTGAAATGTACAGATTTATGCAGCCATCCTTCAGAGAGTATCGCGTGAAAAAATTACTATTGGAAGTGATAGAAAGTAATCGACGTGCTATTCGGGTATATGAAAAAAATGGTTTTGTTAAAGGCCGTAGATTACTGTGCTTTGGAGGAGAACTTCATGTAAAGATGGGTGCTTTATCTGGCAGAACACAGCCTATCCGTATACAGTCTATCCATGACTTTTCTTGGGATATTTTGCAGTCTTTTTGGGATGTTGAACCCAGCTGGCAAAATAGAAGTGAGCGTAGTGAATTAATTCAGCTTAAAGGGGTGGGGGCATTTATTGGCTCCGATTTGGTGGGATATATCTTGTTCAATTCGTCCAATAGGCGGATCTACCAAATTGCGGTAGCACAGCAGCATAGGCGGAAAGGTATTGCAACACAGCTTTTATCCGAGCTGAAAGTGTTTGTGTCCAGCGCAAAGGTACAAATTACTAACGTTGATGAAAAAGCCAAAAACTTGCAACTATTTCTACAAAGACAAGGCCTGGTCAACACAATCAACCAGATTGAAATGGTCAAGATGATTTTCTGATAATATCAATTAAAAATTAAAGTATTTCATTTACGATCAATAATTGTGAAAACAAATGTTGTTGTAAAAGTGTTGTTTAACAAAAGGTTAGATAGGATGTGCTATTAAACTGTCCATTATAATTCTATTTACTGGTGTGATTTTACCATCCCTCGGAAAAGACGCTCTTCAACAATTTAAACGACACTAATTTTTAAAACATATGAAATCGAAGTCATTTTTAATCGCAATTGTCTCAAGCTTATTGTTGTTGGCTTGTAGCACTTCAACAAGGATAACAGATATCTATAAAAATAGAGACCTTACTCCCAAACAATACCAAACAATATTCATTATTGCAATGACAAACCACGCTAAAGCAAAGGAGGTCATTGAATCCAATTTGGCAGAAGCAGCTTCCATGCATGGCTACAAGGCTATTAAAAGCAGCGACGTTTTTAAACGGACGTTTACCAAAGATGAAAGTCAAAACAAAGATTTAGTGATGAAAGCAGTACACAGTTTGAATGCAGATGCCATTTTCACTGTTACCCTGATCGACAAAGCCAGCGAGACCCGATATGTACCGGGAAATGGGCCTTATATGCCTTATCCGAGATTTGGTTGGTATGGTAATTTTTGGAGCTATTACTCCCATTGGTACCCAATTGCATACGATCCTGGTTATTACACGACGGATAAAATGTACTATCTGGAAAGCAATCTATATGATGTTAGCTCCGAACAACTGCTTTGGAGTGTACAGTCTGAAACGATCAACCCTTCCAGCTTAGCAGATTTTTCTAAAAGTTATACAAAGGCGCTCGTAAAAGCATTGGAAAAGGATATTGCTGCTAAATAGCCATTGATAAAAAGTATGCTTTAAAAGCTAGCTTCAATTTAAATAATGTATTTGTGTAAAAATATTCTTTATAGCACCGATTCAGTACCTCGTAAAGGTGTTTTATGGTGTAATAATAAACTAAATTGCATTAATATTGTTATATTGGCAAGCAATAAAGTTAGCTCAAATCAGATGAGGTACAAATTATATAGAGAACAGCAATTGACCTGCGATATGGATACCGCATGGGCATTTTTTTCGTCACCCATGAATCTTTCAGAAATTACTCCAAAAGATATGGGTTTTGTAGTCACCTCAGACTGTGATCAACAAGAAATTTTTGAAGGAATGATCATCGATTATTTGGTATCTCCGATTCTTCGGTTTCCGCTGAAGTGGAAGACCAAAATAACGCAGGTGGAAAAGAATAAAAGTTTTACTGATTTCCAACTAAAGGGACCTTATGCCTATTGGAATCATTTTCATGAATTTATTCCAAACGAAAATGGGGTACTCATGAAAGACAGGGTTGACTATGAATTGCCTTTGGGGATTCTAGGCACAATTGCGCATGGAATTTTTGTTAAAAGGAAGTTGGAGCGAATCTTCGATTACCGTCATCAGGTTTTAGAAAAATTATTTAATCAAACTCAGAATTAGTGGTAACGAATCTATTGCAGTTCACGTGACCGAAAAGAAAGAAGTAGTCTACAATGAAGAAATTTTATCAAATAAGCAATGGAGTTGCTTTGGTCATCACTGTGATCATTAATTACCTATCCAATACGGGGATTTTTAATGGGGAGACCATGGCAACAATTTCTGCTAAATATCAAAATCTATTTACACCTGCGGGATATGCCTTTTCCATATGGGGTCTCATTTATTTGGGGTTGTTTGGATTTGTAATTTATTTTGGTCCTTTTGTCAGACAGACAAATGAAAAAGATAAAGTAGTTTTAAAAGTCGGATGGTGGTTCTTGATTTCTTGTCTAGCAAATAGTTTATGGGTCATTACCTGGTTGTATGACTATACCTTTTTAACTATTTTATTGATGGTCTTACTTTTTGTGTCGCTATTAAAGATAATTTACTATACACAAACTATTGCGTTTCATGCTGCACGCAGCAAGCGTATATTTCTTAAGATCCCTTTTCAACTTTATGCAGGGTGGATTTCTGTCGCTTTGATTGCCAATATTGCAGCCTATCTGACGAAGATAGGCTGGGGAGGTTTTGGATTATCAGCTACCATGTGGGCTATTATCATGTTTTCAATTGCATTAATTCTTCACTTATTGATGATCTGGCAACGCCATTTGCCGGTATTTGGACTTGTCGCCGTATGGGCTTTAATAGCCATTGCAGCTGCTAATAAATTAGTTAATAGCACTGTATATGCAGCGGCTATAATGGCAGCCATTATTGTTTTACTAAATGTAATTGTGTACTTTATTCAATATCGTAAGCGACAGCCTTTCTAGTCCTTACCTAATAAAGTGCATGATTCTGTTGGCAATTGAATTTTAAGCTTTCCATAGTAATGCAGCGAAGCCAACTATTATTTTATTGCTGATTTTGCAATCAATAGCTGTTGAAATTCTTTTCCGATAAATGGATTGATGACGTGCTGAAATCCTTTTTGCAATGTAAAGACAGTGATAGTCGCATCAGACTCCGGCGAATAGATCACATCTGTTCCCCACCAACCCCCATGATAGTAGGCGTTGAATCCCATGTCAAAATGATAAATTCCCAAACAATATTTAGATTTATCCGACGAAAGAACATAGGTATGCATCGCTTCTAGAAGCTTTTTATCCTGAATGATTTTCCCGTTAAATAGATATTGGAAAAAAAGGGAAGTCTCTTTGGCTGTTGCTGCGATTCCGCCGCCTCCGTACAGATCCCAGGAAGGATCAATAGCATAAGAGTCCCAGTTGTATTTGTTAGCGTATTGATGGGCGAGTGGCAAGGTGCTTTCAGGATAATGCTCTAAGTTTATAAACCATGTCTTTGTAAGATTTAATTCTTTGTATTTCAGTAAATTTCGAATAGCTGTATAAAATGGCAGATGCGTTTTTTGCTCAATAATCTCGGTGAGGAGCAAATAATTAATATCAGCGTAACTAAACTTTTCCCCGACAGGCTGTGGGCTCCCGATATCGATGGATCTTTTGATCTGCTCGTCTTTTTTCCATTTATATTTAGGATGCTGATTGACGAATTCAAAATAAGCTTCATCTACATAATCTTGAATTCCCGAAGTATGTGACAGCAAGTTCTTTATAGTAATTCCCGCTAGATTATAGCCATCGCTTTCAAATAGGTGACGTGTTTTTTTTGATAATAAATTGGTAATCGGTTGATCAATAGAAAATTCACCTTTTTCTACCAATCTTAGCATTGCTGCAGCAACATAAGGTTTTGTGTTGCTAGCAATCAAAACAGGCTGTTGGTCTTCCAGCGCTTGGTTCGTGCTGGTATCTGCTACTCCTCTTGCATAACTCCAGGAAATATTGTATTTCGGCGCTTCTACATGAACAATAATCCCGATTGCATCTTTATTTTTATCATAAATAGAATCTACTTTATGCTTAAAAACTGGCTGTAATTGAGCCCATCCGATTAATGGAATAAACATGGTATTTAACAACACGATTTTTTTCATATATTCTTTTCTAAACGTGTATCTTAGATCCAGAAACTGTCTGAGCATTGCTAAGTATATTTCTTTACTACTTCACTAACAGACGCCACTGCACCTGCAAAAGCATTGATCCTACAGCAGGGGTAACGGATTTTGCTTCCTGTTGCGCTTGTGAAAATAAGAATTAAAATAATAATCTTGATGGTGAAAAATGTTAAATAGTACATCAGTTTTATTTCTTGTCGTATGCAAAGTCTTTTCAATATATAAAATGTTAGATTTATGGTGTAAAAGAAGCTTATCGTAAGGATATGAGAAAAGTAATTGCAGCATTCAATATGACCCTTGACGGGTTTTGTGATCATACAGCTGGCATTCCCGATGAGGAAATACATCTTCATTATACGCATCTATTAAATAACGCTGATGTCATTTTGTATGGTAGGATTACTTATCAGCTTATGGAATATTGGCGGCCTTTTGTGAAAAGTCCCTCAGGTGAAAAATCAATGGATGACTTTGCATTGGCTATCGATAAAATTACAAAAGTTGTTTTTTCAAATAGCCTGAAAAATATAGACTGGGCAAGTGCAAAATTGGCCGATGGTATACTTAAAGATGAATTATTGAAATTGAAACAGCAATCCGGTAGGGATATTTTGGTTGGGAGTCGAAGTTTAATTGTACATTTGTTGAATCTCAATTTGATCGACGAATTTCAGCTGTGCATTTATCCAGTTGTTGTAGGACAGGGGCTTTCACTTTTTGAAAATATAATCGATAGAAAAGTTTTTAAATTATTAAAAACAAAGCCTTTTTCTGGCGGATCAGTCCTCTTGTACTATCAATACAGTCCAACACCTACTTCCCTATAAACTATTCCATCGGGAAATATCGGCAACACAGCGGGAAATCCAGATACCTGCAGCTCCTCTGATGAAATTTACATTTGTAATGTAATTTAAAAAGAATTCATTATGAAATATAAACATTCAATTTTGTGGGCTATAGCAGCATTCCCCTCGCTAATTACCGCTTGCAAAAGAAATGATGCTATGCCATCGATGTCGGAGACGACCATCACGATAGAAAATGTATTGGATTCGAAACCATTGGTCGAGTCTGGTCGTTTTAAAAACAATGGTGCTTCGCCAGTGATTATGCCTGGTGAAGCAATTTCAATTAAGTTTTCTGCAGCCGAGGGACAAGCGCTTAGCTTTGCAACGATGTATGGTTGGTCGAATGACTTGTTTTTTGCCCCCACAAATCCTGGCATAAAGCTGTATCAGGACAATGGAACTCCGGTTGAGGGCGATGTTTCGGCACAGATCAAATTATGGGATAATGGTACTCGTATCAATCAGAAACCAGGCGCAGCTGTAATGCACCCGGGAACCACAGAAACTGCTCCAAAAGCTATTAGCGAAGTAAATGGAACCGATGCACAGGGCAATACTTATGCTGCAGCTTCTACTTTAATGAAGGCAACACTTCATTATGAAGGGAATTCCAATTTTACACTTATAATCACGAATACCTCTGGCGATACGAGCAATCCGACTCCCTTCAGTCCCGGAGTTTGGGCGATTTCATATATCGCAGGAGGCAAGCTGATAAATTCTAATCCATTATTTGAGGCAGGAAAACCAAGTGCAAATGGGATGACAAATATTGCGGAAATGGGAGACAATAGCGTTTTAGGAAATTATATCAATACACAAACAGGTATTTTTACACCATTATCTCCGGTTTTGGTGGTGTTGTATAAAGGCATCGAAAACCCGATATATAAAACCGGTGAAAATGACCGTGGAAAAGGACTGAAAGATTTAGCGCAAAAAGGGGATGCATCAGGCCTGGCGACTTATCTTAAAACACTCGCAGGTGTAAAAGCTGTTTATATCCTTCCGGCGGCGAGCTCAACTGTATTACTTCCTAAAATCGGAGCGCAGGCGGGAAGTAGCGTGTCGCAGCAGTTAAGTGTAGCAAGTGGAGACCGAATTGCCATTGCAAGCATGTACGGGCTTTCCAACGATTGGTTCTTCGCCACAAAAGATAATGGAATTGATGCAACAGTAAAAGGAGATGTATCCTATTCAATCGGATTGTTTGACAATGGGACAGCGATTAATCAGTTTCCCGGAGCCGGCAATGAGCAAGCAGGATTAGGCGGCACTCCTGCGACAGAACGTAAACCTGTTATAGAAGTGCCTAATCCAAATGGGTTCACCACACTGCCATCAATTTCCAGCATGATAAAAGTAACAATCAACTAATTTTTGAGTCCGGTTATACGTAAGAAAATCTCATGGATATTATTGTCCTTACTGGAGACAGGACAATCAGCAACCTATTACATGCGGGGCTAAAGTATCGATTGAGTTTCCATGGGGAAAAAGTATAGATTCAGTTTAATAAGTAGTAAATGTGTTGTAAAATGAAAAATTATATAAAAACAAAATTAGCTGCGTTTATTGCGTTGCTGTTATTCACGACGTGCATCGCAGGCATAGCCAATGCGCAAGAGCCGTCTCGCATGAGTAAAGCTGACGGCGTGATACATAAAATCGAAATGAAGCAATCCCCTTATCATATTCCGCAAAATCCGGAAGACATCAGCCCGCTATTGTGTGGAGAAAAAATACCGATGGCCGTATTGTTTGACGTTTCCGGTAAACGATTTGATCTCAATAGGGCGATTTCCCAAAAACCGACCATTTTGGTTTTCTACCGCGGTGGCTGGTGTCCTTATTGTATCAGACAACTTTCGGGCTTACAAGAGGCCTTTTCAGGATTGGAAGAAATGGGGTATCAGTTGATTGCCATAAGCACAGACGAATCTGAAGGACTAATGGAAGCTGCAGCAAAAGAAAAATTAAGCTATACACTTTTATCGGATTCAGATCTTGCGCTGTCGAAACAAATGGGGATTGCATATAAAGCTCCAAAAGACTATTGGGAGATGCTTCCGAAAACAACTGGAGGTAAGGACAGCGAGTTATTGCTCCCAGTGCCATCGGTTTTTATAGTCGATCAAATGGGAACCATACACTTCGAATTTATCAATCCCAATTTTAAACAGAGATTGTCCTCCAATCTGCTGCTTGCAGCTGCAAGCGGCATTAAAGAAGACCTTTAAATTTCTAGTTTTTGGGTCGTAGACTCTTAAGAAAATGATTAAATTTAAGCGAATTGAAATGCTGTAAGTAAACGACAACATGATTAGGGAGTATAATGATAACGTGACCGCAGCACGGTTTGTGATGCATAGTGACAACAACCAGTTTTCAGGTAGGGGACTTCGTAATGCGGGTTCTCTGCCTATCAACACATTTATCTACAACAAGGGCGGCGAACAGAAAGTGACGATCGATGAGATTAGCTATACGATGCCAGCAAGGTGTATACTTCCTTTGGTTTCCAATCAGCATTTTGTATTTGAGCAGCCCGATGCGCTGACTGCCTGGCAGTTTAATAGGGAGTTCTATTGTATCGTTGACCACGATGCTGAGGTCGGTTGTGTTGGTTTTCTGTTCTATGGTATTCGACATCCAATGTTCATTGTATTAAATGATACTGCTGTCGAAGAAATGTCTCATCTGGAGAATGTGTTTTCCAATGAGATGATGGTAAAAGATAATTTTCAGGGTGAAATGCTGCGCACCCTTCTTAAGAGAGTTATTATCAATACCACAAGAATTGCAAAGCTCCAAAGTGAAAGCTATCAGCTATTTCCCGACGAAAAAATGGATATTGTGAGAAAGTTTGCATTGCTACTGGAATGTAACTTTAAAGAGGAACATGAAGTCAGGTTCTATGCCGCTGCACTCAACAAATCACCAAAAACACTGAGCAATGTATTTGGTCTGTTGAAACAGTCAGCGCCATCTGTTCTTATCCGTAACCGAATAATTCTTGAGGCTAAAAGGTACCTCCATTATACCGAGAAGTCAGCGAAGGAAATAGCCTACGAACTTGGTTTTGAAAGTCCTGCCCATTTTAGCCGGTTTTTCAAAAAGTATTCTGGAACAAATGTTTCAGCTTTTAAGAACCTTTGATCATAATTCAAGGCGCGGGTTGCCGTTTAGAGAAAGACTATATTGTATGGGAATTTGATTTATACCTTTCAATGAATATGCGATTAAGGTTTCCTTATGAAAAATAAGTGAATTTGCTCTTAAAATAAAACGTATGCCATTGGTAAGCTGGCGCTAGAAAATTGAAGCCCAATATAAAAAATTATTAATAGTCTGTAAATGAAATTATTAAAAAGATATTTTGTGTTGATAGGGATGATCATTGCGTTGATTTTTATGTACATTGCAATTTCGATTTATCCGGGTGGGACGTACCAGAATGAATCATCGATTGGATTTGATTGGTCAAAGAATTTTTTTAGTAACTTATTTGGAGAAAAAGCATTAAATGGAGCCGAAAACACCGCTAAATACTGGGCATTTATAGGTATGTTTTTCTATTCCATAAGCTGTGCTGTATTTTTTGTTCGTATGTCAAAAAAAATTCCAAATACAACAGCGTCAAATTTCATAAAGTATGTTGGAGTACTTACCATGCCCTTTACATTTTTTATAATTACACCCTTTCATGATTTGATGTTGGCTATTTCAACTAATCTGTTTTATTCATGCGTGGTATGTATTACCGTATACGTGCTTAAATCTAAACTCACTTTTTTTAAATATTATTGCGTGTTATGTTTATTCATCTTTTATTATGCAACCTATTTGTATGTTACAGGACAGTGGGATTTGCTTTCATTGTTACAGAAAATAAATAATGGCAGCACCATTGTATTGATTATAGGGCTTGAGTATTTTACGGATCAAACCGATTTTTCAAAAAGTATAGGATGACCTATATTTTTCAAGAATTGTTTAAGCATTTCATGTCCTGCAACCAGACTACAAATTTCGCCCGATAATTTTCTTTGTTTTCAACAATTTGGGTGCTAACTTATGACCTATAAAAGCATTAAAAATGCAAATCGATTCAATGGTAAAAAACTTCATTTGTTTAAACTTTTTATTGACAATATCAGGATTGGATTGGTTTAATATGATGACTTTGTTTTAGCTAGTGATCCTCAAAGTTTATTAATCATTGGAGCTAAAATAGGAGAATCCAAATAATCAACAAACAGAAACGGAGCACAAAGAAAATGAAAAAAAGAATCTATAATCTAATAGTCGCTGCCCTAATTTTTGGATTTTTCACGGATTGTCACCAAAAAGAAAATAAAAATTCAAATTTTAATAAAGAAAACAGGTTAACATTTACTGAAAAAGAGAGTACAGTGTATGTTGAGAAGTTTGATGATTTTCTTGTTCATTTCTTTTGTGACTCAATATTTCAAATAAGCAGAATAGATTTTCCACTCAGAGGCATGTCAACTGAGTTTGTTTTTAATGAAGAAAAAGCAAGAGATTCAGTAGGAAACTTCTTTTTCATTAAGGACAGGAAATTTTATTGGACTAAAATGAATTGGACCTTCATCCAGTCCGCTATTCTTAATAATGTTGAAGATTATTCCTTTTTAAAGAAGAAAGGAGATAATTATTATGAGATAACCTATCGGTCAAAGTTGGACGACATTGTTTTATTTTTTAGATTTCAATCTGTGTCAGGACATTGGTATCTAACATATTATAGTTTTGAATGGAACTAGATAAATGATCATTTGGGGAAGAGCAAATTAATAGAGCTTCTTTTGACCATCATCAAGGGAGACTTTTTCTCAATATTTATGATAGGATAGATTTCGTTCAATGGGGCTATGTGATTAGATGGGAACTGACAACCTATCTTTTCTTGATACTACAATGGTAATTTTCTAACCAAAGGATTAGTTTTTTGCAGATGAATTGCATTTGTGATCTATAACTAGTAATTTGATTAGTATAAACCTAATTTAATAGTTATGGGAAAACGGTCAACTGCATTATTGGCTATAGTTTCATTCTTGTTATCGATGCCTTTGATAATCTTAGGGCAGAGAAATAACGGCTTTATTATTCAAGGAAAGATCGACACTGTTCCGAATGCGAAATATAGAATTATGTATAGAAATAATGAAAAGAAAATAGATGATTCGTTACAATTATCTGCGGATCGAACGTTTACTTTTCATGGTAGTATTGGTGAGCCGACGCGGGTTAATTTTATTATTGATAATGATTTCAATCCACGACGTGTAAAAGATCAAATTGTTTACTCATTTTGGGTTTCGCCGGGGGATACGGTAGACTTTCATGGTCTAACAGGTTGGCTTGTGGGCCCTAAAAGCAATTTGAGAATAGATGATAGCAAATATGTATTGAAAGGTTCCACATTGGATAAGATATCAATTACCTATGGCGAAAACCGAAGAGCCATCTATTTATTAAATAAAGACCAAGAAAAAGCGACCGGACTAGAGGACAGCATAATAAGCAAATTTATCCAAAGTAACCCTAACAGTTTCTATAGCTTGTACCTTTTGAACAAATCTTTTTCGTCCTTGAGTAGAGACCCCGATTTGCTAAATACTTTGTATAACGCATTGTCAACCGAGCAAAAAAATAGCTTCACAGGCATACTTTTGAACAAAAAGGTAAAGGCTCAGCCTCAGCTTGAAATCGGCAAAAGTCTTCCCATATTTGAGCTTGCAAACGATAATGGCAATCTCGTTAGTCTTGAAGACCTCAGAGGTAAATATGTTTTGGTGGAGTTTTGGGCAAGTTGGTGCGGGCCATGCCGCAAGGAATTTCCCCTTTTGCAATCTTTGTATAGCGAATACAAATCAAAAAACTTTGAGATCCTGGCCGTATCGATCGATGAATCACGTATGGACTGGCTTACAGCGATAAATAATGAAAAGCTTTTATGGACTAATGTAAGGGACAAAGGGGGCTTTAGTGGTGAACTTTATCAGATTTTTGGTTTAAAAGGAGTTCCTGACAACTTTCTTTTAGACAAAGAAGGAAAGATTGTAGCACGAAACCTTCGGAGTAGTGAATTAAAAAAAGTATTTGATAAATTGATTTCGGACAATTAGTTATAGGAAGAAGCAAAACGTTATTATTCTAAAATGACATAGATGAGACTGCATTACATTGATTCAGGTTTATTCCATTGCGGGATACAGAAGAAAATTTTATTTATTTTGATCAATAGATACCATATCATTATATTGTCACTCTGATAGAAGCTGAAAGGCCGGATAGTCATTCAGTTTTAAGTAGTTAGAAATGTTGTAAAGACTGCCAAAAATAAAATATATACAAAGTTGGGAATAAATTACGAACAGTTTGCTGGTAAAAAGTGTCGTGAACTTATGCAAATCCAGGAAATATTTAGAGAACAATTGAGCATGGACGGCTATCAACATTGGTTTTACGATGCTGAACTTGCACTCTTGCGGTTATACAATGACGATAAAGATCAATTGTATTTCAAATATATTCCTATTGGGACTTTTTCACTTACATCAGAAACGTGGATGTGGAGTTGGTTCAATGACCATTGCCTCGAGCCTAATAAGGACTGCACATTTGCAGTTAGAGAATTTGGAATCAAAAACGATTACCGAAAATTGACAGATGGAACTTTCCCGGCCGATGAGTTCGATTGTTGGGAGTTTGCGGCGATATCTTTTGATCTTTTGGGCGGCATCGGAGTGTATAGGGTTCCTACCGAAAAGCTCCAAAGCTATTTTCTCATTATTGCTGTTTTAGAGGAAGATTCTAGGGAAGTTATCCATTTTAACCAAGCAAAAGTTGAATGCAAAATCCATGGACGATCAAGACCCGCATTTGTTTGTCAGCATCTAAACTTAGCGGATCCCAAAGGCTTTGAAGAGGCTTTTGAAACATATAGAGGAATGGAACTTGGTGACGATGACGATTTTCAAGCTTGGTGTGATAAATGTGAAAAGGTTAGGCTCAGAAATAATGGTTGGAACGAAGATGCTGAGAAATTCGCAAATATCAAACTTATCTGTGAAGACTGTTACTTTGACCTGAAAAGCTTTAATTGTCATTGAAATTGATGGTTATCACCTCAAGTAAAGATGCTTTAAAACCAGCTTTACAAAATTATTAGCTATGTTAGAAAAATTATGGTGGAAAATCTAGAAGAAATAAAGATAGATCTTTTTGTTAGTTTATAAGTGATAAGTCTAGAATGGATGATGAGCCCATGTGTACCAAAACAACATATATGAAATTTAGCAAAGAAAATTGGAGGCCTCATGAATATGAAGAATGGCTCAAATTAAACCTTGATCTGATTGGTAATTTAATTTCTGACAACAAAGTAGTAAAAGCTTTAAACGACGGTGTTCCAGAATCATTTGCTCCGTTTTCAAGTTTTAATAGGAAAGAAAGCTTTATATACTTTCAAACACTAAATGATTATTTCGATAAAAATTTTGAAAATGGTTTAGAATTTATTGTATTTGGATCAGACGGAGCTGGGAATCCTTTTTGTATTAATAAATTAAACAACAGCGAAATTGTCCTTTTAGATTTTGAACTGGAGAAGATTGTCTCAACAAACAGAAACATAGATGAGTTTTTGGATTCAATATTGGCCTACAGAATGTTTATTAACGTTGTACAATCAAAATATGGTGCGGAAGCTTTATTTGATAACTTGTATAGGCAAGAGGATATTGAAACACTCAAACAAAAATTCTCAAAAATAAACGCTGATTTGCTATCAAGTTCGGAATTTTGGAAGCAGGAAATTGAAGAATTGATTGTAAATAAAAATGATAGTCCGACAAGTTGAATTTAAGCGTATGAAAATCTGCGATCAACAAATTGTGTTTATAAATACGCGGTAATGAAGGGCATTCACGTAAAGTCAAAGCCTTCAAGTCTGAGCGAGAAATTAAAATTCTATTTCGAAACGTTGCCAAATTATGATGAGCAATAATATGATAAAAAATGAACCACAAAAATCTCCTATCACTAATTTTCATTGTAGTAAGCCAATTAGCGAATGTACAATTTGCAAAAATCGTTAATAAAGACGGGTATGTTGTTATTTATTGCGGAGATCTCCAGAAGTAGGCAGGATCGAACGTAATCACGTTGTTTTTTAAATATTTGTTATCGCTTTTGTCAAACCCGCTTGGAACTAAAGAAATGTACTGCAGATTGGGGTCGGCAGGCCTATATCTACTTTCTGTGTTAAACTGGCTTTTATGTATCCGGCCTATGAACTACAG
>NZ_DJTD01000060.1:106988-123519 GCF_002440385.1 Sphingobacterium sp. UBA6317 | reverse complement strand
TGGAAACAGTCAAGGGCTTCTTGCGTATAGCTACCTGCCTATCTATTACTGTAAAAATAGTGTTTATCCTTACAACTGATATCTTTTACAATGACGCAACAATGGGTGATGTCATAGTGCTTTGTTCCTGAGCAATAATACAATTATGATTTTTATTGAGTAACTTTGCAGCGCAATGGGTACATTATTGGACAACGGAATTAAACCGTATAATCATTACGGGGCTTATTTAAAGCAAAAGTATAACGGACAGAAAGTGTTTAAAGTGATTGTGGATGGTAATTTTACCTGCCCCAATCGTGATGGTAGTAAGGGCTATGGTGGTTGTACGTACTGTAATGTAGATTCTTTTACACCGGATACTGCCCGGAAAATTCCTTCTATACGCGAGCAGGTGGAATCGGGTATTGAAAGAGCACGTAATAGCTATGGCGCTGAGAAGTTTATTATTTATTTCCAGCCAAATACAAATACATATGCGCCGACTCATCTACTGAAGATGATGTATGATGAGGCTTTAAGTATTGATCCTGAAAATACTTTGGGTCTTTCTGTGGGTACACGTCCTGATTGTTTGGATTTTGAAAAGATTGCATTGTTGGAGTCTTACACAGATCGTTACGATGTAGATTTGGAGATGGGTATGGAATCTATCTACAATGATACATTGGAGCAGATCAATAGAGGCTGTTCTCACGACGAATTTGTTCAGGCCATGAATATGCTGAAAGATACTCCGTTGGAGCTTTGTGTGCATACCATCTTTGGCTTCCCGTGGGAATCTGAAGAAATGATGTTGAAATATGCAGATGAAATCAACCGCTTTCCACAAATTAAATTTGTGAAGTTGCATCACTTACATATTGTAGAGGGATCTATTATGGGCGTTAAGTTCAAACGTGAGCCTTTTGAACTTTTCTCGATAGAAGGTTATACGGAATTCTTAGCAAAGTTTATTCCTCGATTGCGTCCTGATCTGATCATTCAACGTATTTTCGGGATTGCAGATAAAGAATTGTTAATTGCTCCGAATTGGGGCTTACCGAAATCAGGTATTCAAACATACATCGATAAGGGATTGGAAGCACGTCAGGTCGTGCAGGGGAGTCTTTTTTAGCCGTTCCTAATATTTTATACTCTTTTGATAGATCATTGTATGCTATCGCGTTTAATGAATATATTCAGCGCTATAAAAACAGCAAAGGCTTCTCTAATGAAGCCTTTGCTGTTTACCTACAAAAAAAGGGTACGATTACCATCTTTATTTAGCCCTCAACAATTGTTTTTAGATCGGCTGGAGAGTAATTGATGGATTTTAACGTTTTATTGTCAGCTGTTCTGAATACCAGAAATTTGCCATCAACTTCTTTATAATAGGATTCTACACCTTTTAATTTATAGTGCTCCTGTGTAGCGATGGCTTCTGCTTCGTCTTTACATGCTTTGCTCATATTGGAACGTTGAACTTCATCAAAAAGAGCAGAGAATTTATCTTTTAAACCAAATTCTAATACCGCTCCAGCAAGTACATATTGAATGTCACATAGCGCATCTGCAATCTCGACCAAATCTTTATCCCGGATGGCCTCTTCTAATTCTTTTAATTCCTCAGCGATCAACGATACCCGTAAGGCACATCTTTGTTCAGATGGAATAGTAGGCGTGTCTAGGATTGGATGTTGGAATGTTTTATGGAATTCCGCAACGGATGAAAGTGTTTTCGGATCAGTCATATTCTTTGTTTTATTATTTGAAAGAGCAAATATAAAAAATAAAGGACGCTTAACTGAATGACCGTCCTTTATTTTTATTTATCTGCTTAAGCGATTAAATCAGGTGCTTTAACTGCACGATTTCACGCTCTTCTAAATATCTCCAACGGCCACGTGGAAGGTCTTTTTTCGTTAAGTTTGCATAAACCACACGATCCAATTTAACGACTTCATATCCTAATGACTCAAAAATACGACGTACGATACGATTTTTCCCCGAGTGGATTTGGATACCGACTTCACGTTTCGATCCGCCTTGAACATAGCTCAAGTCATCTGGTTTAATTACACCGTCCTCTAATTCGATACCAAAGCTGATTTTGTTAAAATCGCCTTGTGTAAGGCTTTTGTTTAACTCGACATTATAGATTTTGCTGATGCTGTTGCGCGGGTGTGAAAGTTTTTCAGCAAGACTACCATCATTTGTCATCAAAAGTAGTCCTGTTGTGTTTCTGTCAAGACGACCAACAGGATAGATTCTTTCTTTTGTCGCTTTAGAAACAAGTTCCATTACGGTATGACGCTCCTGCGGATCATCTGTAGTCGTGATATAATCTTTTGGTTTGTTCAACAAAACATAAACATTTTTTTCACGTTTTAGACGTTCGTTGTTGTAACGGATTTCATCTGTTGCAGGATCCACCTTGGTACCCAATTCCGTAACAGGTTCTCCATTTACCCAAATAACACCAGCAGTGATAAGCTCATCCGCTTTACGTCTTGAACAGATACCAGCATTGGCGATGTAACGATTTAAACGAACTAAGCCGTCATCTTCTGCATCCTCTGCTTTTTTCTTTGGACGTTTAATATATTGTTTATCACCAAAGTTTTTGTTGTCGTCAAAATTCCTACTTTTATCGCCATCAAACTTTCTGTTAGAAGGTCTTGAAGAGTCATTTCTGTCTGAACGTTTGAAACTGTCTCTTTTGTCAAAAGAACGCTCTGATCTATCGAATGATCTTGGGCTGTCATTTCTGTCTGAACGTTTGAAGTTATCTTTTTTATCGAAAGAACGCTCTGAACGGTCAAAAGATCTTGGAGCGTCATTTCTGTCTGAACGTTTGAAACTGTCTCTTTTGTCAAAAGAACGCTCTGATCTATCGAATGATCTTGGGCTGTCATTTCTGTCTGAACGTTTGAAGTTATCTCTTTTATCAAAAGAACGCTCTGAACGGTCAAAAGATCTTGAGGAATCATTTCTATCTGTACGTTTGAAACTATCTCTTTTATCAAAAGAACGTTCTGAACGGTCAAAAGATCTTGAAGAGTCCTTTCTATCGGAACGTTTGAAGTTATCTTTTTTGTCAAAAGAACGTTCTGATCTATCAAATTTATTGAAGGAATCTTTTTTGTCAAAAGATCTTGAAGAATCATTTTTATCAAATGAGCGGCCTCCTCTACCAAAGGATTTTTCTGAATTATCTTTTGAACGGAAGGAATTGTTATCTCCTCGGAAGGAAGGTTTGTCTGAGAATTTTTTAGATCCGAATGATCTGTTCTCACGATTATCATCTTTTCTGAAAGAGCCTCTTTCAGATTGGTCATTCGACCCATATGATTTTTTTCCGAAACTATTGTTCTTATCGCCTCTAGATTTGAAACTATCTGAGTTGCCTCGTGACTTTCTGGAGTTGTCATCACGACTGTTCCTTTTATTGCTGAATGGCATTGTGTTTTGCTAAAATGTGAACGACAAAGTTAGGTATAATTTTGGGTTTTGCGAAAAAATCCTTATCTTTTTGTCTTTTCTTGAATTTGCTGCGTTTTTACGCTAACAAAGCCGCTTTAAGTTGTCTAGAATGTAACTATTTGTTTTTTAAATAAATAGTGTTTACCTTTGTACCCTTGAATTTGAACCAAGCTATTTTTTGATCGATTGCAGTCGTGGATAGGGTAGCATTAAGGGAGTGAATGATAAGAAAGAAAGTTTTATGTAGTAGTTTGATTTTGTTTGCTTTATTGCTGTCAAAGTTATACTCAACCCCACACAACAATGCTTCAAACGGCGATAAGATCGTTGAACCGAAGCTCGTAGTAGTTCCCGTTCATCATGGGGATGAAGAAGAAAAAAAAGAAAAAAGCAATTCCTTTGAATCGTATATGAATTCATTGACATTTGCCGAAGATTCATTACCGATGGATCGTCCGCTTGTGGAAAGTAAATTGCGTAAATTTTTCAGTCGATTCTCGTTTAAAAAAACAGGATCGTACGATATGCATAAAAAGGCAGAGACCTACTTGCCTATGATTGCAAAGATCCTTAAATCACATGGTATTCCGGAAGATTTCAAGTACATTCCATTGGTGGAAAGTGGCCTTAGTAAAGCTGTTGTTTCATCGAAGGGAGCTGGTGGCTATTGGCAATTTATGCCGGCAACAGCCCGTTTGTATGGATTAAAAGTCAATGGTACGGTAGACGACCGAAAGGATCTTGTTAAATCTACGCATGCTGCAGCGAGATACCTCAAATACCTCTATGGCCAATTTGGTAACTGGACCTTGGTTGCTGCGGCGTATAATGTCGGTGATGGCAGTTTAAGAGGTTCTATAAGAAGACAAAAAAAGGACGACTATTTTGCCTTGAAATTGAATAATGAAACGGGTTCGTATGTGTACAAACTTGTTTCTATGAAGGAAATTATCGAACATCCACAGAAGCATGGCTATTCACGTTATGCCAATAAAGAAAGTGAGACGTTGGATAAGGAACCGAACATGCTGTAAAATAGTGTACTTCACAATAAAAAGGGCTTTCCACTACATAGTGGAAAGCCCTTTTTATTGTACTGTCTTTAATCAGACCTGTAGCATTGTTCTATTTTTACCTCAGATCGACGATGTCGAAGCCTTTATAATCATTTTTGTTGAATACGAATAGACTACCGGAAAGCGCCTTATTACCTTCCTGAGAAGTTAATGTATACGTATAGCGATTACCAATTTTATCAAATACGGTGGTATCATAGATCAGACTGCTTGCTTTGTTAATGCGCAGCTTGATCTTTGAATAGTTTTTTTTGCTATCAAGAGGACTTAATTCAACAACACTTAGTGTAAGCCCTTTTACCTTTTCTGTATTGGTCAAGGTATATTTAAAACCGGTAGTATAAAAGCTGAATATATTTGTTGGATTGATCTCGTTGGTCGAATTGCTTGCTTCTGAGATTTCAACTTCTTTTTCCGCTTTCATGATATTCCACTGTGTCTTGGAATCCGATATCAATACTTGATTTTTGGTATTGACCTGGTACTTGTTGTTACTCTTGTCCAGGTATATTGTTCCGGCATCAGTATGCGAGCCGCCATTAGCTTGTTTAATATCTAATGAGAAATTGGCCTGTATTGTTTTGTATGCATTGTACTTTTGGCTTACTTTCGTCAGTAGCGCCTTGGCAGCAGCGTCATTTTGTGCATAACTGTTTTGGCTGTATGCCATGATTAGCAGACCTACAATAAACCATACTTGTTTTTTCATCTTAGTTGTCCTTTCTTAACGTCTCCAAAAATTGTTCTAATGAATACTCATCTGGATAAAGCACTTCCCGGGCCTTACTTCCTTCAAATGGACCTACAATTCCTGCAGCTTCCAATTGATCGATGATTCGTCCTGCTCTGTTATAACCCAATTTTAATTTACGTTGGATTAATGACGTAGAGCCTTGCTGATGCATGACAATCAATCGGGCAGCTTCTTCGAACAACTGATCGCGGTCTTTGGGGTCAAAATCTACACTACCAGAACCATCTCCGTTTTCGTCTACGTACTCCGGAAGCATAAATGCCGAAGGATAGCCTCGTTGCGCACCGATGTAATCGGAAATTTGTTCAACCTCAGGCGTATCCACAAAAGCACATTGAATACGTATCAAATCACTTCCAGTCGCTAGAAGCATGTCACCCCGACCGATCAACTGATCTGCACCGCCTGTATCTAGAATGGTCCGTGAATCGACTTTCGACAACACACGGAATGCCAGACGTGCAGGGAAGTTGGCCTTGATTGTACCGGTAATGATATTGACAGAAGGACGCTGGGTTGCAATAACCAGGTGAATTCCTACCGCACGGGCCAATTGTGCCAATCGTGCAATCGGTGTTTCGACCTCTTTTCCTGCTGTCATCATCAAGTCGGCAAACTCATCAACAATAAGAACGATATATGGTAAGAATCGATGACCCTCCTCAGGGTTTAATCTGCGATTGATAAATTTTGCATTATATTCCTTTAAATTCCGTACCTGCGCATTTTTTAACAAATCATAACGTTGATCCATTTCTATACAGAGGGAATTTAAGGTGTTGATTACTTTCTTCGTATCGGTGATAATCGCATCTCCGTCGTCAGGCAATTTTGCAAGGAAGTGGCGCTCTACTTTTTTGAATAGAGAAAGTTCCACTTTCTTAGGGTCAACAAGGACAAATTTTAGTTCGGCTGGATGTTTTTTATACAGTAGAGAGGTCAGAATCGCGTTAATACCTACTGATTTACCTTGCCCGGTAGCCCCCGCAACCAGAAGGTGAGGCATTTTAGCTAAATCGGCAATATACACTTCATTTGAAATTGTCTTACCTAAAGCGATCGGGAGATCCATATCTGTTTTCTGAAACTTCTCCGTAGCAAGGACCGATCGCATGGACACCATTTCCGGACTGGAGTTTGGTACCTCAATACCAATAGTTCCTTTTCCGGGCATCGGTGCAATGATCCGGATACCTAAGGCCGCAAGACTTAAGGCAATGTCATCTTCCAGATTTTTGATTTTTGAAATCCGTACACCTGGTTTTGGTATAATTTCATACAAAGTCACCGTTGGTCCTATCGTTGCCTTGATGCTTTCGATCTCGATGCTATAGTTTCTCAGTGTATCAACAATCCTATTTTTGTTCGCTTCGAGTTCCTGTTGATTGATGGTAATTTTACCACCACCATAGTCCTTCAATAAATCCAATGCCGGATGTTGGTAGCCAGAAAGATCCAATTTTGGGTCATACTGTCCGAATTGGGCCACAAGATCACTGGCGGTAATTTCTTTTTCCTCTTTGATATCTTCGACCACCAGACCGGGTACTGCATCGGGTTCAATAATAGCTTCTGGCTCTCGTTGGGGTTCTGCTTCGATTTTCGGCGCTTGATATTCCTGGATTAACGGTAAGTCTTCGGCTTCAAATTCTTCATTTGGCTGATCAATTGTAAAACTGATTGAAGGTGTATTCTCTGTTCTTTCAAGCGGACTATCGTCGAAGGTGAGCACCACTTTGTCCTTCGGATCAATTTGTACTTCGGGTACAGGGTGATGCGTAAAGGCAGGACGCTGAAGTTCTTCCTGTACCTCTTTGTCCCGAGCAGATTGAAATCGCTCATTGATTGACGTTGACCGTTGGAAAGATTCTCGCACCGACTGGATGGAATCATCTTCAATATGAATTTTGTTTCTAAGATTTTGTGGAGCGTATTCATCCTCATCCTCTTCGTCCGTATCTTCGGAGAATGACTTGGATTTCCTGTTACTGAATAGGACAAATTTAAAATCGAGGTTGTAAAGTAAGATCAATGTCGTCAGGTAGGCAAAAGCCAATATACAGCCAACGCCGACAATGCCAACTTGTGCTTCCAATAATTTATTGGTCCAAAAGCCAAATTTGCCCTCAAGCATATGCGGTGTATCGGCCATAAATCCATGCAGGAAGCCTAATGTTACCGAGATAAAAACGATAGTAACGAAAGAATAGACTACCGTACGGTACAACGGAAGTAATGATTTCTTGAACAACAGGCGATATCCTAAAATGAATAATACGGGGATAAAAAGAAAAGATGCGACACCAAACCATTCGTACATGAATTGGTTGGCAAGCAATGCACCAAATTTCCCTAGTTTATTGTCAACAACGGGTAGATCAACACTTTCATCATGAATTTCTTCCGTAGATCTAAATAATGTTGACCATCCGCCATTAGTTTTTGCGATATAACTTTGATCGTCTTCCCAAGTGAATAGGTAGGATACGAAAGCGGTAGCAAATGCTAATGAAAGCAAGATCAATAAAATCCCTAATATCTTGACAGCCTTTTGCTGCGCATCAGAATAATCTCTTGGTACACTATTTTTTTGACTTTTTTCTTTTTTAAATGTTGTTGATTCCTTTTGAGGGGCACGTTTGCCGGAAACTGAATTCCCTGTCTGCCTAAATGTATTTCCTTTGTTTGACATTGAAAAGCTCACAATTATACTGCTTACAAACTTAGTTATTTTGATAGTATTTTAAAGATGCCGATAGCCTAATTATTTTAAGTTTGTCGTTTTTTATGAATGAATAAATTTAGATGTAGCTAAAAAGCTTGATAGTTATAATGACTAGCAAATACTATGCCCTGCAAATGGGGTTGACCAAAGAATGTGGATATCAATATAGATTGCCACTGTTTTGGTGTATTCGTTGGAGTTGCTGTAAAATATGTAGTTTTACGAATAAAAATAACAGAGCGGATGAACAAGTTTGAAATACGAAAAGCGACTTTAGCTGATAAAGAACGGATTTGGGAAATTATACAACAAGCAATTGCCCTCAGGAAAGAACAAGGTAGCCGACAATGGCAAGATGGTTATCCGAATGAAGATGTGGTGCAGTCGGATATTGATAAGGGCTATGGGCATGTCGTTGAAGTGGAGCGTCGGATTGTAGGTTATGTTGCTATTATTTTTGATGTCGAACCTGCGTATAATGATATTGAAGGAAAATGGTTAAGTGATGGTCCTTATGTGGGTATACACCGACTGGCCTCGGCGCAGGATCCACATATAAAAGGTGTGGGGACGGCTATTATGTCCGGAGTGGAGGAGATCGCCGTTGATCACGGTGTTTATAGTATCAAGGTGGATACTAATTTTGACAATGGAGGTATGTTGCATGTGTTTGAAAAGTTGGGATACCACTATTGTGGGGAGGTACATTTTAGAGGCGCATCACGTAAGGCATTTGAAAAGCTATTAAAATAATCTAACCGATTTTTTCAGCGGATGAAGAATAGCATCGGATTGCATAAAAAAGTCCCTTTTGAACAAATCAAAAGGGACTTTTTTATATTTATGGATTATTAAATCAGGATACTGCTGATCATTAATCTACAATAATCAAGTAGTAATTCTTTTTACCGCGTTGTGCAACAATATATTTATTGTTTACAAGGTGATTCTCCGTAATCGACTCTTCAATATCAGTTGCTTTTTCTCGGTTGATCGAAACGCCACCGCCCTGAAGCATTTTGCGGGCTTCACCTTTTGACGGGAATACCTGTGTCTGAACAGCGAGTAAATCAAGAATATTGATGCCTGCTGCGAGATCTGCTTTAGCGACCTGAAACTGCGGAATGCCTTCAAATACCTCTAAAACTGCGTCGTGATCTAAGTTGTTTAAGAATTCTAAAGAGCCATTTCCAAAAAGAAATTCAGAAGTTTTGATCGCAGTTTCGTACGCTTCTTCGGAGTGGGTACGAATGGTGATATCTTTTGCCAGTGCTTTTTGAACTAAACGTAAGTGTGGCGCTGCATCATGTTCTGCAATAATGGACTCAATTTCTTCCTGAGGTTTGAGTGTAAAAATTTTGATCCAGTTTTTAGCATCATCATCTGACGTATTCAACCAAAATTGGTAGTACTTATACGGAGAAGTTTTTTTTGGATCTAACCATATGGCACCAGATTCGGTCTTTCCAAATTTCTGGCCGTCGGCTTTTTTGATTAATTGCGTCGTGATGGCATAGGCTGTTCCCTGATCTTGGCGACGGATCATTTCGCTTCCTGTTACGATGTTACCCCATTGGTCCGACCCGCCCATTTGAACTTTACAGTTGTGGTGCTTCCAAAGATAGTAGAAGTCATATCCTTGAATCAATTGATAGGTAAACTCTGTAAATGAGAGACCATTGTCGCCTTCCAGACGTTTTTTTACAGAATCTTTTGACATCATATAGTTAACGGTAATCATTTTACCGATATCACGAATAAAATCCAAAAATTTAAAATCTTTAAACCAGTCGTAATTATTAACCATTTGGGCGTCATTTTCCCCTTCTCCAAATTCAAGAAATTTGCCTAACTGCTTTTTCAGACAAGCGACATTATGCTGTAAGGTAGCTTCGTCCAACAAGTTACGCTCTGCAGATTTGAAAGAAGGGTCTCCGATCATGCCTGTTGCTCCTCCAACCAGGGCAACTGGTTTGTGGCCTGCATTTTGGAAATGGATCAACGTCATGATTTGCGTCAAGTGTCCTACGTGTAGAGAGTCGCCTGTGGGATCAAAGCCGATATAACCAGCGACTTTTTCTTTATTCAGTAAGTCTTCAGTGCCTGGCATAATATCTTGCAACATGCCTCTCCAACGTAATTCTTCTACAAAGCTCATTGTTAAATGGATTTAATTTTTTAATTTACAAGATGCAAAGATAGGAGATTAAGCGTATATTGAGCGAATAATTTCCCATAAAAGCACACGCTAATAAGCTGGTATGAATTTTTTATCACATTTCTATTTTGAACGGTTTGCAACTAATCCCGAACGTATGGTGGGTGGATTGTTACCCGATCTATTAAAAAATGCGGATAAATCCTTTATGCTAAAACCGCGTCAGTATGAAGATGAGCTCTTGGACAATCCTTTACTGGAACAATTGTACATAGGCTGGAACCGTCATATCGAGGTCGATCGTCTATTTCACAATTCACCTTACTTTTTTCATCATACACATCAGCTGAAACTAAAAATCCAGTCTAGTTTAGCTGGGCTGCCTATCCGTCCGTCCTTTATGGCCCATATTGCGTTGGAGCTATTGTTGGATCATATCCTAACACAAAATAAAGCGGTCTCCATCGATAAATTCTACGCTGCACTGGTACATGTCAATGAAGATGCTGTTCGGAAGTTTTTGAAAATTAATCAGCTGAGTGATATTCCTAAGTTTGAAAAGTTCTATCATCAGTTTATTGAGTGGGCGTATATTTATGACTATGCACAGGTAGAAAAAATCGCAGGTGCGCTTTTCAATATTTGTAAGCGATTGTGGAAATTTGAAGTTTCAGTGGAGCAAAGACAGCTTCTGACAGAACAGCTGATTTCCTATTTACATACGCAGATGACCGATTATCAAGAAATTTACCAGTATATTCAATATGAGCTGGTGGACTTTAATTAGTCTGTCAGAAAATACCAATAGTATAAGACCTTGAAAATATTTATTTTCGCATAATTTTAAGTATCAAAAACTAAATTTACATGTCACATAGACTTTTTCGGAAGAAAAGTGTTGATCAGATTCTGCATGACACTCAAAAAGAGGAGGGGACGGGCCTTGCAAAGGTATTGGGGGTAACAGATCTGGTTTCGTTGGGTATCGCCGCTATTGTAGGGGCTGGAATCTTCAGCACAATTGGATTGGCGAGTTATGAAGGTGGACCAGCGGTATCACTCCTCTTCGTTTTTACGGCTTTTGCCTGTGTTTTTACGGCATTGGCCTATGCGCAATTTGCCAGTACAGTTCCTGTGTCTGGCTCAGCATATACATACGCTTATGTGGCCTTTGGTGAGTTGTTTGCATGGATTATAGGTTGGGCATTGGTCTTGGAGTATGCTGTTTCCAACACGGTTATTGCCATTTCCTGGTCGCAGTATTTTGTCTCCATGCTGGAGGGCTTTGGACTCCACATACCGGCTTGGTTGTCCATGGCGCCAGGCTATGCTTATGATGCTGTAGAGAAGATGAACCAACATGGTGCGGCTGCACTGACCGCAATCGACCAACATGGTCTGGATGCTTTTAATAATGCACCACGAATAGGAGGACTGCCTATTATTTTCGATTTACCAGCAGGTGTCATTACATTTTTGGTTACTTGGTTGGTTTATATCGGAATCAAAGAGTCCCAGAAAGCGAGTATGATTATGGTTATGATCAAGGTAGCGATTATCCTGGCTGTAATTTTTGGGGGTATATTTTTCATTAAACCTGAAAATTGGACACCTTTTGCGCCGAACGGCCTCAAAGGTGTACTCGGAAGTGTGGCCGCGGTTTTCTTTGCCTTTATCGGATTCGATTCGATCTCCACAACTGCCGAAGAGTGTAAAAACCCGCAGCGCGATCTACCTAAGGCGATGATCTATTGCCTATTGATTTGTACTGTATTGTATGTTGCTATTACCTTAGTCTTGACGGGGATGGTTAATTACACCGAATTAAATGTGAAGGATCCGCTTGCTTTCGTGTTTAAATATGTGGGCTTTGACCATATGGCCGGAATTATATCGGTGACCTCTGTGATTGCCATCACCAGTGCCTTGCTAGTGTATCAATTGGCGCAACCAAGAATCTGGATGACGATGAGTCGGGATGGTTTGTTGTGGAAGAAGTTTGCGACCATTCACCCAAAATATAAAACACCTTCGTTTGCAACTATTGTAACGGGTTTGGTGGTTGCTATCCCTTCGTTATTTTTTAAAATGGATTTCTTTGTGGATTTAACGAGCGTCGGTACCTTTTTTGCCTTTATACTTGTGTGCGCCGGTGTATTGTATATGGATTATTCGGGTTTATCGGCAAAATCCAAATTTAAAGTTCCTTACATCAACGGTAAGTATTTGGTTGGTGCAGGGCTACTGATTGCTATTGTGTTTATTTTTAGCTATGCGCAAGAAACGATACAGGAGTGGAAATCGCTTACCATCCTTGAAATTCTAGAACATAAAATGTTGGTCATCATATTTTGGTTAACTTGGCTTGGACTGGGGATTTATAGCTTTAAAATGAACTTTTCCCTATTGCCTGTCGTTGGTATTCTGATCAATCTGTATTTAATGACGGAGCTGGGGGCAAGTAACTGGATAATATTTGTGATCTGGCTCGTGATTGGATTGGCTGTATATTTTATGTATGGCTATAAACATTCAAAGTTAAATAAACAGGCGCAAGCCTAGTATAGGAGAAGCGTCGTACAGTAATGGATCAAAGAAAAGGAGCTATCTGCATAAAAGATAGCTCCTTTTTTTTGAATATCATGGACTTATTAGAATCTCCATAAAAGGATCCGGCTTACCTTATTACCTTGTTCCATGCGGATCACTTCGGTCTCTTTTACGTTTATTTTCTTTAGTTTGTGTTGTAGAAAGCGAATGTCTTCGCGGTGGGCAACTAATGTTGTGAACCATTTTACTTGATCTTTGTGAAATTGGCTTTCAAAGATCATGCGTGACAAGAACGCTTTTTCACCACCATCGCACCATAACTCGCTTCCTTGTCCAGAAAATGCCTGTGTGACCGGTTTTTCGTCTATCTTAGCGTCTTTGATACCTGTGGTCTTACGGATGGACTGCTGTAAAGCCTCGGTCTGAGAGCTAAAAAATGGGGGATTACAGATCACCACATCATATTTTTCCCCTGGAAGAATAATGTCTTTGAATATGGCCTTCGGATTATTTTGGAGGCGGATCTGTATGCTCTTTTTTAAGCTCATATTTGTCCGTGTTATCTCGATGGCGTTTTTGTATGCGCTCTTGATGATTTCAGACCCTACAAAGCTCCATCCATACTCCTGATGTCCGATGATGGGGTAGATACAATTTGCACCAACACCGATGTCGAGGACGTGGATGTTTCCGCCTTTTGGAATTTCACCATTATTGTCCCTTGCAAGAACGTCTGCGATATAATGAATATAATCTGCCCGGCCCGGAATAGGAGGGCAAAGATTCTCTTTGGGGATATCCCAGTGTTGAATGTGGTAATATTTTTTTAGAAGTGCCTTGTTTAACGTTTTAACAGCATCGGGGTTGTTAAAATCGATGGACTTTACTTTATACGCATTTTCTATAACAAAATCTTTGAGCGAAGGTTCCACTTTGCTCAATTCTTCAAAATTGTAGTTATCGAGATGTCTATTTCTAGGATGTAATTTCTTTTTTGGATTAGCGTCTGCCATGATGTATTATTTGCAACAAAAGTAATGCAATTCTATTGAATAAAAAAGGTGATGCTTGAGCATCACCTTGAGGAGTCTTAATCTTTCCGTATGAGATGGACCTCTGAAGTCTGTGGAAAATTGAGCGGAACCCGTTCAATTGTAACAAAGCTGGAATCTAAACCAAAACCTTTTTCTTCGGATAAACTCATTTTTTTGAGGTAACCGTAGATGTCCATAATTACTTTTTCTATCCATGTCATCTGGTTGGTTTTGGAGAGTACTTTTTCCAAAACAACAAACTTAAAGTCACCAGGAATATTGTGTTTACGTAGGGTGTCGTATTGACTGGTGATGTCAATTTCACCTTTTTTTACCATTTCCTCAACTACTTTTCTGAACAGTAGACTGATGCGCTGTTCCTCTCTAAAGCCAAGTTTAAAATCAACCCGTATTAACTTACCCGGGATAAGCTGATCGATTGAATATTCTTTTGTATGTGGATGATCCATCACATCAACGTGGACGAGCCAATATACATCCGCACGTTTTGGCTTTTTATTAATAATTGAATAAATAATTTTAGCCTCTATCTCGGATTTGAAATTTGCACTTGTCAGATAGACCAAATGCGACGCATAGGGAGGGACGGATTTGTCCTCGCTCAATTCGGAGATAATGGGGTAGTATTTATTGATGTTAATGAAGTTAACAAAACGATTTTTAATTTTTCGCGCTGTGTACCAGCAATACATTGTTATATATAGTGCAGTGGCAAGCAGAAGAGTCAACCAACCGCCATGGGCTATTTTGACACCATTTCCTATTAAGAAAGTTAGTTCAATAACAAAATAAGCAATCAAAAATACCGCAATTAGTACACGGTTGACTTTTTTCATGGCGAGGAAGTATCCCATTAAAATCGTGGTCATCAATACCGTTAAATTGATCGCAAGACCATAGGCTGCATCCATTCGGCTTGATTCTTCAAAAACCCAGATGACAATCATACAGCCGACCCATAAAATTAAATTGATGGATGGTACATACAACTGACCTTTATGTTCACTGGGGTAGCGGATAGCCACCTTAGGCCATATATTCAACCGTACTGCTTCCGAAATTAGGGTATATGATCCGGATATCATAGCTTGACTGGCGATGACCGCTGCAATCGTCGCGATGGCGATACCGTAGCCTATAAACCAATCGGGCATGATTGAGTAGAACGGATTTTCACCTCCAAGGACACGTCCTTCCTGTGTCAACAACCAGGCTCCTTGTCCGAAATAATTTAGTATAAGTGTGATTTTTACGTAGATCCAGCTGATGCGGATATTGTTTTTACCGCAGTGTCCCATATCCGAATACAATGCTTCGGCACCTGTAGTACATAAAAACACGGCACCGATCAGTAATAGCGAATGGGGGTAGGTAATCAAAATATGGAAAGCATAATAGGGGTTGATCGCTTTCATCACTTCTGGTGCGAGGTGAAGATGAGATAAACCGATTACACCAATGATTGTAAACCAGATGGTCATCAATGGGCCGAAAACCTTTCCTACAACAGATGTTCCAAATCGTTGGATAATAAACAATAAGGAGATAATTGTAACTACAATAGGTACTGTAGGTAATCCTGGGAATTTGAGATCCAAACCTTCAATAGCCGAGGATATTGTGATGGCAGGGGTGATCATTCCGTCCGCTAACAAGGTCGCTGCACCGATCATCGCCGGGAAAATTAACCAAGGGGCACGTTTGCGTACCAATGAATAGAGGGATAGGATACCGCCTTCACCTTTATTGTCTGCCCGGAGTGTGATCCAAACATACTTTACTGTTGTCTGGAGCGTCAGTGTCCAAAAAACACAGGATAGCCCGCCCAAGACTAAGTCTTTTTGAATGGCTCCTTGTCCCATGATTGCTTTGAAAACATACAATGGAGAAGTTCCGATATCTCCAAAAACGATTCCTAAACTGATCAATAATCCGGCGAAACTCACCTTATTGATACTGTTGTGATGACTGTTGTCTGCCATTTATCAATTATTTTATTTCAAAATATACTGCAAAAATATACTTTTTGCCTGTACTTTAAGTAGGTACATTTCCTGCGCCAAATTTTAGCATTTACTTTGACATGCGCAAGAGCTGTTAAAATTTGTTAAAAGAAACTTAGAATGAATCTATTTGCTGAAAAACTTTTAAACAAAATACTAACTTTGTTGTTGATAATTCAAATAGTTAGCGTTATATTTGATTAAACCGTAACCAGTATTTGAAGTCTAATTTAACACTATGGGGAGAAATCTACTTAAAGCAGCTTGTTTAACACTTTTATCCGCACTGACATTGTGTAGCGGGTTGACTCGGGTGTATGCAAAGTCTCCTTATGACCATACTATTTCGCAACATATTTGGGACGGCAGTGAGGCATTCGGAGAAGATAATAACATCAAGGAGACAGAGAAACTTATCAATAATGTGAAGGTTTTCTACAATCCGATTGCTGAACAAATAAATCTTTCTTTTAAATTGGCAAAATCGTCGAGTGTGTCTATCAAAGTAATGGATGCATTGGGCAATGAGATTCTCCAATTAATGAATGGTAATCTGGATTCAGGAATTCAAAATCTTTCCTTTGAGCATGGTGGAAAATTAACGACAGGATTTTACTTTGTACGCGTAGTTGCAGGTTCGGAAACTGTGGTGAAAAGATTTTCTATTCGATAAGAAAGTAACATTTTTCGATAAAAAGGTAATTTGTAATGTACGTTCATTCGTATACATAAAACAGCAAAGGGG
>NZ_DJTD01000060.1:0-106738 GCF_002440385.1 Sphingobacterium sp. UBA6317 | reverse complement strand
CCCCTTTGCTGTTTTATGTATAGCTTGATTTGTTAATTTTGGTCTTGTTGTAGTTCTTCGATCCACAGTCCATCATCTTGAATGATCTTGATCAATTCATCTAAGGCATGGGCTGAACTCACATTTTTCTTAACCACCTGCTGACCTCTATATAATGTCACTTTATCAGGGCCCGCCCCAACATAACCATAGTCTGCATCTGCCATTTCTCCAGGGCCATTAACAATACAGCCCATGATTCCAATTTTTAAGCCTTTTAAGTGATTGGTACGGCTTCGGATCATCTGCGTGGTTTCTTGGAGATCAAATAAGGTTCTGCCACAGCTTGGACAGGAAATATATTCTGTCTTGGATATTCTGGATCGTGTCGCCTGTAAAATTCCGAACGAAAGTGAGGCGATATTTTCCAATGCCGTTGCCGGAGAGTCAATCCAAATTCCTGAACCTAAACCATCGATTAATAATGCCCCTAGATCTGTAGAAGCGTACAGCTGTATTTTTGATATCGGTTCTTCGGGATTCATAAAATCACCAATGGGTCCTGAGAATTCTTCCGCCAAATAAGAACGCTTGATAATGACAGGATTGTCAATACCGATTTCCTGCAGATTTCGAAAGAACTGTCTTTGATCTGCCATACCGTGCAAGTAATCGGTTTCTACGATAAATACGATTGTTTTGTCTAGCTGTAAGGATTCAAACAATGGGGTTAATAAATCTGAATTACAGATTTTGACCATATTCAGGACTTTATCCTTATTGTTTGACTTTACGAATTCTTCTAAGGTAAAGAGCGGATGAATATTGGTTTGATCGGTAAGTTTTGACCAGGTATTATAGTTATATACTTGCTTCAGATTTGCCGGCATCGTAAAGGATGGTAAACTGTCTGCGAGATAAACAAAGTCTACAGACTGCTCACCCATGTGGTATTTATCTAATAGGATATCGTAGCGATAACCTACTTTGGTAAGGATCTGAGCGTCCTTTAGATTTTCCTTAGAAATGTCGACCACAACCCTAGGTACCAAGGAGCCGCCGATGAAGGTATTTACTTCTTGGCTGGCATAAGGAATATGTGGTGTCTCCGGAGAGAGCTGAACAATCTCTTGTTTGGGCTGACTCGCGATGTTTGCCTTTCTTTTGCTATATCTATTGACAAGTGCTATAGCGACCGGAGCTTCCCGTTCAGGCTCTTCGGTTAGCGATACACGTACCGTATCGCCCAATCCATCTTCCAACAGTGTTCCGATTCCGACGGCAGATTTTACGCGACCATCTTCACCGTCTCCAGCTTCAGTTACACCGAGATGTAGGGGATAGTTCATGTTTTCGGAAACCATTTTTTCGACCAGCAATCGATAGGCTTTGACCATGACCTGCGGGTTGGACGATTTCATGGAGATACAGAGATTGTAGAAACTCAGATCTTCACACATCCGGATAAACTCCATGGCTGATTCGACCATCCCTTCCGGAGTGTCACCATAATGACTCATGATCCTATCCGAAAGTGAGCCGTGGTTGGTACCAATACGCATGGCGGTACCATTTTCCTTACAGATATTTACGAGCGGAGTGAATTTTTGATAGATGCGATCTAACTCGCGCTTGTATTCAGCATCGGTATAAGATAGCTGATCAAATTTCTTCTTGTCTGCATAGTTACCGGGATTGACCCTTACTTTCTCGACGATGCGCGCAGCGACCTCGGCAGCATTTGGTGTAAAATGAATATCAGCGACTAAAGGGACTTTATAGCCTCTTCTGCGAAGTTCATCTTTTATGTTAGCTAAATTTTGTGCTTCTTTAATACTTGGAGCGGTAATACGAACGTATTCGCAGCCCGCCTCTACCATTCGAATGGTCTGCTCAACTGAGCCCATCGTATCCATTGTATCTACCGTAGTCATACTTTGAATACGAATGGGATTATCGCCACCCATGGGAATATCACCGATCTGAATTTCCCTTGTTTTCCATCTCGAATAATCTACCTTGGAATTGCAATAGATTCCAGGTAATGTCAACATATTACTTGTGTCCATATCTAACACAAAGTTAGCTTTTCTTGACTAAAAATCGGGTGTCAATTAATATCTTCTAATTTTTATTGACGCGATGCCACCGTTGATATCGAAATCGAATTTTTGAGCGGCAGAGTCGTAATTTGTCGATTTTACTTCGCCTTCACTTTTTAGGAAATCGCCCTCATAATCTGTCGAGGATAATGCATTGTCGCTTGTAATACGACAGGCCGCGTTTTTGGGGATGGAGATTTCAATAGAGGAGGCTCCAGCATCCATAGAAATTTTAGTTGTTGCCAGCGGTTGACCTAATTTTAACTTTAGACTAGTCGCTCCAGCATCGATATCCAATGTTTCTATCTTGTAGGGTGAAAGATCTAACCTGGCATCAATTGCACCTACATCAAAATTCAGATTCCATAGGATGTTGGGGTTTAAAGCGATAAACGTATTGTTGTTTTTGCTGTTAAAATCCTTGTTTTTGAATTTTCCCTTTAGGTTGATATCTAATTTGTCTGCAGATTCTCCATGTACAGTTATGCCCAGTAGATATTCTTTTGAGGTGTTAAATGCCGAGAAGATTTCTGAAGTAGTGCTACTATCATTTCTTAATGAAGTGGCCCCCAAATCGAGGTTTAGGGTAGCACTATGGATTTTATCATCCAGCGGGACGTTTAATTTTTCTGTTGTATAATTTGTTTTATCGTTGGGATCGTCGACATTGATGTTGACGCCTTTACTTTTTAAAAGCTGTGTTAAAAGTGGTTCCTTTGGTGTCGACAGCCCTATGTAAGTCAAAAAACCTAAAATTACGACGGTAGAACCGATGGCGACAAACTGTCCAATCTGTTGGCCTTTGGGTACCAGCATACGAATTCCGGCAAGCACAATAAACAGCGGCCAGTATCTAAAAATACCTACCCAGTTGAAAGAAATTGTGTTGAGCTGTGATAATAATAAGACAACTCCTATAAAGAGAATGGTGATACCAGTTGTTATTCTTCGTGTATTCATAACTAATTCCGTTTGTTAATATATCTCAAAAGTAAGTCGCTTTGGGAGATACCGTATGAATGTTTAGGCTATTATACATAAAAAATCGGTAAATGTGACTAATTGATCGGTAAGTAATTTCGTTTTTCGTATACTTTTTGGGTTTTTGCTTGTTTATATATTTGCTGGAATTAATTACCTTTAATGGATAGCTTGGCTCAGTATAACCGTTAAATTGGTGTAATACATTGAAATTAAATAGATAATATGATCTTTCATCACATTGGTGCATATCTCATACTCCTGAAATCAGTTTTTAAAAGACCGGAGAAAGGGCGAATTTATTGGAAGGAAACCGTATTGGCAATGACCGATATTGGTATAGGATCTCTGGGACTTATCGTTATTATTTCCACCTTCATTGGCGCTGTTATGACCATGCAAATTGCCTTTCAGATGGTATCCGACTTGATCCCAAATTCTATTATAGGTTCGATCAACCGGGATTCAAATATTTTGGAATTAGGACCGACGATCTCGGGATTGGTCTTAATGGGGAAAATTGGGTCGTCTATATCTTCACAGATCGGATCCATGCGTGTTACAGAGCAGATTGATGCTTTGGAAATTATGGGGATCAATGCTCCTGGTTATTTGATATTACCCAAAATATTGGCGGGTATCACCATGATTCCGATGTTGGTGATTATTTCTATCGTGTGCGCTTTAGTGGGCGGTTTGTTAGGTGGATCCCTTTCGGGCGCTGTGACACAGGCGGATTATATTTTAGGAATTCAAGATGGCTTCAACGGCTTCACGGTGACAGTTGCCCTTGTTAAAGCTGTTTTGTTTGGGTTTATTATTACCTCGATATCTGCTTATAAAGGGTATAATGTAAAGGGCGGAGCGTTGGAAGTTGGGCAAGCTAGCACAGAAGCAGTTGTCGTTGGCTGTATAACTATTCTTGCGGCGGATTATGTGATAACCGCATTAATGCTTTAAAAAGATTTTATGATTCAAATCGAAGATATTAACAAATCGTTTGGTGACAACCATGTTCTGAAAGGAATTAGTGCAAATTTCGAACCCGGAAAGGTGAGTCTGATTATTGGAGGGTCGGGTTCGGGAAAGAGTACTTTATTGAAATGTATCGTAGGCCTGCACCAACCGGAAAAAGGAAAGGTAATTTTTGATGGCAAGGATTTTACTCGGATGAATTTTGAAGAGCGTGTTCCTATTCGAAAAGAAATAGGTATGCTTTTTCAAAATTCAGCGCTGTTTGATTCGATGACGGTCGAACAGAATATCATGTTTTCGTTGGACATGTTTACGGATATGTCCAAAGCGGAAAAATTAGACCGTGCAAATCATTGTTTGGAACAGGTTAATCTGGAGGGACGAAATAAACTGTTCCCTGCGGAGCTTTCGGGGGGGATGAAAAAGCGGGTTGGAATTGCACGTGCAATTAGTATGAACCCTAAATATCTATTTTGTGATGAACCCAATTCGGGATTGGATCCGGAGACTTCGATTGTTATTGATGAATTGGTACTAAAAATTACGCAAGAGTTGAAATGTACGACAGTCGTTGTTACACATGATATGAATTCTGTGATGGGAATTGGTGAGTATATTTTGTTTCTCTATAAAGGAGAGAAATTCTGGGAAGGTTCCAATAAGGATATGATGCGGTCGGATGTGGAGGAATTGAACAACTTTGTTTTTGCAAGCCCATTAATGAAAAGTGCGAAAGCTTCTATGGGGCAATAAGGGCTGGGAACGTGGCTTTATTGCGCGTAATTTTATGTGTTTGATCTGTGTTAGCATCATGCAGATTTCTTTTATATTGAAATTTAGCTTAGTTTTGTCGGAAAATTTTGATTTTGGCAGCAACAAATATACAACTATTGACCCCACAGCATTGGAAGGACTATGAACTCATTGATTGTGGTGATTTTGAAAAACTGGAACGTTTTGGTGATTTAATTTTAATCAGACCAGAACCTCAGGCTGTATGGCCTAAAGCATTGACTGATGCGGAGTGGAACAAGCGTTATCATATCAAATTCAAAGGTCGTTCGGCTACTTCAGGAGAATGGTTGAAGAAAAATCCTAAGGCCCAAGACCGTTGGCATATCGAATATAAAAATAAGGATGTGGCCATCAAATTTAGATTGGGCTTGACATCTTTTAAACACGTCGGGATATTTCCGGAACAGGCTGTAAATTGGGACTATATTTCGGAATCTGTACGTTCATTTAAGACGGAAAGACCGAAGGTTCTAAATCTTTTTGCATACACTGGTGGAGCATCTTTAATAGCAAAGGCTGCGGGCGCGGATACGACTCACGTAGATTCGATTAAACAGGTTGTTACCTGGGCAAATGAAAATATGGAAATTTCCAATTTGGATAACATTCGTTGGGTGGTTGAAGATGCTTTGAAATTTGTAAAGCGTGAGCTGAAAAGAGGTAATACGTATAATGGAATTATTTTGGATCCACCCGCATATGGGCATGGGCCAAAGGGTGAGAAATGGAAATTGGAAGATCACATTATGGAAATGATGACTGAAGTCGTTCAACTATTGGATCCTAAAGAGCATTTCTTGATTTTGAATACGTATTCATTAGGGTTTTCCTCTGTTATTGTTGAAAATTTAATTAAGACAGCTTTCCCAAAAGTGGAAAACTTGGAAATAGGCGAGTTGTTCTTACAAGCAACTGCAGGACCGAAACTTCCACTTGGGGTATTCGGTAAATTTCGCAAAATAGCGAAGTAAGGCTTGTCAAAAGATTCCTGATAATAACACGGGGCGCTTATTTAAGCGCCCCGTGTTTGTTTAAAGTTATATTAGGAGGTTACATATGGATGTCTTTTAAACGTAGTGATGCCAGTTCAAGCTGTCTGGGTATCGCTGTGCTGATATTTTGTGGAATAAGCGATAAGTGCTGGGTAAGTTCGTTGTAATAAGCTATTCCAGCTTGTAATTGTGCTTTGAATCTAGCTACATATTTTATCTTTTTATCGTTCATGATATTTTTATTGTCTGTGACATATTTTTGAATATGATCGATATACAGGTTGAGTTCGTTGATCATAACAAAAGGTCTGTTGTCATTTTCAAAAACTGATATACGGCCATAGATGTGGTCGATCATTTCCCGCAAAGAATATTGTTTTTTGAACCAGACAAGATTCGGGCCTGGGCAGATGGATACAGCGGTCTGTTCTTTGCTCTTTTGGATATTGTACTTAAGATAAGCTGGTGCTGCGAGCCCTTCACAAAGACAGGTTTTTTCTGTAATGGCGTCAAAGGCTTTATCGTATTCCGCAGCGGACAGATTTTGTTTTTGTAGTTCCTGGATCTTTTGATGTTGATAGACGCGTGATGCAGTGCAGATCGGTTTATCACCAAACTCGGTGTTCGAAATAAGGTATTCTTTTTTACAAGGGCTACCGGGGCGCCCTTTTTTTATACGTTCCAACCGTAGGTACTCTGCGCCACTTTGTCTGAAATTGTTAAAGGGAATTCCCAATGGAGATGCTCCGCTACAGTAGAAGTCTTCTTTCTTGGCAAGTTCCAATGCTTTCAG
Source organism: Sphingobacterium sp. UBA6317 (assembly GCF_002440385.1). NCBI lineage: Bacteria > Pseudomonadati > Bacteroidota > Sphingobacteriia > Sphingobacteriales > Sphingobacteriaceae > Sphingobacterium > Sphingobacterium sp. UBA6317. The sequence goes on along the minus strand of NZ_DJTD01000060.1, from coordinate 100,121 downwards.
GGTTTCTTGATCTACTGTGGTTGCTTCGGGAACCATCAGGAATGGGGATCCCCATCCTACGGCATCGAATCCATAATAGTCTAATAAGAACTGATGTTCTGAAGCTGTTCCCACGCCTCCTTGAACTGTATATTTGATGCTGGGAGGAGTTGTTAATGAGCGCTCCTGGGAAACCCAATATGCGTGGTATATCTCGAAAAGTTCGGTTTTCAAACTTTCTTTTTTCTCTTTAAACTCTTGAAGGATTGGTCCCAGAAGAAAACCATCGGTTGCGAAAGCATGACCACCGCAGTTCAAACCGGATTCTATTCTGAATTCAGATACCCATACACCACGCTTAGCGAGATATTTTGCCTGGATGAGCGCCGATCGAAAGTCACTTACTTTCAAAACGACTTTTTTGTCAAATAGACCTTCACTATTGGGGAAGAAAGCCGGTAATTCAGCGAGGTAAGCGTATAGGTGTGGATTCATCCCTGCGGAAAGGATAAGGGAGGAATGCAAGTTGGAATTTGCAAAACCACGTAAAGCTGCTGAAGCATCAGAATAACGCTGATCCAATAGGTTACCATCCTGGTAATTCATTTTATCTACTTTGGACATAATATTAACATCGATGTCTCCCGGTTTGAGATAATTGATCAATAGATCTTGCAGCTCGGTTTTAATCGCGCGATTGGTTTCCATTTCCATCGCGTGATAAATCGGTTTTGAAGGATGTGACTCGGGTAAAAGCTGAAAATATTTGGTAAGTTCTGAATTTTCGGTGAAGGGCTGACGCTTCAAGGCCGCGACTTGCTTATTGACCACAAACTGTACGAGATTGAGATAGGCCGTAATTCTTTTTGCCCGGTAATCTTCTTCTGTTTTAGTGATCGGATGATAGACGATTTGATATTGTCCGCAGTAATAGCGGCGCATGCGCTCGATGAGTTCATCGTCAACAATAGACATTACGGTGGAGATACCATATTGTGCGACCTTAAGTGCGGAGTCGATGGAGAAAGCTAAGCCTAATACGGGGATATGAAAAGTATGCGTCATTCTTAAATATTTCTTTTACGAAATAATGGAGAATAACGCTGAAAAAAAGTAATGATTGTTTTATCGGGACATGATTGTAATCACTATTCAAATACAATTGTCTTGTAATCGTTGCGCATCACACGATCTTCACTAAGCAGACGAATTGCTCTGCTCAGAACAGCCTTTTCTATTTCTTTGCCGGCAGTTACCATATCTTTTACAGTATAGGTGTGATTGACATGTCGTATATCCTGTACGATGATGGGGCCTTCATCGAGTTGGTCGGTAACGAAATGCGCTGTGGCACCGATGATCTTAACGCCTCTTGCATGAGCCTGCTTGTACGGGTTGGCACCAATAAAAGCGGGTAAAAATGAATGGTGTATGTTGACCAGTTTATTTTCAAAGGTACTGACAAACTGAGGAGACAAGATTCGCATGAACTTCGCCAGAATGATGTAATCGAAATTATAGTTTTGGATTTGTGCGATCAGTTGTTTTTCGAATGTTTCCTTTGTCAGGTTTTCATGTGAGATGCAATGAAAAGGAATATCAAACTTTTCCGTAAAGGAGCGTAATGATTCATAATTACCAATTACGGCCTGTACTTCGGCTCCCCATGTTTCGAAGTGTTGACGTACCAGGATATCGGCAAGGCAGTGATGCTCTTTGGTCACGAGGACGACGATTTTTTTGCGGTTATTGGGGTTTATCTGTATCTGAGCAGATGGGGGAAGTACTTCGGCAAGGGAATCCGAAAGCTGTTTCTGCTCAGGCACGATACCGTTACACACGACACGCACGAAGAATTTGTTGGCTTCTTCATCCACATATTCACGCATGGTGACAATATTGAGTTGATATTTTGCCAGCGTATTTGAAATGTTGGCGACCAATCCAACGGCATCTTGACATTGGATCAGAATTAAGGTTTGGTTGTGCATGAAAGATGGTTGTAGGTTGCTAAAAAAGCGGGTTATTTTAACCCGCTTTTTTTGTTAGTTCTTCTTCAAGGTCAACTTCAACACGCAGATTTTCGACAATATGCTTTTGTCGATCTGGTGTGTTTTTGCCCATGTAATATTCTAATAACTGTTGAATTTTATTGTCTTTGGACAAGATAACCGGGTCAAGACGGATATCTTTTCCGATAAATAATCCAAATTCGGAAGGTGATATCTCACCCAAACCTTTGAATCGGGTAATTTCAGGTTTAGCGCCTAATTTTGCGATTGCTTTTTGTCGTTCTTCATCGGAATAGCAATAGATCGTTTCCTTTTTGTTGCGGACACGGAAAAGTGGTGTCTGTAAGATGGAAACGTGGCCAGCTTTGACAAGGTCTGGGAAAAACTGCAAGAAAAATGTCAATAGCAACAGGCGGATGTGCATGCCGTCGACATCGGCATCGGTAGCAATTACGATATTGTTGTAGCGTAATCCATCGAGACCGTCTTCAATATTAAGCGCATGTTGTAAGAGGTTAAATTCCTCGTTTTCATAAACAATCTTTTTGGACATACCGTAGGAGTTTAACGGTTTTCCTTTCAGACTGAAAACAGCTTGAGTCTGCACATCCCGCGATTTGGTAATAGAACCAGATGCAGAATCCCCCTCGGTGATAAACAACGTTGTTTCTTGGTTACGTTCATTTTTATCGCTGAAGTGCACTTTACAGTCACGTAGTTTACGGTTGTGCAAAGAGGCTTTCTTCGCTCTTTCGTTGGCGAGTTTTTTGATACCGGCGATATCCTTACGTTCACGTTCCGATTGAAGAATACGTTTTTGAAGAGCATCTGCCGTAGCCGGATTTTTATGTAAGTAATCATCCAATGCTTTTTTAACAAAGTCATTGATAAATCCTCTTACCGTAGGGCCTTCCGGGCCTACACTTTGAGATCCTAGCTTTGTTTTGGTCTGTGACTCAAAAACGGGTTCCTGCACTTTGATGGCGATGGCACCGATAATTGATGAACGAATATCCGATGCGTCAAATTCTTTTCTGTAAAAATCGCGGATTGTTTTGACTAGTGCTTCACGGAAGGCTGCCTGATGTGTTCCACCCTGTGTGGTGTGCTGACCGTTGACAAAAGAATAATATTCTTCTCCATATTGCTGGCCGTGAGTCATCGCGATTTCAATATCATCCCCCCGTAAGTGGATAATTGGATAGCGCATGGACTCGGCATCAATATTTCGTTCCAATAGATCTTTTAGTCCGTGCTCAGAAATAAACTTTTGCCCATTAAAGTTGATCGTAAGACCTGAGTTTAGAAAAACATAGTTCCAAATCATATTCTCTACAAATTCGGGACGGTATTTGTAGTTTCTGAAAATAGAATCGTCTGGATAGAATGTTACAGATGTACCATTCCGTTGCGTCGTATCTTTTTGTTCATCATTGACTAATTCCCCTTTAGAGAATTGGGCAATGCGTGTTATATTTTGACGGTATGACTGGACGGTAAACTGACTGGACAAAGCATTTACGGCTTTTGTACCAACACCATTTAAACCGACGGACTTTTGGAAAGCCTTACTATCATATTTGCCACCCGTATTGATTTTAGAAACAACATCAACCACAGAACCAATTGGGATACCACGTCCATAATCGCGTACGGAAACTTTATTTTCGTTTACCGTGATATCAATAGTTTTACCGGCACCCATAACAAACTCATCAATTGAGTTGTCAACGACCTCTTTCAATAAAACATAGATACCATCATCATAGGCCGAACCGTCCCCCAACTTTCCAATGTACATTCCCGGACGGAGGCGGATATGCTCTTTCCAATCCAGGGACCTAATGCTGTCTTCGTTATATGTACTCATAAATTAATGTAGAACTTAGCTAACAAAAGTAAAAAAAATAAACTACGATAAGTAGTTTAAAAGGCTAAATTTTTTAGATATCGCTAGTTTGCGTACTGCTGGAGAAAATTGCCGGTTTGCGGGGAAATGTTTACATTTAGTGTAAGTAATTGTAAAGAGAATAATTTATGGGATTATTTGATAAAATCAGGAATGAGTTTGTCGATATTATCGAATGGGTCGATAATAGCACAGATACGATTGTGTGGAAGTTTCCACGGTATCAGAATGAAATAAAAATGGGGGCACAGTTGACTGTGCGAGAAGGGCAGGCTGCGGTATTTTTGAATGAAGGCGTGGTTGCGGACGTCTTTCAGCCTGGTCGTTACGAACTTACGACCCAGAATATGCCGATCATGACAACCCTCAGAGGTTGGAAATATGGGTTCAATAGTCCATTCAAAGCCGATGTTTATTTTGTCAACCTTCGACAATTTGTCAATCAGAAATGGGGAACTAAAAATCCGATTATGTTGCGGGATCCTGAATTTGGTCCCATTCGACTTCGGGCTTTCGGTAATTTCTCTTTTCAGGTGAAGAACGTTACTGTTTTTATGAAACAGCTTGTTGCGACGACGCCTGTATTTACAGTTGAAGATATCACAGAGCAGCTTCGAAACATTGCGGTATCGCGGGGGATGGATGCTATTGCTGAGTCGAAGATACCGGCCTTGGATCTTGCATCCAACTATGATGAAGTTTCGGCCTTGATACAGCAAAAAATTGGGGTTGATTTTGATGAGTTGGGTTTGAGCTTAACGAAGTTCTTAATTGAAAATATTTCATTCCCAGAAGAAGTCGAGAAAGCCCTTGATAAGCGAAGCAGTATGGGGGTCGTTGGTAATCTGGGGGCCTATGCCCAATTCCAAGCCGCAAATTCAATGGAGAAAGCTGCTGAGAATCCCAGTAGTGGAGGGATTGTAGGTGCTGGATTTGGTGCTGGGTTGGGAGCAGGAATGGTTGGTCAAATGGGTAATGTATTTCAGCAAAACAGTTTTGATGGGAATAATCATACTGGTACGGGATCAGCTGCTGCGGCTTCGTCTGCAGGGGCCGTTGGACCTCCTCCATTGCCCAAAGCGGTCGCTTATTACCTGGCCGTTAAAGGTAAACAGGAAGGGCCCTTTGATTCGGAACAGTTGCGCGCTCTGATAAAAGAGGGGACGATGACACTTGCTACCTTGGTCTGGAAAGAGGGACTTGAAAACTGGATTGAGGCTGAAAAGGTAGTCGAATTAAAGGATCTGTTTTCGCAGAACCCGCCACCGATACCAGGAGTTTAGGGTAAAATGCATTACCGAGTTTTATGAGTTTTGAAGAAAAAACCTCCGAAATAGAGCAGGGGTTAAAATGTCAGGGCTGTGGTGCTATTTTGACTTATCAGCCCGGTACGTCCTATTTAGCGTGTTCCTATTGTGGAACCAGGAATGAAATAGCGGATCAGCTACCGGAAGATGGGCATATTGAATCTACAGATTATAAAGTTTTTGGACAAGCAATGGAGGGGCTCGCCGATGAGCGCTATAGCTATTTGGCTGAAGTTGTGCATTGTAGTAACTGTGGTGCAAACTCGCGTTTGAATCCACATGTTACGGCAGATTTATGTGCTTTTTGTGCTTCACCTTTGGTAATTGACCATCAACAAAAGCGTATTGTGAAGCCACATGGTCTTGTTCCATTTTCCGTTGATTACAAAAATGCTTTTGGGCTATTGACACAATGGGCGGGTAAGATATGGTTCGCTCCGAATGACTTCAAGCGAATTTTTAATTCAAGAAATGATCGTTTAAAAGGGGTGTATGTGCCATTTTGGTCATATGATGCAGATGTACAATCTGATTACGTAGGATCACGTGGAGAATATTATTATGTGACGCGTACAAGACGCAATTCGGATGGCGAGACGGAAGAATACGAAGAAAGACGCACAAACTGGTATCCGGCTTCAGGAAGTATCTATAGCCAATTTAAGGATATTGTTATATCGGGATCAACATCTCTTCCCGAAAAGTTTTCTGATAAAATTGGACCTTGGAATTTGGGTTACCTAAAACCTTTCAATGAGCAATATTTAAGTGGCTTTATCGCTGAAACTTTTAGCGTGGATCATGTAAAAGCGGGGGAGACTGCCCGGACTATTATGGATCGGGAAATCGAACGTCAGGTTGAGCATGACATCGGTGGTGATACACAGGATATTGATTCTATTGATAGCGATTTTAAATCCATTAAATTGAAGTACATTCTTTTACCTGTATGGTTATCTGCTTATCAGTACAAAGGAAAGAGCTATCAGATCATGGTCAATGCTTTTAACGGTAAAGTTTATGGACAACGACCTTATAGCTTCTGGAAAATTGCTTTTTTGATATTGGCGATCATTATTGTGTTGTATCTATTGAGTTTTATGGGATAACAAAAACGGTTATAAAAAAAACGCTGTTCTCTTTTATTGAGAACAGCGCTTTTTTTATGCTAATCGTCTTGACTATTTGTTTAGCGAAAGTAGGAATCCGATCGTGAAATTGGCATCCCAATCAAATACGAAGGTGTCGCAATTGGTTGCATCTTTAATTGCTTTATAGATGTTGACACCGCTCTTTGTTTTTACTTTATCTGCTTTGTAAGATGCTGGATCGTTCAAAACTGTAAAACGCTCTTCACCTTGGCGTGTCTGCGATGCTAATTCAAAAGGAACCCCGCCAATAATAAAACAAACCTCTCTTTTATTTGCCGGAATTTTTTCGCCTAATTTTTTTACTTCTGTATAGACCGCATCATCTTTAAGGTCTTTTTCATAATATTTCGCACCAGGTGCTTCTACCGATTTTGTGTCACCGTCGATCCAGGAGATTTTGGTGTTACCGGAGCCAATGTCAACAACAAATGAATTGTCTTCGTAAGCTTTCGGAAGAACCGATTTTAACGCTAATTTTCCTTCCTGCTCTGCTGTAACTAGGTTGACCACAAAGCCCATTTTTCTAAGTTCAGCACTGATAACTGAAGTTTTAGGTTCTTTTTGAGCTCCGGAGCTAATAACGAAATGTATGTTTTTGGATTTGACGCCTTTATCGAGCATCATGCCTATATAATCTTTTAATCCTTTACGGATGTCTTCCGTATTTGCCAATCCTTCGTATGCAAATGACTTTCCAAAGTCTTTGGAAATGATCTCCCAGCGATTTTCTTTGTCCATATTGACGACAAAGGAATTGAAACCCGAAGCGCCCACTTCAACGACACCCTTGTATTCGCCGTCGACTGGTTTTTCGGGTTGATAGTTGAATGAACGAGTCGTTTCTGAGCCTGATGAAGGTGCGGCCGCATGACCATTATTGCTTGTTGAATCTGTTGTTTGGACTGTCGAATTAGCATCAAATTTGCCTGATTGAATGGCCCAATAACCGATTGCGAGAATAGGTAAGGCGATGATAATTGCTTTGATTGGCCATCTTAATCTTGCCCATGTTGATTTTTCTTCCATAATGTTCGTATAGTAAGTTTGATTTTAGTTAATATTAATCGAGTAATGTAAATCCTTTATCTACTTTTTCTTCGGGTTTGAGTTCATAGCTGGCATCGGCCATTTGCGTTACGTTTAATACATTTAGATTACGTTCGTCAACTTTTCGGATAAACTCTTCCAGTTCACCTTGAGTAGGTGTACCACCCACTGTGATATTGTTGTTTTGATCCAAGAAATCAAGATTGGATCGGATAGAGGCAATATTTTGACTGATGGCACCTGTTGCTGCATTCATGGCCTCTTGAAATGCCCAGCCATCTTTAATATTGAACACATCGGCTAGGCCATCGGTGGCATTTTTCATCTTTTGCGTTGCTTCCAGCTTCTTGGAAATAATGGAAATGCTGCTATCCAAGGTGCTGACATAGATACGTGCTGCGCTTTCATTATCTTTTAGGACTTCCAATACTTTTGCAAATTGATTGGCATATTGTACATAACTGCGCGCATTTTGCTCTTCAGATTCACCTTCTTTCCCCAATAGAAATGCTTTGGTGCGTGTTTCTTTGGCATCTCTTGCATAAGCATTGGCCTTCTCTGCATTATTTTTGCTCGTTTCCTCCTTTGATTTCTCGTCGAGATTAGCCGCTTCTGCGGTGAAACGTTTCGCATAGGTGTACTTCTCTTCGGCTGTTTTTTGAGCAGTTTCACCGCTTTGAATCATGTCGATGCGGACACCGTCTACATTGCTGATTTTTTCCTTCACACGTTTCAGGGTGTCTTTTGCATCTCTTGATAACAGTTGTAAGGTTTCTATGGGGTTATTTCTAATGATGGATTTTTCACCTTTAAAAAGTAGGACGGTTCCCAATCTGTGCAATAGCGCAATGATCTTTGGCGCTAGCAATAATAAGGTAATCAGGATTATACTGAATAGCACAAAAAGTATACTTTTTCCGGCATATTCCAGCATAATCGGTAAGTATTTGAAAAAAGCAAAGGCTCCGCCAAGTAAAAGCGCCCAAAAGAAGATCGACGAAGCTGTCTTCTTCGCTTCTGGTGATTTTAATTGTGCAGGCAAATGATCGCCCAGTACTTGAAATATCGGAAGTTGCGTTTTTATCTCAGCGGGAATATTAACATACTGATCTTTTCTTTCCATTGATTTGTTTTTATGTTATTGATTGATTAATCATACGCAATGCAGTGTTGATTTCGGTGACCACTTCATCAACGGCCGCGTTGCCGATGTTTATTTTTTGTTCGATATCTTTAATCCTTGGTTCGTACTTTTCATTAATTTGTGCCAAAGCGAGTTGTTTTTTCTGTAGATCATCTTGCAATTTGGCGATATTCTCCGTTATTGTTTTGATTTCAGTGTTCAGATTTGCAATCTCCATGGTTCGGTCCTGTTCAGTCTTTTTCTTTTCAGCCTGTTTTTGTTCCGATTCTTTGGCAATGGTTTCTTTCAATTTATTAGCATAATTTGTGCCAGTTGCTACCAGTTTATCCTTGGTTAACGAACTGTCTACAAATTTCAATGAAGTATAGGCCGCTTTTAATGTATTTTCCTCTACTTTTCCCATTGCGGCAGCAGCGTTCCATACTTCGAAAAAATCGACACCCTGCTCGTTGAGTTTTTCAAGAATGGCATAGACCTTTAATTTCATTTCTTTGAGGTCGGTTGTTCCGTCATTGGCTGTTAGGGGAATTGGGGGAGGTGTTTTTCCAGTTGGAGCCTGGGCCGTGGGCGATGAATATGCCGGTGGTACATGGGGTCTTTCTGGAGCAGCGTTAGTAGCTGGTGCTGGAGGGGCTTGTGCCGGTGGCGTTTGCTGCGGCTGATCGTCCTCAAAAATTAATTTCTTTAGACTGTTTAATATACTGGATCCTCTTTTAGTATCGTCGTTACTCATCATATCATAGTTGATTATATCTCTACTAAAATAATAAAAATTAATATTCTCTTCTAATGAATTGCGCTATGGAATACCTGAAATGGATACAGGAGGTATAGGAGCTTGGATAGAAGCGATGAAATGGACCTGTAGGGCGAGTGAATCAGCTGCTATCGCATTTTATGTTAGGGATAAAAACAAAGATTCCCAATTGTTGATTGGGAATCTTTGTTTTGGTGGTCATGGTCCTGTGGGACTACTATCTGCCAAAATCATCTTGTACGCGAACAATATCGTCTTCATCAGAAGGGTTGTTGGCATCGGTGTGTTGCCAGATCTCGGCTAGAATACCGAAGCCATCCAATCCAATTAAACGGTGACGCTGTCCTTGGCGTAATCTAATTGTTTCGCCTTCTTTCAAGGTTGAAACAACCGATTCTTCATCGGTGTCAGAAACCATAACACCTACGTTACCTTGGATAACACGCCATATTTCGGCACGACGGTGGTGATATTGCCATGAAAGTCTTTTTTCTGGTGCAACAATTAAAATTTTTGGACTTAATTTTCCTGAGATTCTTAATTCTTGTACATCCATTCCGCCGAAGTACTCATCGGCAAATTCTTGCGCTTGGGATTCGTCGATTACGAAAAATCCTCCCCAAGGGCGTGCAGCATCTGATTTATCAATACGAAAACCTTTGGATGTCAGCATTTCCTGTACTTTTTCAAACAATGCGATTTTATCTATAGCCATATTAAAAATTCTAAAAATTTGTTATTCGTTAATTCAGTTGCTAAATATAAAAAAAATCCATTTAATATTTTAAGTTAACCGTTTTAGCTTAATCTAAATCCTTTATAATGGAGCTGCGTTAGATACCCTAAGCTATACTATATCGCGTGAAGTTAAAAATGAAATTGCTAATTTTGTGATCAATCTAATTTCAGGATATGTCAAACTTTCAAGTCGATCGGGAAAATACTGCATTTATGCAGGCTGTTGCTTTTGTTAACCAAACGAACCAGAATGTATTTATTACAGGAAAGGCGGGTACCGGAAAAACGACTTTCTTGAAGTATATCCGTGAGCATAGCTACAAAAAGATGGCTATTACTGCACCTACAGGTGTTGCGGCGATGAATGCGGGCGGAACAACTTTACATTCTTTATTTTGGCTTCCTTTTGGGACTTTTATTGAAGATTATGAGTTACGTTGGGACGAACAGGATAGTCATATCTACAATAAATCACGTTTATTCAGCACGATTAAATTGACCAAGCAGCGTCGGGCCATCTTGCAGGAGCTAGAGCTTTTGGTGATTGATGAGGTTTCGATGGTCCGTGCAGATACATTAGATGCGATTAATGTAATTCTGCAATCTGTTCGTCGCGATATGCGGCCTTTTGGTGGATTACAGGTGCTGTTTATCGGAGATTTGTACCAGTTGCCGCCAGTTGTGAAAGATGCCGAATGGAATGTTTTGCGGGATCATTATTCTTCTGTTTTCTTCTTTAATGCTAAAATTTTGAGGGATAATCCGCTGGTGATGTTAGAGCTCAATAAAATCTATCGTCAACAAGATGAAGGTTTTATTTCAATTTTGAATGCCATACGAAACAATCAGTGTACAAGTGACATGCTCACGACCTTAAATGGTTATTATCAACAGGACTTTGTTCCAAATGAAGAGGAACAGTATATTACATTGACCTCCCATAATCGAAATGCGGATGAAATAAATGGAGCCAAGCTGGCATCATTATCGGGTAAAATGTTAAATCTTAAAGCAGTTGTAAAGGACGATTTTGCGCAGGGCTCCTATCCTGCTGAAGAAACGTTGTCCTTAAAGATAGGGGCTCAGGTGATGTTTATTCGAAACGATTCCGGTGATGAACGTAAATATTACAATGGAAAGATCGGTACGGTAAAGGACATCGATACGGTGCAGGGCACGGTAACGGTTACATTTCCTGATGGGTCGGAATCTGTAACGGTAAAAAGGGAGACCTGGGAGAATATTCGGTATAATTACGATAAGGGGCAAGATCAGATTAAAGAGGAGATATTGGGTACATTTTCGCAATTTCCACTTCGATTGGCTTGGGCTATCACTATTCATAAAAGTCAGGGTTTAACTTTTCAAAAAGCGATCATTGACGCAGGGACCTCGTTTGCCGCGGGACAGGTGTACGTTGCATTGAGCCGTTTAACGAGTTTAGATGGACTTGTATTAAAATCCATTATCCCTTCTTATGCCATCCGTACCGATTACCAAGTGGTCGAATTTGCACAGCGTGCTCAGGGGCAGGCTGACGTCAATGAGATTTTGGAGCAATGCCAACGGAATTATCTTGGCCAGATTTTAATGCACGGTTTCCGTTGGGACGGACTATTGGCCGAGACTTCGGAGCTGCTGAAATCACTTGAAGAGCGTAATATTGATGGAAAGGAACAAGCCGTATTATTTTTCCAACAATTGGTCAAGCACCTTCAGAACCAAGAGAAAGTTGCACATAAATTTATTGTTGTACTGTATGATTTGTTGCGGGATAAAAACGCAATCGATTATGACGTCATCTGTGAACGTTCTACTGCTGCGGTCAATTGGTTTTTACCGAAAATGGATGTAGATCTGATTGAGGCTTTAACCAAACATATTGAGGAGTACCAGATACGAAAACGTACGATGAAATATATTGATGAGTTAAAAGCATTATTGCTTGATTACAAGCGAAAACGCGAGCAGTTGCAACATTGTCTACTTATTGCTGATACGCTTTCAAAACGGGAAGATTTTCAAACAGCGATGCTCGATGTTGCTGCTAGTGTGAAGACCAAAGAAAAAGATGAATTGGCTGCGCAAAGTGCAGATGAAGAAGGGCCGAAGAAGTTGGATACAAAGGAGATTTCCTTAGAAATGTTTAAAGATGGTATGAGCATTGCTGATATAGCGGTTAAGCGCGGGATGGTCGCAGGTACGATATATGGACATTTAATTAATTTTGTTGGTACGGAAGTGGAAGCAACAGAGTTGATCGAGCAGGAGAAGTTGGATCGTATTCTTGGTGTTATTCGTGCAAATCCGGATAAATCCTCTTCGGAACTTAAGATGCTTTTGGGCGTGGATATTGATTATCCGGATATTAAAATTGGACAAAAAGTTTTGGGATTGTAGGCAATAAAAATTTATAGCGTATATTTGTAACAAATTGTGTGATATAGTTTGTTGAAAGCCCATTGATAACCTTAAGATTGCTTATGGAAGACAAGAAAGATCCTAACAAGTGGCTTGTGCTGACGACTATTTCAACCCAGATGGTTTTTACCATTTATGTATTTTATTTATTAGGGGATTGGCTGGACGGTAAGTTTCATGCGGAGAACCAACTATGGATGAAGATCTGTACCCTTGGCGGGATTGGAATTTCTCTATATCAAGTCATTAGACAAGTGAATCGATTAAACGATAGATGATAGTATATATAAAGCAGACCCTTATTTTATTTTTTGTTGCGGTTTTGATTTTTGCCGTTCATTTCTTTTTATTAAAATCTTTTGATGGTATTCATTCCTTGGAAGATCTACATTTTCCATTGTATGAAATTTATATTTTTCAACTGATATTATCCGTGATCATCATGGTGGGGATAAGTTACTGTTCGCAGAAATTTCCGCAGTATATTGGTTTTGTTTTCTTGGGATTATTGACTTTAAAGTTTGTCCTAAATTATGTATACATCCATAATGGGTTGGCAAAACCGCAGGCTGATATTTTAAAATATAACTATTTGATCGTTGTCGTTTTATTCCTTTTTTACGATGTTATATTTGCTTACAAGGCTTTAAACAAATCCTAAGGGAGAAAAACGATAGTTTTTTCAAAAAAATGTAATATTAAAGTAGCTTTTGTGCTTTATATATAGTATTTTCGCAAAAAATTTTAAATAACATAATAGTAGTATCGTGAGTCTTAAAAGAACACTTCAATTTTTAGCAGTTATTCTGTTTGCAGTTGCGCCATTTTTAACAAAGGCGAATGAGAATGCACACGGAGAAAAATCGCAGGCTGAGGAAATCAATAGCCATATTGAGCATCACTTACAAGATGATTATTATTTTAGCTTCTTTTCGGATGAAGAGACAGGTAAACATTATGGTTTTTCATTGCCCGTTATTTTGATCGATAATGGCTTGAAAGTTTTTATGGCTTCGGCATTCGATCACGGTAATAAAGTTGCTGAGGTTGACGGTCAGTATTATGCATTGTACCACGGAAAAATTTATAAGACTGATGCTGCCGGTAATTTGGCTGGTCATGAGTATCGTAAAAATGCTGATGGTAGTTATGTTATGACTATAAATGAAGATGGAAAAGAAGAGAAAAAGGAATTTGAAACTTCTTATGTGATTGGTTCTCATGAGATTCATGATGCTGTTGATTTTCATCCATCTGTAGCGATGCCTTTAGATTTCTCGATCACTAAAAGTGTTGTCGGTTTGTTTTTGGCTGCATTTTTAATGTTTTGGGCATTTATTAGTTTGGCTAAAACGTATAAAAAAGGTGCTAACAATTTGCCAAAAGGTGTTGGACGTGTATTGGAGCCTTTGGTTATCTATGTACGTGATGAGATGGCTATTCCAAACATTGGTCATCGTTACAAGGAATTCATGCCTTATTTATTGTCTGTATTCTTTTTGATCTGGATTTTGAATTTGGTTGGTTTGACACCACTAGGGTTTAACGTTACAGGAAACATCACAGTCACTTTATGTTTGGCTCTTTTTACATTCTTAATTGTCAATATCAAAGCAAACGCAAACTACTGGAAGCATATTTTTTGGATGCCAGGTGTTCCGGTTCCATTTAAATTTGTTTTAGCACCAATTGAAGTATTGGGATTGTTTACAAAACCATTTTCGTTGATGGTACGTTTGTTTGCAAATATTACAGCTGGTCACACTGTCGTAATGGGACTGATTGCAATTGTTTATTTATTGCAACACCAATTGACTGTAGTGGGTAGTATCGGTGTTTCCATGTTCTTGACAATCTTCTTGATGGTTATCGAATTATTGGTAGCATTCTTACAAGCATTTATTTTTACGATGTTGTCATCCTTATTTATCGGTATGGCTGTTGAAGAACATCACGATCATTAATTAGTAAATTTTTTAATTATTCAAATCATACATTATGTACAATTTAATTGGAGCCGGTTTAATCGTTATCGGTGCAGGTTTAGGTTTAGGTAAAATTGGTGGTTCTGCAATGGAAGCTATCGCTCGTCAACCAGAAGCAGCATCTAAAATCCAAACTGCAATGATTATCATTGGTGCCTTACTTGAAGGTTTAGCATTCGGTGCTTTATTATTAGGTAAATAGTCACAACGGTTTTATAATATAACCTGCAACGGTTGGTTGCAGGTTATATTATTCCTGAATCTTAAAAAATAAGAATTATCATTATATAGTATAACAATGGATAAATTAATACATTCGTTTTCGTACGGTTTGTTTTTTTGGATGGTCATCGTCCTTGTGGTTATTATCTTTTTATTAGGTAAATTCGCTTGGAAACCAATTGTTGATGCCCTAGACGAACGTGAAAAAGGTATTGCAGGTGCTTTAGAGGCTGCTGAAAAAGCGAAATTAGAAATGGCTCGTTTAACAAATGAGAACGAACAATTACTAAAAGAAGCTCGCGCAGAACGCGATGTTATCCTTAAGGAAGCAAAAGAACTTAAAGATAAGATTGTAGCTGAGGCAAAAACGCAAGCACAGGCTGAAGGTGCAAAATTGATTGCACAAGCAAAAATCGAGATCAACGAACAAAAGAACAAAGCTTTGGCTGAGGTTAAGTCTCAGGTTTCTTCTTTGTCTTTGGATATTGCTCGTAAAGTGTTAAACAAAGAATTTGAGGACCAAGGAAAGCAAGAAGCTCTAGTAGCAGATTTGCTTAATGACGTTAAATTGAACTAATCCGGTCACTCAAATTACGAAATAGAATTATGTCAGTATTTAAAGTAGCATCAAGATACGCTAAGTCATTAATTGACTTGGCTAGCGAGCAAGGCTCACTGGAGACAGTCAAGGCGGATATGGATTCATTCATTGCTGTTTTAAAATCCAGTACAGAATTGCAAGCTGTTTTTGCCAATCCTATTGTTCCTTTGGACAAGAAGAAAAACATATTGGATGCGCTATTTAAAGATAAGATCAATCCCAATATCTTGGCATTCTTTAAGATCATGATCAACAAAGGTCGTGGCGAGATTGTGTATGCCACTGCTCAAGAATTTATTCGTGAGTATAACGAGGTAAAAGGAATTGTGAAAGCTACAGTTACATCTGCAGCGCCGCTTTCTGAAGCTAATTTGGCAGCGATGAAAGATGTACTTGCGAAGGAAACCAACGCTCAAGTGATATTGATCAATAAAGTTGATCATAGTTTGATCGGTGGATTTGTAGTCAATATCGGCGATCGCCAAATTGATGCAAGTATTGCTGGTAAGTTGAATAAATTGGAAAGATATTTGAATCAGAATAATTAATTTGTTCTGATACTTGAAGTAAAATAAATCAAAAAACCCCTTATAATAATTAAAATGATAGAGGTAAGACCAGATGAAGTTTCGGCAATTCTAAGAGAGCAATTGTCGGGCTTTAAATCAGAAGCCGAACTAGAGGAAGTGGGTACCGTACTTGCTGTAGGTGACGGTATTGCTCGTATTTACGGCTTAACTAAAGTTCAGTCCGGTGAGTTGGTTGAATTTGATAACGGATTACAAGGTATTGTATTAAACTTAGAAGAAGACAACGTTGGTGTTGTACTTTTAGGTCCTTCGGATGAGATCAAAGAAGGAGATACTATTAAACGTACCAACCGTATTGCATCCATCAAAGTTGGTGAAGGCTTGTTGGGACGTGTTGTAAATACTTTAGGTCAACCAATCGATGGTAAAGGACCTATTCAAGGTGATTTGTATGAAATGCCTATCGAGCGTAAGGCTCCGGGTGTTATCTACCGTCAACCGGTAACTGAACCATTACAAACAGGTATTAAAGCGATTGATGCGATGATTCCAGTAGGTCGTGGTCAACGTGAGTTGGTTATTGGTGACCGTCAAACAGGTAAAACAGCTGTTTGTATCGATACAATCTTGAACCAAAAAGAATTCTATGATGCAGGAGAACCTGTATTTTGTATCTACGTTGCCGTAGGTCAAAAGAATTCTACAGTTGCGAATATCGTGCGTACATTGGAGGAAAGAGGTGCTATGGCTTATACAGTAGTTGTGGCTGCATCTGCTGCTGATCCAGCTCCACTTCAGTTTTATGCACCAATGTCAGGTGCTGCTATCGGTGAGTTTTTCCGTGATACAGGTCGTCCAGCATTGATCGTTTATGATGATTTGTCTAAGCAAGCTGTAGCTTACCGTGAGGTTTCTTTATTGTTACGTCGTCCACCGGGCCGCGAAGCATACCCAGGTGACGTATTTTATCTACACAGTCGTTTGTTGGAGCGTGCAGCGAAAATCAACTCTTCAGATGATATCGCGCGCAACATGAATGATCTACCTGAATCGATCAAACACTTGGTCAAAGGCGGTGGCTCATTAACTGCCCTTCCGATCATTGAAACCCAAGCTGGTGACGTTTCTGCATATATCCCAACCAACGTAATTTCAATTACAGACGGTCAGATTTTCTTGGAGTCTAACTTGTTTAACGCAGGTATTCGTCCAGCGATCAACGTAGGTATCTCTGTATCTCGTGTAGGTGGTAATGCGCAGATCAAACCGATGAAAAAGGTCTCTGGTACATTAAAGTTAGATCAAGCTCAGTACCGTGAATTGGAAGCTTTTGCGAAATTCGGTTCTGATCTAGATGCTGCTACTAAATCTGTCTTAGATAAAGGTGTTCGTAACGTTGAGATCTTGAAACAAGGTCAATATTCTCCAGTTTCTGTAGAGAAACAAGTTGCGATTATTTATATCGGAACTAAAGGTTTATTGCGTAATGTTCCTGTAAATAAAGTGAGAGAATTTGAAGAAGAATTCTTGACTCAATTGGAACAACGTCATCCAGAAGTATTGTCAGCTTTCAAAGCTAATAAGTTCTCCGATGAATTAACTGCAGTGTTAGAAACAGTAGCTAAGGATTTAGCATCAAAATATTAATAGTAATGAGTATTTGGTATTGAGTCTATTGACTAGGCTCAATACTCAATACTAGGTACTTAATACTTAAAACAAATATGGCAAATTTAAAAGAAGTAAGAAACCGGATTACCTCGGTATCATCAACACAGCAGATCACGAAAGCTATGAAAATGGTTTCGGCTGCTAAATTGAAGCGCGCTACTAACGCTATCTTACAATTGCGCCCATATGCGAATAAACTAAGAGATATTTTGGCGGATGTTTCTGCGAGTGTTGAGGGAAGTAACTCTCCTTTTACAGTGGATCGCGAGCCAAATAAGGTATTAATCGTTGTTGTTTCTTCTAATAGAGGTTTGGCTGGAGCATTCAACGCAAATGTTATCAAAACGACTAATAACTTGATCTTTAACAAATATGCTGAGCAACATGCTAAGGGCAATTTGAGTATCATTGGTATTGGTAAAAAGGGTTATGACTTCTACTCGAAACGTAACTTCAATGTGGTAGCTAATCACTCTGATTTGTTTTCTGATTTAAATTTTGGTTCTGTATCTGTGGTGACTGAATTTATCATGGAGCAATTCAAAGAAGGTAATTTTGATCGTGTTGAAGTGGTTTATAATCAGTTCAAAAATGCTGCAGTTCAAGAGTTGACTGCAGAACAGATTTTACCATTATTACCTGCGGAGGAAAACAAACAACATACGCATAAAGCAAAAATAGAAGCTGAGGTGGATTATATCATCGAGCCTTCCAAAGAGAAGATTATCGAGGAATTGATTCCTAAAGCAATCAAGATTCAATTATATAAAGCTGTTTTAGACTCGAATGCTTCTGAGCATGGAGCACGTATGACGGCAATGGATAAAGCTACAGAGAATGCCGGCGACTTAATCAAATCACTGAAGCTATCTTACAACCAGGCACGTCAAGCTGCAATTACAACAGAATTGACGGAGATCGTATCTGGTGCAGCAGCATTATCAAACGGATAATCTTTTATTCGGAAATGTATAAAAAAGGTGATAATCGAAAGATTATCACCTTTTTTATATATGCTATTTTTTACCATCGAATTAAGGCTGAACCCCACGTAAATCCTGCTCCAAAAGCTGCCAAACATACGAGATCACCGTCTTTAATCTTTCCTTCTTCCCAAGCCTCGCATAGTGCTATCGGTACAGAGGCTGCAGTGGTATTACCATATTTCTGAATATTGTTGAATACCTGATCCTCCCTTAATCCAAGTGTTTTCTGTACAAATTGCGAAATGCGAAGATTGGCCTGATGTGGAATTAATAAATCGATATCATTAGTTTTTAAATTATTTTTTGCTAGCGCTTCATGAATAACCTCAGGGAATTTGACAACAGCTTTTTTGAAGACGGCCTGTCCATCCATATTTGGAAACGCAGTCCCATCTTCGAGCATCTCCTTGGTCATCAATAATCCCCCCAATTCTTGGTCCGGCCAATCGGGCATTTTATCCAGCCAAATTCCACTGGATGCACCGGGATAATACATAGCTAGCTTTTCGGCATCGTCTCCGTCTGAATGTAAGTGCGTGCTCAGGATTCCTTTGCCGTTTTCGGCTGTGGGTTGCACAACCACTGCTCCGGCACCATCGCCGAAAATAACAGAAACGGCTCGTCCTCTCGTAGAAAAGTCAAGTGCAAAAGAGTGTTTCTCCGAACCAACCACTAGCACATTTTTGTACATCCCTGTTTTGACAAATTGATCGGCAATAGAAAGTGCATATATAAAACCTGAACATTGGTTTCTAATATCCAGCGCCCCGACCTCCTTCATCTTCATTTCCCGTTGCAGTAGAACGGCGCAGCCCGGGAAATAATAATCTGGCGATAAGGTGGCAAAGATGATGAAGTCGACATCTTCAGGTGTAATATGGGCTCGTTCGATGGCAATTTTAGCGGCTTCGACCCCCATAGTGGTGGTGGTTTCGCCTATTCGGTCTGCATATCTACGTTCTTTAATGCCAGTTCGTTCTTGAATCCATTCGTCACTGGTATCCATAAAGCGTGTTAGGTCATTATTGGTATATACATTTTTTGGAACGTAATAGCCAATTCCTGCAATTTTTGACTGTAACATAATAAATTCCTCTAATTGATTGTATTCTTCCCTTTTATATTATCGTTAATTTAGAAAAAAATATTCTATTTTTGCAGCATGGGTACCCAAACTGCTGAAGAAACCTTTACGTTAGAAGAGATATTAGCCTCTGTGAAAGAGTCTAATCGACTCATTTTGTGGAATGATGAAACCAATACGTTTGAACATGTGATTCATTGTCTCATCTATCATTTACAATATACCGAGAAGCAAGCTGAGAAGATTGCCTGGAAAGTACACACTGAGGGGAAATGTGCTGTATTGGAAGGCACCTATACGGAGATGGAAATCTATCGTAAAATTCTGAAAGCCGAGGGATTGACTGTTTCTGTGGAGTAATTTACTATTCTTTTGTTACCGTAATAATATGGTTACGCTTCAATTTTGTCTATAAGTTTTAGTTTTCTTTGCACTATAACTTATAAACTAAGCTGAAGCATGTTTTTTTACGCTAAATCGTTTAAATCTTTCTTATTTGTATTCTTTTTACCTGTTGTCCTTTTTGCTCAAACAGGTCAAATCAAAGCTATTTTAGTTGATAGCGAAACCTCTAAACCTATTTCATCGGCTAGTGTCGCGCTCTTGGACGCCCATAGTAACGTTCTTGTTAAGGGGGGACAGTCTGTATCCCAAGGATTCCTTTTGTTGTCTGATATTAAACCTGGTAAATATATTGTCCGTATCACTTATGTTGGCTACGAGACACAAACTATAGATAGTATAGCGGTCTTAGGGGGTAAAAGTAAGGACTTAGGTCGAATTGCTTTGAAACCTACGGGTAATATGTTGAATGAAGTTGTTATTGAAGGACGAGCTCCAGCCATGCAGATTGGTATAGACCGTAAAATCTTCAATGTAGGTGAGAGTTTGGTCAGCGCGGGTGGAACAGCGACTGATGTGCTTGCTAATGTTCCCACTTTGCAAGTTGATCAGGATGGATCGGTCAGTTTGCGTGGATCAAGTAGTGTGAAGATTTTAATCGACGGCCGGGAGTCTGCTTTGGCAGGAAATGATGTAACTTCTTTGCTTCAGAGTCTACCTGCCAATTCAATTGAAAAAGTTGAAGTCATCACAAATCCATCCTCTAAATATGATGCAGAGGGCCAAACTGGGATTATCAATATTGTTTTAAAGAAAAATATTCGAACAGGGCTGAACGGATCGATAAATACATCCGCTGGTTCTTATGATAATTATATGGCTGGTATAACATTGAATTATCGTGATCGGAAATTCAATTACTTCGGATCCTATAACTTCAATAAACGAAACATGTTGGGAAGTGGGAAAACGGACAACACGTTTTTTGGTGATAGCACGCGTAATTATAGCGAATCCGAATCGTCAAGAAAGGGCAATAGCCATACGGTAAAAGCTGGGTTTGATTATAATATGTCAGATCGAACTTCATTGAGTTTTTCGGGTAATTTAAGTATACGTGATAACAAGCGAATAGAGGACTTGAATTATGAGTTCTTCAAGCAATCGCAGATGACAGGAACGAGTGTTCGAAATTCAACGCAATTTGAGGACGATCTGGGTTATGAATTAAATGCTGATTTTAAACATCAATTTAAGCGAGAAGGAGAGGAGTTGACGGGGAATGCAAGTTATGGAAGAGACAAGGAAGATGGTACAAATGATTTTTCTCAAAATTATACCGATGGACGGAAGGCCACTTCACGGAAGAATGTTACGTCTGAGGATGGCAAGAATATCAACCTTCAATTAGATTATGTTTTACCTTTCTCTGAAGTAAGCAAATTTGAGGCGGGTTACCGTTCTCAAATCAGAAAGTCATTTGATACCCAGTTTTCCAGATCACTCGATTCTATAGGTAACTATGTGCCAGATTATAGAATCAGCAACGATTTTGATTTCACGAGTACAGTCCATGCGATCTATGCGAATTATCAAAATAAATTAACGGATAAAATTGGCTATCAAATCGGACTACGTGGAGAACAATTTGAGCTGAAGTCTACCTATTTCTCCAAGGATCCAGCTGCTGTGGAAACGGAATCCAATGCTAAACAGAAATTTTTTAGGTTATATCCAACACTGTTTTTAACCTACGATGTTGGTGAAAATGGGGATAAAGTTCAATTTAGCTACTCGCGCCGTGTTCAACGGGCTCGTGGTTGGCAAGTTAACCCATTTTTAAACGTATCCGATGATTTGAATTATCGTCAGGGAAATCCGAATCTGAAACCGGAAGATGTGCACAGTTTGGAAATGAGCTTTGCCAAAACCTTTGGTAAAGTAAACCTCATATCTTCGGCTTATTTCAATCACGCAAGTGAGGTTATTCAGCCATTTGTTTACAAGATAGAGGATGGAAGAACATACAGTAGATGGGAGAATATGACCAGTCGTAATCTTTCGGGTTTTGAGTTTATTTCAAAGATCAACGCAACGAAGGATTTTGACTTTACATTTAATCTCAATTTGATCCACATTCAGTATAATGCAAACTCGGACTATGATATTAAAGAACGAAAGGATTTCGCTTATAATGCTAATCTGACCGCTAATTATCGTTTTACGCCAACATTTTCTGCACAAGTGCGCGGCGAGTATAATTCTTCCCGTGTAATGGCTCAGGGACAGATGAATGCAATGAAAGGTATGGATCTGGCCTTGAAAAAAGATGTGTTTAAGAAGAAAGCTTCAATTATGTTGAATGTTAGAGATGTATTTAATTCGCGGAAAATGAATGGTGTGACAGAAACCTCTCAACTTATATCCAATTTTGAGCACCGTTGGATGAAGCGGATGGTAACTTTATCACTTTCCTATCGGTTTGGTAGCCAAGATTTAAACAAATCAAAGAAGAAAGAGTCAAATACAAATGAAATGGGCGGTGGAGAGGAATATTAAAAAATATTCCTCTTTATACACTCAAATGCTTAAATTTAATTTTAAAACAAACCTAAAACTAAAAAGAATGAAGTTATTAAAAACAGTTCTTGCGGTATCGGTGATTGCTTTTTCAGCACATCTTAATACTGCCGTAGCGCAAGCAAAAAAAGAGGTTCCTGCTTACAAAATCTTAGATTTACCTCGTGTAGATATCAAGAAATTTAAAAAGAATAAAGCTGGAGCCTATGTTATTTTTGATGGTACTTCGCTGGAAGGCTGGAGAGGATATGATAAGACCGTAGTCCCGAAAAGATGGGTAATTAATGAGGGGGCGATCAAATTTGATAGCCAAGCTAATGTTGGTAAAGAAGAAGGCGGAGATTTGGTCTTTGCTCATGATTTTAAGAATTTCGAATTGGAGATGGAATGGAAAGTTGCTAAAGGAGCAAATTCGGGTATCTTCTTTTTAGCGAAGGAAGTGGAAGGACAGCCGATTTATATCTCGTCTCCAGAATGCCAGGTCCTGGACAATGAAAACCATCCTGATGCTAAAATGGGGGTAGATGGAAACCGTAAATCGACTTCATTGTACGATATGATTCCTGCCAAGCCGCAGAATGGTAAACCGTATGGCGAGTGGAATAAGGTTAAGATCAGAGTAAACAATGGCAAGGTCGAGCATTTTCAAAATGGTGTAAAGGTTGTTGAATATACATTATGGGATAAGTCGTGGATTGATTTATTGCAAAAAAGTAAATTCAGTGAAGAAAAATGGCCTTTGGCTTTTGAATTGTTGAGCCATGTTGGTGGCGATAGCAAATCAGGGCTTATCGGTCTTCAGGATCATGGAAATGATGTCTGGTTTAAGAATATTACCGTTAAGGTTCTAAAATAGAAAAAGCAGCTTTAAGCTGCTTTTTCTATTTGCTATAGTATCGATTGTAACTCTTTTAAGTCGATAATCATATGTGATACATCGTCCGGTTTTTCAATAACATTTGGGTTAAAGAAAATGGCATCTATGCCTACATTTACGGCTCCACGGATGTCGGCATCCAGGTTATCTCCAATCATCAGTGATTGCTGCGCCCGAGCTTGAGCAGTCGTCATAGCGAACTCAAATATTCGGGGGTCCGGTTTATTCACGCCGATGACTTCCGAAATAAAAATATGTTTGAAATATTTGCTGAGGTTGCTTTTTTCCAGTTTGGTCTCACAGGCCTCTTTAAAACCATTCGATATCAGGTGAAGATTGTATCTGTCACCCAAATAAGCCAAGGTTTCATGTGCATGTGGAAACAGATTTGTTTTTTTGGGACAGATAGCGAGGTATTCCAGTTCGAATTCTTCAGGAAACAACTCCGGATCGACACCGAGCTCAGTAAAGGTGTCGGCAAAGCGTGCTTTCCTGAGTTCTGGTTTTGATATCTTTCCGTGATGATAGAGCCCCCAAAGGCGATGATTGTTAACCGTATAAGTTTCTATAAAACGAGTGGATGACTCTTGATTGAACAAGTGATCAAACTTGTATTTAAAATATAACTCGTGCAGACTTTCTTCGGCATTTTTATCAAAATCCCATATGGTATGATCCAGGTCGAAGAAAATGTCTTTTTTCTCGTGATTAAACATATACAAAATTAAAACAAATTAATTTTAAATTCCAAGTCAGTTGGGTTAGCTAGTGATGAAATTAAAGGTCACTTTTAGCGCTATCGGGTCTCCGATGGTTTATATGAGTCTGTTTGGTGATTTTAGTCTTATTGCGAATCGGTTAATTTTCTTCTTTGTGTCATAATCCTCCGGATATTTCCGAATACATAGGTGAATACCTATTTTTGTCACATGAAGAAAGCGCTGTTACTCTTTTATTTTCTATTGTTCTATGCGGTTATGCAACTGATATGGTGGGGGGTGATGTTTATTCGTTTTGATCCGAGTAAAAAGAACATGATCATAGGGGAGGGAATATTCTTCTTGATTATTTTCTTGTGGGGTGCATGGCGATTGAAGCGACTGGTTGAAAGGGAGCAGAAACTGTTGCAGCAACAGCAGAACTTTCTTTTGGCTATCACACATGAACTTAAATCGCCGTTGGCTTCTGTCAAATTGTATATTCAAACGATTTTGAGACGTGATCTTGACAAGGAGCAACAACAAACGTTCTTGAGAAATTCGCTGAAGGATATCGAGCGTTTGGATGATCTGGTTGAAAATGTATTGATGACAACCAAGTTGGACAGCCGTAACTATAGTATGCCGAAAGAGGATTTTAATTTTACTGCTTTGGTAGAACAGGTTGTGGATAGACTTCAAAAGAATTCCTGTAGTTCGCAAGTCTTGAAACCTTATTTGGAGTCGGATATCATTATTCATGCTGATAAGTTTGCGATTAGTAATGTGGTTACTAATCTGATAGAAAATGCCATTAAGTATTCACCGGCATGTGCTATGGTGGATGTGAAATTATATACGGAGAATAATAAAATAATTTTTTCTGTTGCTGACCATGGTATCGGTATCAGTGATGAAGAGAAAAAACTTATCTTTAATAAGTTTTATCGCGTGGGAAGTGAGGCAACACGAAAAACCAAAGGTACAGGTTTGGGGTTATATATCGTGAAAACCGTATTGCAGAAGCACGACGCGACCATAAAAGTTAAAGATAACACTCCTAAAGGGAGTATTTTTGAAGTAACATTTGAAAGAAATGCAAAGTAAACAAAGAATATTACTTGTCGAAGATGAAGAACACTTGTTAGAAGCTATCAAGTTGAATCTCGAAATGGAAGGTTACCGTGTTACTACGGCTACCGATGGAAAAAAAGCACTAAAAGTCTTCAAGGAGGAACGTTTCAACTTGGTGGTTTTGGATGTGATGATTCCCGAAATAGATGGATTCCAAGTAGCTGAAACTATTCGACTGCAAAACACTGAAGTTCCTATCATGTTTTTAACTGCGAAAAATAGCAGTGAGGATCGAATTACGGGTCTTAAGAAAGGGGCGGATGATTATTTGGTAAAACCTTTCAACTTAGAAGAATTGATCCTTCGCGTTGGAAATTTGGTGCGTCGTGGCATGAAACCGGATGATTTGAAAGAACTAAATTCTTATCAAATCGGTGATAAAACGATCTATTTTAATTCGTATGAGCTACATCATGCGGATGGCACGATCACTTCTTTGACAAAGAAGGAGACTATGCTGTTGAAACTGTTGATTGAACGACGTAATGAGGCAGTATCACGGGAACAAATATTGGAGACCGTATGGAATTACGATGTTTATCCATCTACGCGTACCATCGACAATTTTATCTTAACCTTCCGAAAATATTTCGAACCAGATCAAAAGCATCCGATTTATTTCCATTCTATCAGAGGTGTTGGTTATAAGTTTACCGACAATAACGCATAGGTAGAAAGAGATGATGACAATCAAGGCTAGAATAGCCGTTATTTTTATTGCTGCATTATTTTTAGGCTATGGCTTATACCAGGGGCATTATCAAACTGCTGTGCTGATAGCGGGTGGAATAGGCTACTTGATTTGGAGTCATTTTAGAGAAGGGTCCGTTTTTTTGGCAACGCAGGCTTTTCATAGACAAGATTATGAAAAGGCAAAAAACTTACTTGCTGAGATAAAGAATCCGGATGCACTTCGTAAAGGCAGGCGCAATTTCTATGAATTTATGATGGGAAACATTGCGCTTAAAGAGGAACGCATCGATGAGGCTGAATATCATTTTCAGCTAGCTTCGCGTCTGCCTTGGAAAAAAGATAATGAAAAGGGTATGGTTATGATTAATCTAGCAAATATAGCGCTGCGAAAGTTGGATTATGAAAGAGCTAGAGCTTATACAGATGTTGCCAATAAGCTACATCTGACGGCTAGGCAGAACAGCATTATTACAAAAATAGAAAACGAAATTTCAAAACATTTATAGTGAGTACTACTTTACAAAACGACTTATTGATTAGAGCTGCGTTCTCGCAGCAAACGGAAAGACCTCCTGTGTGGATGATGCGTCAAGCTGGACGCTTTATGAAGGAATATTGGGATATCAAGAATAAATATTCCTTTTTGGAGATGTGCAAAACACCAGAAATTGCTGCGGATGTCACTATGCTCCCAGTAGATTTGCTAGGCATTGATGCCGCTATTTTATTTTCTGATATTTTAGTTACAGCTGAAGCTATGGGAGGGGATCTGTCCTTTGAGCAAGGTGTCGGTCCTCGTTTTTCTAATCCTGTTCGCTCTGTAAAGGATGCTGAAGCTTTGTCTACCAACTGTTTGGATAAATTGCAGTATGTTGCTGATGCAATCAAGGTCATTCAACAACGTCTTGACAGCCGCATCCCTTTGATTGGTTTTGCGGGCGCACCATTTACAATTTTAAGTTATTTGGTTGAAGGTGGATCTTCAAAAGATTTTAAGTTAACGAAGTTGATGTTGAACAATCAGCCTGAGTTAGCACATCTGATCCTTCAAAAGATTGCAGATGTAACGGTTGAATATCTTAACATGCAGATTGCAGCCGGAGTAAATGCAATTCAATTATTTGATAGCTGGGCCTTGGCCTTATCTTGGAATGATTATCGTGATTTTTCGCATTATTATAATAAGCAGATTATTGCGAAGTTGAACCGTAAGGATATTCCAGTCATTTCCTTTTGCAAAGGATCTTCTGTTTTTGCACCAATGATGGTCGAAGCGCAACCTGATGTTGTTTCTATCGATTGGAATGCAGATTTAAAAAATATTAAACAATCTCTGCCGCAGGGTATTGCTGTTCAAGGGAATTTGGATCCATTTGTTTTGTATGCAGATAAACCTGTTATCAAAAAGAAGATTATCGAACTATTTGAGCGCATGAGAGGTGAAAATGGTTTTATTTTCAATTTGGGTCATGGTATTATGCCGGATATTCCTTTTGATAATGTAAAATATGCCATTGAGGTTGTAAAGGAATTTAGCTATTAGTTTGCTATCCACTTCAACAACAAAAGCGACTTGCCTCTGGCAGGTCGTTTTTGTTGTTACATGCTACAATCTCGTGTTTTTGATAGTGTTCTTTTGTATAATGGATGTAAGATTTGTGCAATTGATGTTTGGACGTATTGATTGCTCTTAACTTTTCTTATTTTTGTACCTATGGTCTATTTATATGCAAAAGCAGTTCATATTATCTTTGTGATTTGTTGGATGTCAGGTCTGTTCTATATGCCTCGACTCTTTATATATCATACAGAAGCTAAGGACAAGAGTCAGGAAGCATTTGATGTTTTGCATAAAGAATTCAGTAAGATGGAAAAATTACTGTGGTGGGTAATTACTACTCCTGCGATGTACATCACAGTCTTTTCTGCACTAGTTATGTTATGGTATTCTCCTGGCTTATTATCCATGGGGTGGATGCATGTAAAACTGACATTCGTTCTGGGAATGATAATTTATCATTTTACCTGCCAGAAGATTATGTTCAAATTAAGCCGTCAAGAATCCAAATTAACCTCAACAAAACTCCGTTTGTTTAATGAGGTCGCGACAGTTTTATTATTTGCGATTGTTTTTACTGTTGTCTTAAAGTCAGCCCTGAATTGGATATTTGGTGTTTTGGGGCTCTTAATTTTATCCATCGCTTTAATGATGGCCGTAAAACTTTATAAGAAGTACCGGAACAAGAAAGCATAACAAAATGTTAAATTCGTCTGGTTTCTTAATCCTTTTTTATGCTGTGTAGTCGAAAGATTATAAATTGAATCGGATTATGTACAGGAAAATTTTGGTGACGGTCTCGTTGCTTATTGTCGCAACGGCTGGGTTCGCGCAGCGATACAGACCTTTTGGAGGAGCATTAAATATCTATTCTACTGATGTTCCATTTTTTCTTTATATCAACAACGTTTTGTATAACAATAGAGCTTCCACGGATATCAGGGTCCCCAATTTGACGAGTCGTCGTTATGATCTGCGTATTGTGTTTGCTGATAGGCAGCAACGAACGTTGAACGGTAGCGGCGTGCAACTTGTCAATAGAAATGGACAATATATGAATGTTGTATTTTCTGTCAGTAGCAGACGTGGAAATAGGGGGATTATCTTGGAGTCCATGAATCCTGTTGATCGGTATAACAACGGTAATTATCGTGAGGATTTACCTTATACTAACCGGGACGGATATCGCAATGAACAAGGTAATGATCGATACAGACAATCAGAAGATCGTGACGATTTGCCAGACAATAATCGTGAAGGATATAACAAAGGATGGAATAATGATCGATATAGGCAATCAGGAGACGATAAGGTTTATCGCGACGGTGTAGCGAATCAAAGAGGATATGCTGAAAATGAAGATAATGATCAGTCTGATAACGGAGTAATGAATAAGACGAATTCTAATCGATTGAACGATCTATTGAATCAGAAGGAAAACGATCAGGATAGGCTTGCTGTAGCTGCTCAGGAATTAAAAAGTATGCGCCTAAGTGTTACTGAAATTGTTGATTTAATGGAACTTTTTATACGAGATGATAATAAACTGGCTTTTGCCAAATATGCTTATCCGACCTGTGTGGATAAACAGAATTATGAGAGAGTAGGGGATGCCTTATCGTTCAGTTCAACCCGGGAGAAGCTAGTGGATTTTTTAAAAAAATAAAAGGAGCATTTTGCTCCTTTTTTATTCACCGCCGAAGCAGATATATTTTAATTCCATATATTCATCCAAACCGTGTTTAGAACCTTCACGACCTACACCAGATTGTTTTACTCCACCAAAAGGAGCTGCTGCATTTGAAATAAGACCTGTGTTAATACCTACCATGCCAGCTTCTAGCTGTTCAGCAACACGAAAACAGCGATTTATATTTGTACTATAGAAATAGGAGGCTAGGCCAAATTCAGTAGCGTTGGCCATTGCTATTCCATCATCTTCTGTTTTGAAACTGAAAAGAGCGCAAATAGGACCAAAAGTCTCCTCGCGGAATATAAGTGCTTCTTTCGGGACGTTGGTCAGGACAGTTGGTTGGAAAAATAGGTCTTTGATGACCTTTCCTCCTGTAGCCAATTCGGCACCATGATTTAACGCGTCTTGCACATGATGCTGCACTTTTTCTAGCCCTTTTGTATTGATTAATGGACCTACCTGGACGCCTTTGTCAAGTCCATTGCCAACTTTCAATTTACTGACAGCATGGCTAAGTTTCATCGAAAACTCATCATAGACTTCTTCTTGGATTAGAAACCTATTGATGGAAACGCAAGTTTGCCCTGAGTTTCTAAATTTTCCGGCAATAGCTCCTTCGACTGCAGCATCAATATCCGCATCGTTAAAAACCAAAAAAGGAGCATTACCACCAAGCTCCATAGACACTTTTTTAATGTTAGAGGCTGATTGTTCTATGAGTGTTTTTCCGACTTCGGTTGAGCCTGTGAAAGATAGTTTTCGTATGAGGTTGTTCGTAGCGAGTTCTTTGCCGATACCAGCACTATCTTTTCCAGTAATCACATTAAAAACGCCTTTTGGAATCCCAGCATCTTCAGCCAGTTTAGCCAAAGCTATAGCAGAAAATGGTGTTTGAGATGCCGGTTTTAGCACAATGGTACAACCAGATACCAAAGCTGGAGCAACCTTTCGGGTGATCATCGCTAAGGGGAAATTCCAGGGTGTAATTGCAGCAACAACTCCGACCCCTTGCCTAATTGTAAGCATTCTAGTTCCTTTTTTTTGAGAAGGTATCGTCTCACCATAGGCCCTTTTTCCTTCTTCTGAAAACCATTCTACGAAGGAACTACCGTAGTCAACCTCTACCCTCGATTCGCTAAGGGGTTTGCCACTTTCTAAGGTCATGATTTCCGCTAGATCGTCTTTATATTGCTGAATAAGATCGTACCACTTTCGGACGGTGTTGCATCGTTCCAGTACAGTTGTGTTTTTCCAGCTTTTCCACGCCTTGTCAGCATCAATTATGGCTTTAGTACAGTCAGCTACTTTTAGATCTGGCAACGAAGCAATAACTTTCCCTGTTGCAGGATTTACCACATCAAAGGTGTGTTTTGACTTGATAAATTTCCCATTGATATAGGCACTGTCAATTAAAAGTGTATTTTTCATCGATGTAAATTTAATTGTCACAAGTATAATTAGAAGATTTCTGAACTAAACTTCACTTCAATATGATCGTTGTTTGTTCAAATGAATCTCTCTCGCTCAGATTTTGACGGTATTGTACAAAACTCATTTTTTCCAAACCATCGATAGCGATTTTTAGCAAAATAATCATAGAGCGTATCTCTCCATTTGAGTGGTAAAATCTTCAGTAAATAACATGTCATGTAGGGGAAGCCCAATTGCTTACAAATCTTTAAAACAGCTTCACTTTTGAGATAGATACCGGTTGGAGATAGGAAAACGATGGAGTCAGTATTTTTGGGAATATTTGTTAGTGTGGTCCGGGCAAATTCAGACTGCAAAGAACTAAATAAGAATTTCTTTCTGCGATCTATTCTTAATAATAGTTGAACAAAGCGATTACAGATCAAGCAATCACCATCGAAAAAGATGATATATCTCCCTTGTTGTTCCATATTATAAAGTTACTCCTATTTATTGAAAGTACTGCCACAACAAGATCATAAAAGGGAGAGATTTTATCATTAACCGAGTTTAGTCCTCCATGTAAAAAAGGCGGTGTTTCTATTGGAAACACCGCCTTTTTTAATTCCTTTTTATAGGTTTTTCATGATTGTATGTCCCATACGATCCCTTTTGGTTTTTAAGTACTCTTCGTTAAAGGGATTTGCAGTTATTTCAATAGGTACATTTTCTATAATTTCAAGACCATAACCTACTAGGCCAGCACGTTTTGTCGGATTATTTGACATAAGACGCATTTTTGTGACACCAAGATTTCGAAGAATCTGTGCTCCGACACCATAGTCTCTTAAATCTGCTTTAAATCCTAATTGTACATTGGCATCTACCGTGTCCAAGCCATTTTCTTGTAACTTGTAAGCATGTAGCTTATTGATCAGTCCAATACCGCGACCTTCTTGATTCATATAGACAATAACACCTTTCCCCTCTTGCTGGATCATTTCCATTGCTTTGTGCAATTGAGGACCACAGTCACAACGGCAAGAACCAAAAATATCACCCGTAACACAAGAGCTGTGCACCCGCACCAAAATAGGCTCATCTTCATTCCACTCCCCTTTGTAAAGCGCTAAATGTTGTTCGCCAGTGTCTTTTTGTGTAAAGGCTTTCATCTTAAAATCACCAAATTGCGTTGGCATATTAACAGTGACTTCTTCATTGATTAAAGAATCGTGCTTAAGACGGTATTCAATTAGATCTTCAATACTAACGATCTTTAAATCAAATTTTTTAGCAACCTCTATTAGTTCTGGAAGTCTGGCCATTTCACCATCTTCTTTTAGAATCTCAACCAATACACCTGCTGGTTCAAATCCTGCTAATCGAGCAAGGTCAACGGTAGCTTCAGTGTGTCCTGTGCGACGTAATACGCCACCATCTTTTGCTATTAGCGGGAAAATATGTCCTGGTCTACCTAATTCTTCATAATGAATATTAGGATCAATCATTGCTTTAATTGTTTTCGAGCGGTCTGACGCAGAAATTCCGGTTGTACAACCGTATCCCTGTAAGTCAATGGAAACTGTAAAGTTTGTTTCATATACTGCTGTATTCTGTCCCACCATTAGATCCAGATGTAATGCATCTGCTCTTTCTTTTGTAATTGGGGCACACACTAGTCCACGACCATGAGTCGCCATAAAGTTGATGATTTCGGGAGTTGCATTGCGGGCAGCTGTGACAAAGTCTCCTTCATTTTCGCGATCTTCGTCATCCACGACGATTACTACTTTTCCTGCTTGTATATCAGCGATCGCTTCTTCGATCGTGTTTAATTTGAAATCCATTTATTGATATATTGTAATTGGTACAAAGTTAGTGTAGAATCTAAATTTATTTATAATAGCGTTGTCACAATCTAATGTGATTCTTTCAATTTATTCTTTTTTGCAAGCTTTTCCTTAATCCATTTCCAAGCGGCTTCTACTTTTAATTTATATTGATCAATATCAAATAACGCGGAATCTGTCGTTGACTTGTATGTTAGAAAAGCGGCCAATGGTGTTAAGACAATAATGGCCATCCACATGCCAACGGCTGATGATATGGCACCATCTTTAGCTGTTTTTTCTGCTACTGTAGAGATAATGTGATAGATCAGAAAGAAAATGATGGCCATCACCACAGGAAGACCAAGTCCACCTTTTCTGATAATGGCTCCTAGTGGAGCTCCAATTGCAAATAGTAAGAGACAGGAGACAGCTAGGGTAAACTTGCGATGCCATTCAATACGATAACGGATATCTTTCGATTTGTAATCTTTAAATTCAAGTGTACGGCCGTTTAGATCTTCCTTTAAATAATTCAACTGGTTCAGCGCATTCATAGTGATTTGTGCTCGTTGTTCTTGTGGAACGAGATCGGTAAGCAAATTTTTAAAAGGTTTGATCTTAGCCTCTTTGACCTTTGGCTGTCCGGGTTGATTCACACTAAAATATTTCGAATAGATATTATATCGGGTGTCTAATGTACGGACGATTGCCTTTCCCATGCTGTCTATTTTGATATGATTGGAATCGATGTACATGTCTAACTGTTTCAGGTTTAACATGGCATGGTGGCTCTTGAAGAGGTTTTCGTCAGTTTTACCCTGTTGAAAACTTCCCATATCAAACTTTTGCTCTGTTTCCTTAAACTTAAACCGCGTAAATTGCTGGCGTGGATCGTAGGTCTTGGAGTTTTTAGTCCGTGCTTCCTCGTAGCGGATACCATCCTTAAGTTTAAGGATCATATAATTGTTGTCAGGAGAGTTATAGATATACCCTTCTTTGGCCATAAGTACATTATTGGCTGTATTACCGCCACGATGATCATAGATCATCAAGTCATAGAGAATTGTTCCCGCTTTGTTTTTTCCTCTAGCGCGGATTGAGTAACCTGGAATGGTGTTGTTAAAGATTCCGGGTTTGATGAGGAAATCTGCCTTTTTATTACGTACATCAGTAAGTAGCGTACCCATTTTTAGGTTCACTACGGGGAGAATATAATCGGAGAACAGAAAAGAACTTGTTGCGAAAATTGCAACGAGTATAAATAGCGGGGTCATTGCTTTACGTAAAGATACGCCTGCAGCCTTGATTGCAACTAATTCATAGCTTTCACCCAGATTTCCGAAAGTCATAATGGAGGAAAGGAGCATGGATAAAGGCATTGCCATTTGGATTTGAACAACGCATTGATATCCAATTAGCTCCATGATGGTATACCATTCAAATCCTTTTCCAATCAAATCATCAATGTACTTGAATAGGAAAAGCATCAATAAGACAAACATCACAATAAAGAATGTGACAATAAATGGTTTTATGAAAGCTTGAAGAATAAGTAAATGAACCTTTTTCATCCGTGACGCAAAGCAAATTGATGCCTTTACATTAAGGCATCTCCCAACTAAGAAGCTCCTGCTGGAGCCCCTAGTGGAAATATATTGCAAAGATAGGCTTTTTTATGCACCTATAACACTTTGAAGATAGACTATTGAATTTTTCCAAATTAACTTTCTATTTTCAAGGTCTTCTTCTTTAGCGTAATCTGTTATCTTAAGAGCAACATCATTCGTTAGCTCGTCTTGATCGATCTCCAGATCGAAATAATAGGGATCATCATCTAGCCATTTAAAGCGTACAGATTTATTTTCTTTTGATGCTACAATTTTTGCTCGGTGAGGTTCATCATCCCAAATGAAAGTATAAACGGTGTCTTTATAGTTTACATCATCTGCAAACCATTGTGCCAATTCGTTTGGTTCTTGCAAATACGGAAATAAAATTCTAGGTGAAGAGTTGATGATATATTCTAGTTGGAATTTTATTTTATCTGCCATAAAAATGTTTTTTTAAATTTTAGTTTGTTTAAATCAAAAATAAGCTATATTTGCATTCCCAAAAATGGCGGGGTAGCTCAGATGGTTAGAGCGTTGGATTCATAACCCAAAGGTCGGCAGTTCGATTCTGCTCCCCGCTACAAATCTCTTCCAAAATTGCTTTTTATTGCATCAACTTATTATTTGTAATAATACATATTTATTTTGTTATTGCAAGTTTTTTTGTAAAAAGTTGCTCCCGTTTTTTAATAAACATGTTGTTTTTTGGGCTGTCAATTTTTTTAAGTTCATTTTCTATTTTTCAATGCTAAATTTATTGAGTTAAAAATGAGTTTGTTGTGTTTAATACAAGTTTTAAATAGGCCAGAATCAGTAAAAAAATAAAAAAATCTTTTGAATTGACATACGAAGTGGTATATTTGCATACCGAAACGGCGGGGTAGCTCAGATGGTTAGAGCGTTGGATTCATAACCCAAAGGTCGGCAGTTCGATTCTGCTCCCCGCTACTAAAAGCATCAATCTAACAAGATTGATGCTTTTTTTATGATTGCATGTATTTCCTTTTTATCGCATTTCCTTTTTTTCACTGCTGGCAAGATTACATCTATCTTTGTATTGTTTTATGGATAATATTTAAATAATGAATATAAGACCTATACTAACCCTATTTTGCTTTTTTATCTGCCATCATGTTTTTGCACAACAAGGCACAAAAAGCCGCGTCGTTACACATCAACGGAAAACCATTCTATGTGATGCACAGAAAGGCGAGAATTCTTACCCGGCTTGGGGAGTATTTCCAAAAGAAAATTATCCTATACGAAAGGTTACTATGTTTGTTACGCTGGGGAGCCCGGATAGTTTGCGCACGGCGCATTGGGACTATTTGGATCACATCGTATTACGTCGTAAAGGAGGGAAAAATGGACCAGCACTAAATTATGAATTAGGAAGAATGCTTACGCCATATGGTAGTATTTACAATAAGGGATGGAGTTGGAAGTGGCAGGTCGATGTAACTGATTTTGCTCCTTTCTTAAGGGATAGCGTGGAAATTGTCTATACTCATTCTGGTTTTGAGGACAAGACTGTGGGATGGGCACTTACCGTAGATTTTGAAATTTTATCAGGT
This sequence comes from Sphingobacterium sp. UBA6317, assembly GCF_002440385.1. NCBI lineage: Bacteria > Pseudomonadati > Bacteroidota > Sphingobacteriia > Sphingobacteriales > Sphingobacteriaceae > Sphingobacterium > Sphingobacterium sp. UBA6317. The sequence goes on along the minus strand of NZ_DJTD01000060.1, from coordinate 64,576 downwards.
CCACCAGTTGTTACCCCATTGGGAATAACAACGCTGTGGAATAAAGCCTATAAATATGGGGATGTCAACGAAAAGATAGCAGAAAATCTACTGCCAATAACATATACCTCGAGTGCGGGAGCAGCATTGAGCCGAATACGCATTCAGCATACAGGGCATGGTATGGATAAACCACGTGGCTGTAGCGAATTCTGTAGCCGGTGGCGCGAACTAACCTTCGATGGAAAGACTGTGGACAAACGTGATATGTGGAAGAAATGTGGGGGTAATCCACTTTATCCACAAGGCGGGACCTGGGTACATGACCGCGCATATTGGTGTCCTGGAGATTTACAGCAGCCTGATTTTATTGATGTATTTACTAAAGTTGGTACCCATCAAATTGCCTTACAGATGGAACATTATACAGCGACTGATAATGTGCAGGCTGTCGAAAATATATCCGCTTACTTGTTTCAATATTCTGCCCCTAAGCAAAAAGTTGATGTTGCCGTTGAGTCAATAATGGTTCCAAGTGATGAACAGCGTTTTTCTCGATTAAATCCGGCGAGTGTTGGCCCAAGGATCTCTTTCAGAAATTTAGGTGCTGAGCCGATTCGTACCCTAGAAATTGTTTATGGCACGAAGGGATTCCCTGCCAGAACTTTTCATTGGAAAGGTAATCTTTCTTTTAATCAGGTTGCAGAAGTTATACTGCCTGGAGAAATACAAGAAAGAGATCAGGAGAATGTATTTACGGTATCACTTCTAAAACCGAATGGCAAGTCGGATGCGTGGCCTATAGACAATAAGGCGGAAAGCGTCTTTACCGCGCTGCAGCTATTTCCCACTGATTTTGTTTTGGAGTTTATGACCAATAATAAACCGGCGGATAATCGTATATTTCTAATTAATGCAAAGCAGGATACGGTCTTTCGCAAAAATGGCGCCCAACTGGCTGCGGCAACGATGTATAGAGATACTTTACACCTTAATGATGGAAACCACTCACTCTCTTTGGCCGATACCGCAGGTAACGGACTGCAGTTTTGGGCACAACCTGAAAATGGTGATGGCCATTTACGAATCTTCGATTTGAAAGGAAACCTTATTCATGCTTTTGAAAGCGATTGTGGAAATGGCGAAATGTTTAGTTTCCATGCTAAACGTGGATTTGAGACGGGTCTAAGTTCAACGCAATATGCCTTCTCGCTTTATCCAAGGTCGGTTGTGGATAAGACTCAACTAAGCGTAGTCTCCAATGAACCGAGTGAGATGACTGTGCTTTTTATGGTTGATGGCGTTTTGTGGCAAAAACACGAATACAAATCCATTCAACAGGCTGTGCTGAATTATGATGTGAGTCATTTACCATCAGGAAGAATAATCGTAGAAGTTTTGATGGATGGTATTAGCCAGTTTAAAGGACGAATAAATAAAAGATAACCGGATAAAGAAAAGCGTGAAGATATTTTGTGCTTAGATTTTGAAGAATTTGATAAAAAAAGCTCCATTATGGAGCTTTTTTTCATCTGTTTAATCAATTGTCGTCGTAAGCTAAGCCTTTCCAGTCTTCTCGCTGTAAGTACTTCAGCATTAAAAAGAAGATGAACCATGCAAGTCCAGCTAAGATCCAAATTAGTGTTTCATAGTGGAAAATGGTTTTATGTAAGTATCCCAAAATACCCAATAGACCTAATATCAGTAGATTAGTTATTGCTTTTGAATTGGATTGACTAGCCTTCGAAAACGGATAGCTTTTGACAATAAAAAGCATAATCAGAATACTTTCGATACCGCCAATAGCGGAAGATAATAGCAGATCATTAATAGAACTGAGACCAAATAGTGGTACACAGATAGAAAGAAACAGAATGTTGAACGGTAAAACATATTTGATAAGACATGCTTTAAGAACTCCAGTCATCAGTTGTCCTGGTTTTTGTATGGGAGTCACATGGTAGACCCAGGCCGCTTTATATTTATTACTTTGCGTAATAAGCTGGAAAACGGTTAGTATGGTTAATAACGAAAGATAAAACATAATTATATACAAGCCTGAATCACGAAGCTTCGCTATTTTGCCAGCTATTGGGAGATCATCTCCTGTACGTAGAAATAAAAAAACGAGATAAATAGGTAGATAAGCCAACGAAGGGTATAGCTGTTGCTTAAATTCTCTCGTTTTAGAACTTATCAGCCATACAATGCTAAATCCTGCCTCTTCAACCGGGGATGAGCAAACCTTCGAGGAAATTCTTTTATATAAAGGTAATTGGGATGGATTATTTCGAGTTAATTGTGAAGCTTCATCAGGAAGGCTATCGGCGGTTGCAAGTGCAGCTATTTTCGCATTAAATCCACGTGAAAATAGCTTAGTACAAGCGTAAATACCAGCAAGAGGAGTTAGTATTCCTAATGTTGATAAGACGACCATATGTACACTGTGGCTGCCAAAGAGTAATGGTTGAAATGATGCAATCCAGGTACTTGGGAATATCCAAAGAAATCTGAGCTGTTCCATCGTTAAATGAGATTCTACAATAGATTGAATCAAATTAGGGCCAACATAATAGGATAGGAAAAGAACTAGCGAGAGACCGATCTGTATATAAGTAATTACATCTTTAAACTTTTGTATGGGGAGATATTTGATGCTAATCAGATAAAATCCGTTGACAAATATCAGCGCGATCAATGTGCTTAGTATAAGCTGCAGACATAGAAGAAGGACGGAGACGATATCCCAATTGAAAGATACATAAATAAGCACAGGTAAGGTTAACGCAATTACTTGATTAAAAAGCTTGATTGCAATAAAAGTTATTCGGGAAATAGCTAAAGTCTTATCATTAACTGGTCTGGGCATAATGATATACTGATCCCGAGTATCTAATAGTATGGGCGAAAAATCGGACACCAGTGTAATACTTAACATGCTAATGAAACTGAGTAGCATGATCGAAATGGCTAAGTACCTATCTGGAATCGACAAAATAATGACCATGAATATCAGGCCAAAGATGAGATACAATAAGAATTGTAAAATCGATGACGACGAAGATGATTTTCCCGAGCTACGTTTGCGAAAGCTAATAGGCTTTCGATTATCTAGGATTATTTTGGTTTCTAAGATGATTTTAAACTGTTCATAATTGATACCTAAGCCTTTCCAAACCCCACGAAAAAGAAGGATAAATTTTAAGATAAATTTTTCCATGTTATTGAATTGCTGTAATGATATTGGAAGCGTCCAATGCGCTGCTGCCCGTATTGGTTAATTTAGCAAATATATGCTCCAATGATTCGTTAGGATCTGTTTTTAGTTCCTCAATCGTACCATCCGCAATGATGCTCCCCTGGTTTATCAGTAAGATCCGATCAGATACTTTTTCAACAACGTCCATCATATGTGAACAATAGAAAATTGTTTTCCCTTCTTTTGCAAGTAATGAGATAAGTTCTTTAACAAAGATAACAGCATTAGCATCGAGTCCAGATAATGGTTCATCCAGCACGATAATTTGTGGGTTATGAATAATTCCTGAAATTAAAAGTACTTTTTGACGCATTCCTTTGGAGAAGGTATCCATCCTATTATTTACATTAGATTCAAGGCCAAACGCCGCTAACAGTTTTAAGGAACGTTCCTGAATGACCTTATCTTCCATTCCATAGAGTTTACCTACAAAATCCAGGTATTCCATGGGAGTCAGTACATCATATAATTCTGCGTTTTCGGGAACATATCCCAATAATGCTTTTACTGCAAGTGGATCTTTTTGAATATTGATGCCATTAATTTCTACAGTGCCTGTGAAGTCCTCGATAAGTCCTGTTAATATTTTAACAGTTGTGGATTTGCCGGCACCATTTGGGCCAATATATCCGATAACTTGACCTGGGAATATGTCGAGGTTGATTCCTTTCAATATTTCTTTTTCTCCGTATGATTTTTTTAGGTCAACAATCCGGATGAGAGGTAATATACTTTCCATATCATTATAATCTTCAAAGTAAACTTACATAAAAAATTGGAGTTATAGTTTCCAATTGAAAAGTATATGATACCTAATTTTGAGAAGAAAGTCTTTATTTTAATCAATGGAAAAGGGACCTTCCGGTCCCTTCAAAAATTATGTTATTTTCGGAAAAACTACCTATCGTTTTTAGGATATCCCTCTTCATCGAGATCATCTCTCAAATCTTCTTCGTTCTCGGCTAATTTCTTGTCCAAAGGGGATAAACGTTCATGATCAAAAGTCTCGATTCGCATGTTAGCATTATCTAGATCTTCCTCTTTGAGTTCATCTTGTGTTGCATACTCATCTCCGACAAAAGGATTAGAGTCATCGTATGTTGAATCATCATCAATTGCACCTTCAGCTACTGTATCGTAGTCAGCCGGGTGATCGTAGTCTGGATCGTTGTCATCGACATCCATTTCATAACTGTCAAGTTCTTCATTAAAAGCAAGGTCCTGCTCTTTATCTGGATAGTCTTCTTCGACTTTCCCATTTTTACTTTCTTTTTTCGACATAATCCTGCTAATTTTTATTTATCTGTAAAACAGTTCCCGTAAAAAAAAGTTTTTGATTTATCTGTGAAAGCGAATGTTCCAGTGCCACTAGGAGGTCAGGAATGTGAAGATTCTTTTGGAAAGATAAAATCCAAAAAATGGTTAAAGCAGTAAAACAATATAATTATATGTTTGTTTTATTCTAAAATAGGAATTATGATCTTCAAGCGTTTAAATTATCAGACTTTACAGAGTTTACGCCTACAAGGCTACAATATTTTATTGACCATTGGTCGGGCTGAAGATGAGAACCCAATTTATTTCCCAATGAAATTGGAATCTTTTAATTCCAGTAGCTCAAATTTTGACAGTCATGATGCAGCGACCTTTCAAGGAAAGAAGATTCTTATTTTGGATGAAGCCATTCAACGCTCTTTAAATCACGATCTTAATGGTGTAATCCAACTCGATAACTAAGCACTATTTTTAGCTCTTTTATAAGAGCTGGGTGTAATATTTCTTTTCTTCTTATAGAAATTGGTTAGGTGACTTTCATCATTAAATCCGAGTTCTTCTACAATTTGTTTCATCGTGTATCTATTGGATGCTAGTCGCTCCTCAATTAGTTTAATACGAATATCGTCTATATACACTTTGTAGCTTTTTGAATATCTTTTTTTAAAAAAGGCCCCAAAATAATTTGCTGAAATTTGGAACTGATCTGCAATCGACTTGATTTGTAATTTATCCGGGAAATAGATATTTTGCTGTATGTATTGCTCGATCTCTTGAGACAATTCATAAGACTCGTTAATAGGTAGCTCCAGATCTTTCAATATATTTTCTACTAAAGCGAAAAGGGACATTGTCTGGTGGAATATAAAAATTGATGCCGCTTCATGTTCACTCTCATATTGTTGAATTAGCGAAATTACCCCCTCGATCAGTTTTTTATTTTCCTTTTTAAGGGATAGGCTCTTATTTAACAATGTCTTCGAGTTAAAGATATCAACCGGGTTGTGAGTAAGTCTAAAATTTTGTTGTATAAAGTGCAGATCTTTAAAGTAGGAGTTGGAGAAATAGAGTACAAATGCAGTTGTATCTTTTTTTGTCTCAAGTGTTTCGAAATCTTTATTCAAAAAAAGTAAATTCTCTTTGGAAAATTTTAAATTATTCCCTTTCGATACGAGTGTGCCTTCGGTTATATAAACTAACGCAAAATCAAAACCCGTTTTATTGAGTTCTAATTTTTCTTTATGCTTGATTTTTTGAGATTCGAAAGATAAATTCATCATATGTACAGAGTCTATTGGAATAATCGCTACAAACCTAAGAAAAATGGATTAAAGACCTTGCTATTTCCTCTTTTAAACCGGCATGTAATACAGTTGCGTATTCACCATAAAATAAATCATTCGTTATTTTAAACGATTATCAGGTGCTTTTTGCATTTCTGGTCATCTGTTCAATAGCATCCCATTGATCTTCAGGAATAATATCCAATCCATTGAACTCACCTGCTCCCTTAAGCCACTCGCCGCCATCTATCGTGATAACATCACCGTTGATATAACTGGCGTAATCGGATACCAGATAGGCCGCGAGGTTGGCCAATTCCTCCAGTTTGCCCAAGCGGCCCAAGGGGATACGTTTGGTAGGCGAGAGAAGTTCGCCTAATTCACCTGGAAGTAGCCGTTCCATGGCACCTGAAGTTTGGAATGGACCCGGAGCTATAGCATTGAGTCTTATCCCTTTTTTTCCCCATTCAACGGCTAACGATCGAGTTAATGCAAGAACTCCGGCTTTAGCTGTTGCAGAAGGAACAACGTAGCCAGAACCCGTCCAAGCATAGGTTGTGACGATACTTAGTATAGCTTTATTATGTTCGTTGGCCTCAATCCAACGCTTGCCCAGTGCTAGGGTATAGTTTATACTACCTTGGAGAACGATACCAATAACAGATTCGAAGGCGCGGTGGCTTAAACGTTCGGTAGGGGAGATAAAATTTCCGGCAGCATTGTTTATGAGTATATCTATCCCGCCAAAATGTTCATATCCACAGGAAACGACGCGCTCGACATCCTCATAATTTCGGACATCTCCAGCTACTGCAAGACATTTCGCCTGATATTTTTCCGACAATTCGTTCGCTGTATGCTGTATAACATCATCTTTACGGCTCGTGATCAGGCAAGAGGCGCCAAGCTCGAGAAAGTAATCTGTCATGGCTTTTCCGAGGCCTGTACCACCACCCGTAATCAAAATTCGTTTTCCTTTTAACGCGTTTTCCTTTAAAATACCCATATGCTGTCCAGTTTTTATGTATCCTTAAGTTACACAAATTTGAGATAAAATAAAAGTCAAGGCCAGCGGTGAAAAGTAGTTCGGGAATAAATGAAGGAAGAGATATAAACAAAAACAGGAGCCATTCGAAGAATAGCTCCTGTTTTAAAAATTTCCAATTCTGGTAATAGAATGGATTATGCTTATGCGCCCAATTGTACGCGTTTGAAAGCAGTTACAGTTAATCCTTTGGAAACTGAATCCAAGAATTGAGCGATGTTTTTAGAAGAATCTTTTACGAATTCTTGGTTTAACAAAGTTGTGTCTTTGAAGAATTTATTCAATTTACCTTGAGCGATTTTCTCAGCCATTTCAGCAGGTTTACCTTCAGCAATGATTTGCTCTTTAGCAATAGCGATTTCACGCTCGATTGTGTTTTGATCAACACCATCTTTGTCAATTGCGATAGGGTTCATTGCGGCAATTTGCATTGCTACATCTTTACCTGCTTCTTCAGCACCAGCAGCATCAGCAGAAAGACCTACTAATACACCTAAACGGTAGTTACCGTGAATATAAGCGATAACCTTTTCAGCAGTGATAGTTTCGTATTTAGAAACGTCAATTTTCTCGCCAATTACACCAGTTTGCTCGATTAATAAATCAGCGATGTTTTTGCCATCAAGTTCCAAACCTTTTAATTCTTCCAAAGAAGCAGGTTTACTGTTTAATGCAACGTCTGCAATTTTTTCAGCGAAAGCAACGAAGTCTGCGTTTTTAGCTACGAAGTCAGTTTCACAATTAACTTCAACTACGATACCTGATTTACCATCAGCAGTAGCTTTAGCGATGATAACACCTTCGTTAGAGTCGCGATCTTGACGGCTAGCAGCTACTTTAGCGCCTTTTTTACGCAAGTAATCTACAGCAGCTTCAAAGTCACCATTAGACTCAACTAAAGCTTTTTTACAATCCATCATACCAGCGCCAGTTTGTTGACGCAATTTGTTCACATCTGATGCAGAAATTTGTACTGACATGTTTATTTCTTTTTATTATTATTTACGACTGAAATTTGTACAATATTAACTTAAAACATGTTAAGCTAATATGAAGTTTAACATTTCTTGATAAACGAGTATTGTTAAACCAAAAAACCGGACAGAGAGGCTAGTTCAAGAAAAGTAAACTTTTCCAGAAACTAACGCTACGCCATCCGGTTTGGAATAAAAATATTATTCTCCGTCTTTCGCTTTGCGAGGACGTTTAGCTTCTGAAGCATCACTATTATCAACTTTTGCTTTAGCAGCAGCAGCATCTTTTTCAGCTTCTTCTTCTTTGTCGCGTTTGCGCTCGTCCAAACCTTCTTGGATTGCTTGACCAATGATACCGGCGATTAAACTAATAGATTTACTAGCGTCATCATTTGCTGGGATTGGGAAATCAATGTTTGAAGGATCAGAGTTTGTATCTACCATTGCAAAAGTAGGGATGTTCAATTTCATTGCTTCAGAAACAGCGATGTGTTCTTTTTTCACATCGATGATGAATAAAGCAGCTGGTAAACGGTTCAAATCAGCGATACCTCCTAAAAGGTTTTCTAATTTGATACGCTCACGTTGAATCATCAACTTCTCTTTTTTAGACAATACATCATATGTACCATCTTTTTGCATTTTGTCAATGTTAGACATTTTTTTGATAGACTTACGAACTGTAGCGAAGTTTGTAAGCATACCACCTAACCAACGCTCAGTTACAAAAGGCATATTAACCTCTTTTGCTTGTTGTGCGATGATCTCTTTTGCTTGTTTTTTCGTAGCGACGAATAAAACTTTGCGACCTGATTTTACGATTTGTTTGATAGCTGAAGCAGCTTCTTCTAATTTCGTAAGAGTTTTGTTCAAGTCAATGATGTGGATACCGTTGCGTTCCATGAAAATGTACTTAGCCATTTTCGGATCCCATTTACGTGTAAGGTGACCAAAGTGCACACCTGCATCCAATAAATCTTGATAAGTAGTTCTTGCCATTTTTTGATCCTCCTTTGATTAACGTTTACTGAATTGGAATCTTCTACGAGCTTTACGACGTCCTGGTTTCTTACGTTCAACCATGCGGTCATCACGTGTTACTAAACCTTTAGCGCGTAATGCAGGTTTAACTTCTGGGTTAAGCTCAACCAAAGCTTTTGCGATCGCTAAGCGAACAGCTTCTGCTTGACCTTTAACACCACCTCCGTTAACGTTTACTTTTACATCAAAGTTTGCTAATTCACCAGCTACGTTCAATGACTGTGTAGCGATGTATTGCAAAGGTAATGTTGGGAAATACTCTTTGTAGTCTTTACCGTTTATGATAATGTTTCCGCTACCAGCAGTTAAGTAAATGCGGGCAACAGCAGTTTTTCTTCTTCCTGAAGTGTTAGTTGTTGACATGACGATTCTCCTTAAAATTTAACTGGTTTTGGATTTTGTGCTTCATGCTTGTGCTCAGTACCAGCATAAACGTAAAGGTTTTTAAACAATTGACGACCTAAACGGTTTTTAGGAAGCATACCACGAACAGCTTTTTCAATAATGCGTTCAGGAAATTTAGCCATTAACTCTTTAGGAGAAACGAAACGTTGACCACCTGGGTATCCAGTGTAGCGTACGTAAACTTTGTCGCCTAATTTGTTTCCTGTCAATTTAATTTTGTCTGCATTGATAACAATCACGTTATCTCCACAGTCTACGTGTGGGGTGAATGTAGGCTTATGCTTACCACGAATTACTTTCGCGATGTTGCTCGCCAAACGCCCCAAAATCTCTCCTTCAGCGTCAACAACGATCCACTCTTTGTTAACGGTGTTCTTGTTGGCAGAGACAGTTTTGTAACTTAACGTATTCACTTGCTTTTGTTTAAATAATTTATTAAAAAATTTTTCTTCCCCTTATCTCAAGGGTCTGCAAAGGTACATCTATTATTCTATATTTTAAAATCTATTTTGCTTATTTTGTTGAAAACGAGTTGAATTTCAAGCGAGCCCCACTAATCTCAATATTTTTACAACTTCCTCGAATGAATATTGTTACATTAGTTAGTATATTGCAGGAAGAATTTTTAAATTATTATAGCGGAAGTAGATGAGATTGAATTTTTTAGATAAGCGATTTTTTTTAAGTTTTATTGGTTTACTCCTAGTAGCACTGGGCTCATTAAAGGCACAATCTCCGGATAATAAGCCTAAACCTTACGATGCACGACTCAAAAACGTGCAGGAAATATTGAAGCAAGGAAAAATTGGCCCCGGGATGGATTCTTTGGATGCTATAATCGCAGATTACCCACAAGCCGATGATATCTATTTTACAAAGGCAATTCTTCTTGCGCAGATGAGAAATCAAGATGGAGCGATCGAAGCTATAAAAGAAGCGCTGAATATTCAGTCGAAGCCGGAATATCTAAGTTTTGCTGTAGATGCATTTAAAAGTAAAAACGACGCGGATAGTGCTTTAATCTATCTCGATAAGTTGATAGATCGAGATGACAATAATACTGCCTCACTAAAACGGGAGCGTATCATGCTCCTTTTCAATGGTGGGTACAAGGATGTGGCTTTGGAGTATTTCTATAAAACCAAAGAGATCGCTGTCGCTTCTGATACATTGGACATGGTTGGCAGTGTGTTGTTAAATGATGCCGGTAATTATAAAGCTGTCATTGATCTTTTGAAGCCCTGGGCAGACAAAGGGACTTCGCTGGCTCAAGTGTATGGACAATTAGCGCAAGCCTATAATCTTTCCAAAAATTCGAAGCTTGCATTGGACTACATTAATAAAGGAATTCAGACCACAAAAGAGGATTTTCTTTATTTCGATTTGGCTGATCTCTATCGATTTGATAAAAAGCTGAAATTATCTTTTGATGCACTTAAGCAAGGATTTCAATCTAAGAAAGTTGATTTTGCAGATAAGAATCGGATTATAATGACCTTGTTGAATCCGAAAGGTCCCTATACAAAAGACCAACTTTTGGAATTGGTGAATATCTTGGTTGAAGTTCATCCACGTATTGCCGAAAGCCATATGGCAAAGGGACAAGTGTTATGGTTGAGAGACGATAAGTCCGCTGCTCAAAGTTCACTAGCGGTAGCCGTGAGTATGAACCCCTACCAGATCGATGCTTGGCGGATGCTGATGAGTTTGGATATGGACAAAGGTGAATTTGATCAAGCCATTGCACATGGTGGGGAAGCGCTGCACTATGTGTCCAATAATGCGACCATACTCTATTTTACGAGTATGGCCTATTTGATGAAAAAAGACATGGAAAATAGCCGAAAGTTTATGGAGGCTGCACTTAATAATGCACAGGATGAATCGCCTTTTCTACAAGCAAATATTTATGGGGGATTAGGTGATATTTATAATTCACTTCAGATGTATAAAGCCTCTGACGCGGCTTATATCGAAGCTATTCGATTGGATAGTACAAATGTGACGGCGATGAACAATTTAGCATACTATTTGTCGTTAAGAAAAGAACGACTTGATGAAGCTATAAAGTATGCCGCAATGGCGACGAAATTGCAGCCCAATAATGGAACTTTTGAAGATACCTATGCTTGGGTACTTTTTGCAAATGGAAAATATGATGACGCACTAGTATGGATTCAAAAAGCGTTAAAAAATACAAATCCGCAAACGGCGGTATTACTGGAACATTATGGCGACATTTTGATTAAGTTAGGGAAAACAACGGATGCCGTTAAGCAGTGGAACCTCGCTTTAGAAAAGGGAGCTGATACGGAGGAGGGTAAGCTGAAATTGAAAAAGAAGATTGAGACTAAGAGCTATGTGGAATAAAATTGTTTGGGTTAGTGCTGTTGTGTTGCTGCTTTCTTCTTGTAGTTCTAAGAAGAAACTACTAAAAGGTGCTGACCTTAAAGCTGAAAACGAGTTGACCATAAAAGATAATACAAGGGAGGCGAAAAAGAATAGCTTACGTGATCTTTTTTTGACCAATTTGAATTATTCTACTTTTTCTGGAAAAGCGAAGATGCGTCTCGATCTTGGGAAGGACAATTATGATGTCACTTCTACTATTCGAATAGAGAAAGATAAAAGGATCTGGATTTCCATTTCTGCTACACTGGGTATAGAGGTTGCCCGGGTATTGATCACTCCAGACAGTGTACAAATCTTAAATAAGTTTCAGAGCGAATATATGGTTAAGCCATTTGACTACCTATATCGTTTTGCCAGTCCGGATTTAACTTTCGGAAATCTACAGGATTTGTTGCTAGCCAATCTTTCGGTGAATCTATTGTCCGATATTGATCAGGTTAATTTTAAACAGGACTCGATGTCTGTCCAGTTGGATGGCAAACTGAATGAACTAGATTTTTTATATAAGTTAAATAATAACAATAGGCCTTATCAGTTTAGATTAGCGCAACTTTCAAAAAAACAATTGCTGGAGGCCAATTACGGTGAATATGCCATGGCCTCTGGACAAGAATTTCCGATGCTTTTAAAAATGATCATTTCTGATGGTCGTCAAGAGATAAAAACAGAGATAAATTTTAACAAAGTGACTTTTAATGAACCAGTCGAAATGCCTTTTTCAGTATCGTCACGTTACAAAGTAATCCGATGAGAAGCTGTCTATTTCCTTTAGATTTATTACTTTCGCAATTAGTTTGCTAAAGTATGGGGTGAATTAATAGGATAGAAAGATGGCAAACACAAAAAAATAGTACTGTAAATGAACTTTAAAAAGACAATACTTGGTATAGCTGCTTTCCTATTCATGATTGGGATTTCATCGGCGCAGACTAGGGCTGAACTTGAAAAACAGCGTGAGAAACTCAATCGTGAAATTGCTGAATTACAGAATACGGTCAAAGAGATTGCAAAGGAAAAATCACTTACTCAACAACAAGTGACAGCATTGAGTAAGCAGATTAATTTGCGCGAGCAGAAGATAAATACCATTACTTCGGAAGTAGCTGTAATTAACAAAAATATCAATGCCAATACCGCTGCCGTAAATAAGTTAAAGGCCGAATTGGAGAAGATGAAACGTGACTATGAGAAGATGGTGATGTTTGCGTTCAGAAACCGGAATGCCTATAATAAATTGATGTTTATTTTTGCATCCAAGGATTTTAATCAGGGGTTCCGACGGGTTAAGTACTTACAACAGTTTAACGATTCTAGAAAGCTGAAAGCTGCCGATATCGAAAATACCAAGAAACAGATTGAACAAAAAATTGCTCAATTGCAGGCGGACCGAAACAAACAGGTTGCCTTGATGAAAGAGCAGGAAAATGAGAAAAAAACCATATCTCAACAGCGATCTGTTTATTCTGGACAATTGAGTGAATTGATTGTTACAGAGCGCGGCGTGAAGAAAGATATTACCCAAAAGCAAAAAGAGGAGCGTCGTATTAATGCGGCCATCAAGGAGATCATTAGAAGAGAAATTGAGGCTGAACGTCGACGAGCTGAGGCGGCGCGTCGTGCTGCGGAAGCTGCTGCTGAACGGAATCGCAAAGCGAATGAGTCCACATCAACTACAAAGGGTAAAAATAATACAAGTTCGAAAGGCAGTAATACTGCGCGAAAATCAGATTCTGAAGTCTTACGTAGTACTCCGGAAGCAGTCAAACTTTCAAATGACTTCAGATCGAACCGAGGTAGTTTGCCTTGGCCTGTTTCTAATGCGAAGATTATGCAAGAGTTTGGTTCAGAAAGTGTCGGTAGAAATGTCAATTGGGATCATGAAACTGTCAAAATACAAACATCAAGCGGTTCGGCCGTGAAAGCAGTATTTAATGGAGAAGTTTTGAGTATAGTATCGATGATGGGGCAGCGTATTGTCATGATTAAACATGGTGAATACTTTACTGTTTATATGAATTTGGCTGGTGTAAGTGTTTCAAAAGGACAAAAAGTAAGTACGGGACAGACGATAGGGACGGCCGATGTAGATTCCGATACGGGAGTTCCGATGGTAGAATTTTCTGTACTACAAGGAACAACACCACTGAATCCGATGTCATGGTTGGCGAGATAAGAAATAATTACTATATTTAATAATTATCATTACATTTGTAAATAGAGAGAGAAGTTTTAGTTTAAAAGAATTGAAAAACAAGAAATTATAGTTATGTCAACATCATTATTAATCATGGGAATCGGGGGGCAAGAGTTAATTGTCATTGTAGTAATATTGTTACTATTATTTGGTGGCAAGAAGATTCCTGAATTGATGCGCGGATTGGGTAAAGGAGTAAAGGAATTTAAAGAAGGCCAAAAAGATGAGTCTTCACCTGAAAAAAAATCTGAAGTAGAAGATAACAAATAAGGGAGGTTTTGATCCCATATAGCATGGATACGATTTTGTGATGAACAAAATCGTATTTTGTTTTATACGCGACCTATAGCGAAATAGGACGAAAACCATTTTATACTAAAATCCATTTCTAATCGTTTAGATTATTGTTGATTTTTCAGCAGATGAATCAAACTCGGATTTAACAGTAAATTTATGATCGGAAAACAGACGTTAATTTCAATACTAGGAGGGGTATGCTATGTACTACCACTCATGGCCCAAGAAAGCGCTGTAGAAGGTATGAAAGAAGCTGCCCATACCTTCTTTCAAAAAAGCATCGAAAAAGAAAAACAAGACATTTACCAGTACCTGGACAGTATAAAATCTTCCGGAAGTAACCGACAGCATGATGCTGAAATTACAGATGAAGATATACAGCTTGTACGGAAATTAAAGGCAATAGAACGTGAGGTTCCATTAGACTACTCACCACGAGTGAAAGATCTGATTGCCAAATACACGTCGGATAATTATAATCCCTATATGTGTAGGATGATGGGACTAGGACAATACTATTTCCCATTGTTTGATAAAATCATGGATGAAGTAGGAGTGCCGCGGGAACTCAAATATCTAAGTGTAGTCGAATCATCATTAAATCCACGAGATATCTCTAGTGCCGGAGCAACAGGCTTATGGCAATTGATGTATTATGAAGCCAAAACTTATCATCTTACGGTGGACAGTTATACCGACCAACGTATGGATCCGATCGCTTCGAGCTATGCTATTGCAAAAATCCTAAAAGAAGCTTATGATGAATATGGCGATTGGTTGTTAGCGATAGCATCCTATAATGGCGGTAAAGGAGCGGTTAGCCGTGCGATCCAACGTTCGGGAAAGGAGAATGCTACTTTTTGGGATATCGCTCCATATCTAACGCAACAGACCCAAAACTATATCCCTAAGTTCATCGCAATGACCTATGCGATGAAATATGCGGACGAAAATGATATCAATGCTGCGGATACCGAACTTTCACTGAGAACTCAAGCATTAGATATCAATAAGCGTATTTCATTGAACCAAATAGCGGATGCTTTACAGGTGTCAAAAGAGACATTACGTGCATTGAATCCTAGTTTTAAAAAAAATGTATTAAATGGCACTGAAGAGTCCCCATTGCGATTAGTTTTACCTGTATTGGATAAAAAGATTGCCGCAGAGGAATTGTATGCAGCGCTCAATACGCCAATATCTTCGGTAAATCCTAGTCAGACAGAAAATCCAAGCGAGCCTTTACAGAATGGGAAATATAAAGTGAAAGTTGGTGAGACATTCGCTTCCATTGCTGACAAGTTTGAAGTAACCGTACAGGATATAAAATCTTGGAATAACCTGCGTGGAAATCAGATTGTCCCTGGACAAAACTTACTGATAAAAAAGGAGGATGATTTCGTCAATGCGAAATTAGCTCGTAACACAGAAAGGTCTTCAAAGAAAAACCAACAACGTGCCGCTAGCGCCACGCGTACAGCTTACTATGTCGTTAAGAAAGGTGATACATTATCTGAGATCGCAGATAAAAATGGCACATCAGTCGGTCGACTTAAAAGTGAAAATGATTTAAATGGAAGCCGGATAAAACCGGGGATGAAATTGAAAGTCTCAAAAAAATAACAGCATGGTTTAAATTAACCATGCTGCATCTTCTTCTTTGTCAAATTCTTCAAGAGTAACGGTAACATGTTCTCTTAATATCGTTGAAAGCTTCGTACCATAGTAGTCACTAAATATAGGGAACTTATGGTGGCTTCTATCAATTAATACAGCCGTTCTCATTTTCTTCAATGGAACGTTTAAGAATACACCTAGTCCATAGGCTAAGGCTCTACCACTATTCAGTACATCATCGACTAAGATGATGGTCTTATCTTTTGCAATATCAACAGGTATGTCTGTGCTTGCACTCAACGATCTACTCGTTTTCTTCATAGTAACTTTAATCAGCAGGATTTCCTTCGTTGAAATCTCCTGTAAAATCGCCTGAAGGCGTTGTGCAAATACATAACCCCGGTCAGCAATTCCTACCAATACAAGTGTTTCATCTTCAAAATTGTCTTCCAAAATTTGATAGGCAATCCGAATAGATTTTTGTTTTATTTGTTCTTTATTTAAGATGAGCGTTTTCTTTGAAGACATAATAGTATTCCAATGATTATGGGGTAAAAATAGGATATTATATTGTATAAAAAAAGTCCAAAACGAGTTAAACGCTTTGGACTTTTCGAGACTGAATCAATCTTATTAATTCAATTTATTATCTTTTTCCGCTTTTAATATTTCTGCTGTAAGCGATCTATTATCTTCTGGTAAACGACCACCATTGTAATAATAACGTCGCCAGTATGGCTCATCTAAATTGCTAATCATAACTCCTTTACTGGACGAGGCATGTGCAAACTTATTATCGCCGATATAAACACCTACATGGGTAATACTTTTACTTCTAATTTTGAAGAATACCAAATCACCTGCTTTTAGCTCATTTTTTTCGACAGTTTTGACTTGAGAATATTGATTTCTGCTATTATATCCTAACGAAGTGTTAAATACTTTGTCGTATAATTCATAAGAAAATTTAGAACAATCAATGCCTCTTTTTGAATCTCCTCCTAAGCGGTATGGAGTTCCCAACCATTCGTAAACAAATTGATAAAGTTTGGTATTTGTTGTTGCTGAGACTGCAACTCCCATGATTTGTGAAAAGTATTCTTTCGCTAGATTATCAGGATCTGATTCTGGTTTGGAGTTTCTGTTGGTTTGTGCCTGCGACACTAGACATAAGCCGATAAATAGCATTGACGCTATAAATTTCTTTGTTTTCATTAAATCGCTTTTTTGTACAACATTTAACTTTTAAAAATTTAACACTGTCATCTATTTTGGACAGCACTGTTGCGAATATAATACAATATCAGTTTAGGGTCAAATTTATTTTAAGGTATTTAACGAAATTTTAACAATTTTAACATCTTCATAACGCCCATTTGGGCATATTGTACTTTAATAATTCTGTCAACGATCAACGACAGTGCCTCGACTACCTGTTCGAGTAAAAAACGCTCCCCTAATGTCAGAATGCCACTTGATTATATGTCTCATTGTGAATCTTAAAAAAAATATTAATTTTCTTTGGTAAAGTGATAATATTTGTTCTATATTTACAAAACATAAGCAAAAGCAATGAACACAAATACAATTATTACATCGATTATTATTACCACCGGGATAAAACTCAGGAGGAAGTAGTTTCGTTGTATATAATTGTAGACACAATATTTAGAAGCGCTTTCCTCGACAAAGGAAAGCGCTTCTTTTTTTAGCATAAAAATCATCAATCTAAACAAACAGTATAAAACAGTATGAAAGTTTTAAAATTTGGAGGCACATCGGTCGGGACGGTAGAAAGTCTAAAGGCGGTCTTAAGCATTGTAAAAAAATCTTACGATGCAAAGGAAAAACCATTGGTTGTGTTGTCAGCTATGTCAGGTGTAACAAACTTACTTACCCAACTGGCGGAGGACGCTGCCGAAGGAAAGTCCTTTTCGGATGGTCTAAAGTCCTTGGAAGATAAGCATTTTACGGTTGTCAAAGAGCTCTTGGCTGTGAAATATCAAAATCCTGTATTTACAAAGCTAAAGTTGTTTTTTAATGAGATAGAAGATCTCCTGCAAGGAATTTCTGCACTAAAGGAGCTGAGTAATCAAAGTAAAGATTTGATCCTTAGCTACGGTGAGCGTTGCTCAAATTATATGGTATCTAAGGTGATGGAACAATATATTCCCGAGTCTCTATTTGTAGATGCATCCCATTATGTGAAAACTGATTCAAATTTTGGTAATGCACATTTAAATGAAATGCTAACGGAGCAATTGGTGAAATCATTGTATATCACGCATGGTGATAAACTACTGTTTGTCACCGGTTTTATCGGAAGTAATGAAAATGGACGTATTACCACCTTGGGAAGAGGTGGATCAGATTATACCGCAGCGATCTTCGGGTCGATACTGGACGCAACAGCCATTGAAATTTGGACAGATGTGAATGGGATGTTAACTGCCGATCCACGTATTGTGAAGAAAGCGTTTTCCTTGCCTGTATTATCATACACAGAGGCAATGGAGTTATCTTACTTCGGTGCTAAGGTGATTTATCCTCCAACGATGATTCCGGCTTTCTTAAAGAAAATACCGATAGTTATTCGAAATACTTTTGAGCCTGATTTTTCAGGGACAGTGATTCAGTTTGATAGTGGAAAAACTGCGCTGCCAATCAAGGGGATTTCTTCGATCTCGGATATTTCTGTCATCAACCTGAGTGGATCAGGGATGATCGGTAAATCGGGTTTTAGCGGGCGGCTTTTTACGCTATTGGCTCGAGAGCAGATCAATGTTGTGCTAATCACGCAATCATCTTCCGAACACAGCATCACATTTGCTGTCAATCCATCGGATGCCAAACGCGCTATACAATTGATCGAAGTGGAGTTTGAGCTTGAAATCCAGGCAAATAAACTGGTCGTTCCTGCGATCGAAGAAAACCTGTCGGTCTTAGCTATCGTTGGTGAAAATATGAAAAAAACTCCCGGCATGGCCGGTCGATTATTTGCAGCATTAGGACGCAACGGTATCAACGTCCGTGCTATTGCACAGGGATCATCCGAATACAATATATCTGTAATTATTGGTAAAGAAGATTTAGCGAAGGCACTTAATGCCGTACATGATGCGTTTTTTGCAGAGCTAAAGAAAACGCTGCATGTATTTAATATCGGTACCGGTAACATTGGTGCAACTTTATTTAAACAATTGGAAAATCAACATGACTTCCTATTGGATAAAAATGATATTGAAATTAAAGTTGTTGGAATTTCCAATAGCCGTAAAATGCTTTTCAATACCGAAGGTGTTGATTTAAATAATTGGTCGGATGAACTTGCTAAAAATGGAACTGAATCAGACCTGGCATTGTTTATAGATCGAATGAAAGCGCTGAATTTGCCGAACTGTGTATTTATCGATAATACTGCAAGCAAATTACCTGCAACCTACTACGAAGATATCTTTAAATCCAATATTTCAATCGTCACCTGCAATAAAATTGCGAATTCAGGTAAATTCGAGCAATATAAAACATTACGCGATACTGCTCATCGACACGGTGTAGATTTCTTTTATGAAACAAATGTAGGTGCAGGATTGCCTATCGTCAGGGTGCTCAAAGACTTGATGCTGAGCGGTGACCGTATTCTGAAGATAGAGGCTATTCTTTCAGGGACAATCTCGTATATTTTCAACAATTTTAAAGCAGATGCTTCTTTTTATGATATCGTCAAACAGGCTCAGGAGCTGGGATACACCGAGCCAGATCCAAGGGATGATTTAGGTGGTGTAGATTTTATGCGTAAAATGCTCATCCTGGCGAGAGATGCGGGGTATGCTGTTGAGGCCGAAGATGTAGACCTCGGTGCAATATTACCTCCAGCATGTTTGAAAGCAGATACAGTAGATTCTTTTTATACAGAATTGCAACAGGAAAATGAATATTTCGAAGCAATGAAGAAGAAAGCAGCCAATGAAAATAAAGTAATCCGCTACATCGGGAAATTGGAAAATGGAAAGGTATCCATTGCGATTCAGTTTGTTGATGAAAACCATCCTTTTTATGCTTTATCAGGCAGCGATAACATTATATCGTTTACAACAGAGCGTTATAAAGAACGTCCCCTTGTCGTAAAAGGTCCTGGTGCGGGAGCTGAGGTGACAGCTGCCGGTGTATTTGCAGATTTGGTAAATGTCGGAGCATAAAAACTATTCAAGGAAAATAAAAATTACGTGATGGCCAATAATTTAAATGTGGAGTATCTGAAAGATAAGGTGATAAATTTAGACAGCATGCTGTCGGAAGTTCGTGTTTTTGCACCTGCAACTGTCGCAAATATGATCTGCGGTTTTGATATATTGGGTTTTGCTGTTGAGCAACCCGGTGACGAGGTGGTGATGCGACGTACGCAACAACCTGGAGTAACGATTCGGGAAATAACTGGTGACGATGGAAGACTGCCGCTCGATCCCGGTAAGAACACCGTATCTGCCTGTGTGCAATATCTATTACAAGCCCTGAATATCTCATCAAAGGTAGGTGTCGAAATCGAATTGCATAAACATATGCCAATTGGATCTGGGCTAGGTTCCAGCGCAGCAAGCACCGTAGCTGGGCTTTTTGCCATCAATACCATGCTCGGAAACCCTTTGACAAAAGAAGAATTATTACCATTTTGTGTTGAAGGTGAGCGTTTGGCTTGCGGTACAGGCCACGCCGATAATGTTGCTCCAGCGCTTTATGGAGGCATCACATTAATCCGGGGAAATGAACCTTTGGATGTTATTTCTATCCCTTCCCCAAAAGAACTCGTAGCAGCAGTGGTTTTTCCACAGGTCGATGTTCCCACACGTGACGCAAGACAACTCATAAAGGATAAAGTGCTGTTGAAAGACGCCGTGACACAATGGGGAAATATCGCGGGATTGGTCGCTGCATTGTTCAAAGAAGATTACGATCTCATTGCACGAAGCATGAAAGATATCCTCATTGAACCAACACGTGCAATTTTAATTCCCCAGTTTTATGAAATGAAGGAGATTGCTTTGAAAAATGGTGCCTTGAGTTTTGGTATTTCTGGCTCAGGCCCCTCTGTCGTTGCAATAACACGGGACGAAAAAATAGCAAAGGATATCGCCGACAAAATTCAAACTCATCTCAAAGAAAATGAAATTGACAGTTTTGGCTATGTTTCCCGTGTCAATGTCGAAGGACCCAGGGTTTTAGATTAAAAATTATTTACGGACAGAAACGAGGTTTATAAATCTCAGGTCAATTGATAATTGGCTCAGAAAAGATAATAAAATGAAATATCCGCATTCTAAAGTGAATACGAATCAAAATAACAGGATATTTTATATGGCCTTGACAAAATTATTTACATATGAAATTTTATAGTACAAATAATAAAACATTAGAAGTCTCCTTTAAAGATGCGGTCTTCAATTCTCTCCCTGCAGACAAAGGATTGTATATGCCTGAAGAGATTCCACAATTGGACCCGCTATTCATTAAGAATATTCAACAGTATTCCTTGCAGGAGATTGCTTTCGAAGTAGCTTCTACCCTATTGGGAAAAGATATTCCCAAAGGCGATTTAAAACAGATTGTGAACGATGCCATCAATTTTGATGCTCCTGTAAGATTCTTGACCGACAGCACGGCTGTGCTCGAACTATTTCATGGGCCGTCTTATGCTTTTAAAGATTTCGGAGCTCGGTTTATGAGCAGGGTTATGGGCTATTTTTCAAAGACTGACGATAAATTACTGGACGTGCTTGTTGCGACGTCAGGCGATACAGGAGGAGCTGTTGCATTGGGCTTTTTGGGCGTAGAAGGAACACGTGTGACGATCTTATATCCTAAAGGTAAAGTCTCGGAAGTTCAGGAACTACAATTGACCACCAATGGACAAAATATTCGTGCTATTGAAGTTGAAGGAACTTTTGACGATTGTCAGGCATTAGTAAAGCAAGCTTTTAGTGATGCAGAACTCAATGCTGTATTGCGTTTGACCTCCGCTAATTCAATCAATATAGCACGGCTGATCCCACAGACATTTTATTATTTTTATGCGTATGCACAATTGAAGTCACAAGGAATCAATGAGGTCGTGTTTACAGTGCCGAGTGGTAATTTTGGTAATATCGGGGCTGGTTTATTGGCCTATAAAATGGGACTTCCAGTGAAGCATTTTGTAGCTGCAACAAACGTCAATGATACCGTTCCTCGATTCCTTTCTTCCGGCAAATATGAACCACTGCCTTCTGTTCAAACCTTAAGCAACGCCATGGATGTTGGGAATCCCAGCAACTGGGTGCGTATACAGGATCTTTTTGGCGGAAATGTGGAGGAATTAAAAAATATGCTCTCTTCTTATACATTTACAGATGAAGAAACAAAAGAAGGAATGCAAAAATTATATGAAGAATCGAACTATATCGCCTGTCCGCATACAGCAATCGCCTGGCTTGGCGCTCGTGCTTATGCAAAGGAGCATCCAGGTCATTACGCTTCGGTTTTCTTATCGACAGCACATCCCTGCAAATTCCCCGACGCAATAGCAGCAGATGTATTTGGAAAAATAGTGTTGCCTGCCGGTGCAGAAACATTGCAAGGAAAAGAAAAATTAGCGGAACCTTTAAAAGTTGATTTCGAAGCCTTCAAAAAATATTTAATCAACCATAACTAAACGTTGAGGGCTCCTTTGCAATGCCCCTAGAAAGTGTCCAACTTTTTGCGAGCATTGAGGAGCCCTTTTTATCTTCATCTAGAAGTAAGCAAAGTTTTTGTGTTGAAAGTATTTTTGGAAATATGTTCTGTATTGAGAATCTTGGATTGTTTTATCCGAAAAGTTTCGTCAGGATGTCGAATTAATACGTTAATTTTGCAACAATGAAATCAGTTTATTTGAATAAGGGTAAGGATAAAGCTGCCTGGCAATTGCATCCTTGGGTATTTTCTGGAGCAATTAAATCATTGTCCGATAAGATTGAAGATGGCGAAGTTGTTGGCGTTTACAATGCTGAACGTGAATTTATTGCCTATGGTCTATTTCACAATAGCTCGCGTGTAGCCATTCGTTTATTGGAATGGAACCCTCAAGCACAGATTGATGCAGATTGGTGGCGTGCACGCGTTCAGAAGGCTGTAGCAGCAAGACAGCATCTGTTACAAGAAGGTGTCACCAATACGGTTCGTTTAATCTTTGCTGAAGCAGATTTTCTTCCTGGACTTATTGCAGACAAATACGCGGATTTTATATCCATTCAGGTTCATTCAGTTGGGGTGGAAAAAGTCAAATCAGTTATTATCGATGAATTGAATGCTTTGCTGCAACCCAAAGGAATTTATGAGCGTAGTGATCTGAAATCTCGCGAACATGAAGGTTTACCCGATACCAATGGGCTTTTGTTTGGAGAACTTCCATCTGAATTTGTCGACGTTATCGAAAATGGCATTCATTATAAGGTGAACATTATTGATGGACAAAAATCGGGATTTTATTGCGACCAACGTGAAAATCGCCAGCTGACGGCCAATTACGTTTCAAATAAACGCGTCCTAGATTGTTTTTGCTATTCCGGTGGTTTTACGTTAAATAGCTTGAAAAGTGGGGCGGCAGAAGTTATATCTGTAGATAGTTCTGCACTGGCTATTGAAACCCTGGAAAAGAATATTATTGAAAATGGTTTTGAACTTAGTCGACATAGCGCAATATTGTCTGATGTAAACAAGCAATTGCGTAAATTCATTGATGAAGGGGAAAAATTTGATCTTATTGTCTTGGATCCACCGAAATATGCACCCTCTCGATCTGCATTGGAAAGAGCATCAAGGGCGTATAAAGACCTCAATCGCCGCGGATTGATGTTGTTAAATAGTGGTGGTTTATTAGCGACATTTTCTTGCTCAGGTGCGATGGACATGGATACCTTCAAACAAGTGCTCGCTTGGGCTGCACTGGATGCCGGTAAGGAAATTCAGTTTATCAGACAATTTCATCAGCCTGAAGATCATCCTGTCCGGGCATCGTTCCCAGAAGGCGAGTATCTGAAAGGATTGTTGGTGCGAGTATTGTAATTATTATATGAAGATAGTTTAGGTTGATTTTAACAAATCAACCTTTTTAATTTTTGAACAACGTCATGATACAAGAGAAGACGAGTAGACCTATTTTTTCTATTTTGTTTGCCGTGAGCATGGTGCATCTTTTGAACGATATGATTCAGGGAGTGATACCGGCAACCTATCCCTTGCTCAAAGAAGAGCATCATCTAAGCTTTTCTCAGGTTGGGATGATTACAATGGTGTATCAGATAGCAGCTTCAATATTCCAGCCCGTTGTAGGCTCATTTACGGACAAACATCCTGTACCATACTCTCAGATCATTGGGATGTCTTTTTCCCTTCTCGGTATGCTTTTGTTTTCGAAAGCACATAGTTATGAATGGATCTTATTTTCTGTTTTTCTGGTAGGGATTGGTTCTTCAATCTTTCACCCTGAATCTTCTCGTGTAGCTTATATGGCATCGGGAGGGAGAAGAAGTATGGCACAATCTATTTTTCAGATTGGAGGAAATGCAGGGACCGCAATGGCCCCAATCATTGTCGCTTTTTTGGTATTACCGAGAGGGCAGCAGGCGATCGCCTGGATGTGCTTATTTACGATTCTTGGCCAATTTATATCTTATTATATTGGTAGTTGGTATAAAAAGAGGCTTCAGAGCTTTGCCAAATCAACGAAGAAAACAATACGCGTGCCTGATCTACCCAATAGCCGAATCATCGTGACCGTTATTATACTCCTCTTACTGATTGTTTCAAAATACTTCTATATAGCAAGTATTACAAACTATTTCCAGTTTTATACCATCAAGAAATTTGGGATTAATGAAGTGGAAGCACAAGTCTATCTATTTTATTTTCTGATAGCTGTTGCGGTGGGAACATTACTGGGGGGAGTATTCGGGGACCGATTTGGTCGCAAATATGTCATTTGGTTCTCCGTCTTGGGCGTTGCACCATTTGCATTAGCATTACCCTATGTCGGACTTACGATGACGGGAATACTAATCGTGATTATTGGATTGATTTTATCATCAGCTTTTCCAGCAATTATTGTTTATGCACAAGAACTATTGCCTAAGAAGTTGGGCATGGTTTCAGGTTTATTTTACGGCTTTGCATTTGGAATGGGAGGGATTGGATCCGCTGTACTTGGCTGGCAGGCAGATCATACGTCCATCGAGTTTATTTATCACCTATGTTCCTACCTGCCATTGATGGGTATTGTGGCTTATTTTCTTCCCAATCTACAAAAAACACCTTACAAAGAAATCTAGATTTGGCATATAGGCGCATGTTAAACACGAAAGAGCGGATTTCAATAAAATATCCGCTCTTTTTTGTTATTATTTGATGCAGTCCATCCAGGCTGAGGCCATCATCTGTGCGCCGGCAAGGGTAGGGTGTACACCATCTGCTGCCCAGTAGGCACCAGGAGCATTCTTTTGGGCATTGTCGAATATTTTTTGATAGGGAATTAGAATTGCGCCAAATTCTTTGGCGACCTCACGAGCGGATTCTTGGTAGGCCAAAAATTTTGGATACCACGCTTCAGTAATGTGACCTACGCCCTTTACTGCAAAAGGTTCTCCAATGATCAATTTGACGTTTGGAAGCTTTTGTAATGTCTCCTGTAGTAACTTTTGGTATTGGGATTTATACTCCTCAACCGTTGTCTGTGCTCCGCGGTCGATTGTTCGCCAGAAATCGTTCACACCGATCAAAATACTCAATACAGTGGGTTTAATTGCCAGTGTATCCTCCTGCCAGCGCTTTTGAAGATCGGGCACACGATTTCCACTAATACCTGTATTATATACCTTTAGTTTTTTTGCCGAATATTTATTTAAGAGCTGGCTGGCAGCCAATAGAGCATAACCGCGTCCAAGTGCTGCGGTATCATTGGCATTTCTATTGTTTCTATCTCGGCCCACATCCGTAATGGAATCACCCTGAAATAAAATGATGTCGTCGTTATTTAAACTGATTTTTGAGGAACTGGCGGTGGATTCGTGAGCGAATACATCGTTTCCCAGTATATTGGCACCAGTCAATAGACCGGAACCAATAATGCTTTTTTTGATAAATGATCTGCGGTTTGTGTTCATTATTAGGTTTTTGTTATGTTTAAAGTTACATACTTTAAGCATACTTTTCCAAACCTTTTATAATGATGTTACACGCTTTTTCAATTTCCAGATCTGTAATCGTCAATGGAGGAGCGACACGCAGTGCTGTTTCACAATGCAGATACCAATCGATCATAACCCCGTTTTCAGCACAATACTTACTCACGTTGTAAACCTGATCAAAGGAATCCAATTGCAGACACATCATAAGACCTAATCCTCGAATTTCTTTAATTGCAGGGTGTCGGAGTTTTTCTTTAAATAAAAGCGATTTTCGCTCGACCTGTTCTACCAATTTTTCTTCCTTGATAACAGCCAGTGAAGCCCGTGCTGCGGCACAACTTACGGGGTGGCCCCCAAAAGTCGTGATATGCCCAAGCATGGGATTATCCTTAATAACATCCATCACTTCTTTGGCTGCAACAAATGCGCCTAGGGGCATGCCACCACCGATTCCTTTGGCAAGCATCAGGATATCTGGGACGATAGCAAAATGCTCAAAAGCAAAGAGACGGCCTGTGCGGCCAAAACCAGTTTGGATTTCATCAAAGATCAGTAGGGTACCTGTTTCATTACAGCGTTTTCTGACGGCTTGCATGTAAGCGATATCCGGGACTCGGACACCCGCTTCCCCCTGAATAGCTTCGAGGATGACAGCAGCAGTTTGTTCCGTAATCTTTGTTAGATCGTCCAGATCATTAAACTCGATAAAATCTATTTCGGGAAGGAGGGGGGCATACGCTTTACGGTACGCATCGTTTCCGATAAGACTGAGCGCGCCTTGTGTACTGCCGTGGTACGCCTTTTTTGCAGCGATAATCTGCCTGCGACCGGTATATTTCTTTGCTATTTTCATTGATCCCTCTACGGCTTCCGTTCCACTGTTGGTGAGGTAAACCGATTGAAAATTAGGAGGAAGTTCTGCTAATAATTCTGTAGCAAATTGCACCTGTGGGGCCTGCACAAATTCACCATAAACGGTGACATGTAGGTACTGGTCCAATTGTGATTTTATAGCTTCCAAAACCTTCGGGTGACGATGGCCTATATTGCTGACATTGAAGCCAGAGACCAAATCCATGTATTCTTCTCCATTTGGGCCATAAAGGTAGACACCTTCAGCCTTAACTACTTCAACCAATCTAGGTGAGCTAGATGTTTGAGCGGTATTCATTAAAAATAATTCTCTGTTGCTTAACATGATCTTACAAATGTCCGAAAATAAAAAAGAAGTCTTCAAGACTTCTTTTTTATTTTCGAGATTATTTTCTTCTATTCTGCAGGGATTTGTATAGATGTTCCCTGAATTCCTGTTCTACTTCAAAAAATTGCGATGCCCGCGCATTGCCAATAACTTTGGCAAATTTGGCCCGATATTCTTTTTTGATCTCCACTTCTTTAGCATCATACTGTAAGACGTCTCTGGAGCCACCTCTAAAACTATTTTTTGGAGCACCATTCAATTTTTCTTTCCTGATATCCCAAAGCGTTTGGCTGTACTCATTATAGAGCGGGAAGAATTGCTGAGCCTCTCTCGGAGTTAAATCCAGTTCTTTAGTAATGTAAGCTATTTTTTCATTTTCTATAGCTTGAAATCGATTTTTGTCTTGCGCAAAGCCCAAGGCAATAGAAAATATACTAAAGAACAATGTTATCCATATGTATTTTTTATTGAACATCATTATAAGGTATAATTTAGATAATCTTCTATTTCTTGTTTAGATATATTACTTCCAAATCCCTTAGTAGGGAGATTTGCTTCGTCAGTATACTGGGCCATATAGATCATATCGTCACCAGAAGCCGACTCCGCAAGGTAATTAATGATTTCCTGCTTAGGAATTTCTGACAAATGCTGGCTTAACTGCTCTTCTGCAACAGCTTCTACAGGAGTCGTATTTTGCTGTTGATATTGATAACCCCAATATCCGCCTATACTCAACATAGCCGCAAAGGATGCCGCAACCGCATAACGAGCGTACCATTTTTTAGGTTTCCCAATCTGACGGATCGGTGTATTATCCTTTTCAAGCATTTGAACACGATCAATGATGCTGTCCGAAAGAATCTCAAAATAATGTTGTGGTACATCAAAACCTGCAGTCACAATCGTTTCTTTTAGTTTTTCTTCAGCAATACGAGCAAAAATTGTCGATTCAACTATTTCTTCGTAGCCAACAGGAGCTGTAAAACCATCTGTCGGAACTGTTTCCTTCAATTTCTCCGCCGCTAAACGGGCGAAGATGGAGTCTTCAAGGGTTTGATTATAAGCAGAAGGCATGGTAAAGCCATCCGATGCAATCGTTTCTTTTAATTTGTCTTCTAAAATTCGGTTGAAGATAGTTGAAGATAGTTCAGAAGCATAATTTTCAGGAATTTCAAAGCCGTCTGTAGTAACCTGATTTTTTAAACTATCTTCCGCAACCTTACACATTATGGCGTCAGATAAGCTATTAAAATATCCTTCTGGAACCTCAAAGATGGATTCTTCCTTGCATTCAACCAATTTGACTTGCGTAATTATTTTTGATTCTAAATCACTGAAATAATTTTCAGGTAAGCCAAATGGATTTTCACGCAACGATGCTGGAAGATTTGTAGGCTCCAGCCCATCATGATATGTGCCATTTTCCTTCATAGTATCTGTTAGAACCTAATTTCGCTAAAAGGTTTAATCGTTGTTGTTAAAAAATGCCTCTATTTTTTTGACAGCTAAATGATAAGAGGCTTTAAGCGCTCCGACACTTGTTCCGAGTACTTCTGAAATTTCTTCGTATTTCATATCTTCAAAATATTTCATATTGAAGACCAATTTTTGCTTTTCTGGCAAAGTCAACAAAGCCTGTTGTAATTTCATTTGAGCTTTATCACCGTTAAAATAATTGCCATCAGCAAGCGTTTCTGCCAAATAAGCAGTCGTGTCGTCATCCAACGACACGTTCTGCTTTTGCTTTTTCTTATTTAAGAAGGTAATACATTCATTTGTTGCGATACGATAAAGCCAAGTGTATAATTGTGAGTCTTCACGGAAATTCCCCAGGTTTTTCCATACTTTGACAAAGATATCTTGAA
This sequence comes from Sphingobacterium sp. UBA6317, assembly GCF_002440385.1. NCBI lineage: Bacteria > Pseudomonadati > Bacteroidota > Sphingobacteriia > Sphingobacteriales > Sphingobacteriaceae > Sphingobacterium > Sphingobacterium sp. UBA6317. The sequence continues at coordinate 35,533 of NZ_DJTD01000060.1, read as the reverse complement.
CAACATCGTCCGCATCGTCATGATCGATGACCATTCTTCGCACATGCCAATAAATCTTCTGTTGATATTTCTTCAACAATAAACGGAAAGCTTCTTCTCGCGTACTCTCTTCGGCGAATTTTGCTATAATTAAAGCGTCATCCATATATTGACTTGCGTAGTTTTGTTATTTTCTTTTGATTACTTTTTGAACCGCAGCCACAATAGCCGCAGCATTCAAACCGTATTTTTCCATCAATTGAGCAGGAGTACCTGATTCTCCAAAACTATCATTTACGGCAACGTACTCTTGTGGAGTAGGTAACTCTCTTGTTAACACTTGAGCAACGCTATCACCCAAACCGCCAAGACGATTATGCTCTTCTGCCGTTACGACACATTTGGTTTTCGCAACAGATTTTAAAATAGCTTCTTCATCCAAAGGTTTGATGGTATGGATATTGATAATCTCAGCGTTGATACCCAACTCAGCTAATTTCTCGCCAGCTTGGATAGCTTCCCATACTAAATGACCTGTAGCAATGATCGTAACATCCGTTCCTTCATTTAATAATACCGCCTTACCAATCACAAATTCTTGATCAGCAGGAGTGAAGTTAGGAACTACGGGACGGCCAAAACGCAAATAAACTGGTCCCTCATATTTTGCTGCTGCAATCGTAGCGGCTTTTGTTTGATTGAAATCACAAGGATTGATCACTGTCATTCCTGGCAACATTTTCATCAAGCCGATATCTTCTAATATTTGGTGAGTTGCACCATCTTCACCTAAGGTTAGGCCAGCATGCGACGCTGCAATTTTTACATTTTTGTCCGAGTATGCAATCGATTGGCGAATCTGATCATAAACACGTCCTGTTGAGAAATTTGCGAATGTACCAGTGAATGGTATTTTACCACCGATCGTAAGTCCGGCAGCAATCCCCATCATATTAGCTTCCGCGATACCGATTTGGAAAAAACGTTCTGGAAATTCTTTGATAAAATCGTTCATTTTTAACGAACCGATTAAATCAGCACATAATGCAACTACATTCTCATCTTGCTTTCCTGCTTCTAGTAATCCCGCACCAAATCCTGAACGTGTATCTTTTGACTCTGTATAAGTATATTTTTTCATTCTAGTAATCTCCTAAAGTTTCTGTAAGCTGATTCAATGCCGACGCCAATTGTTCGTCATTTGGAGCAACACCATGCCATTTATGAGAACCCATCATAAAATCAACACCGTTACCCATTTCAGTATGCATCAGAATAATGACTGGTTTACCTTTTCCTGTGCGTGATTTAGCTTCTGCTAAACCTTCAACAACAGCATTCATATCATTGCCTTTAGCAATTTCCATCACATCCCAGCCAAATGCTTCCCATTTTGCACGAAGATCACCAAGAGATAATACTTGATCTGTAGATCCGTCAATTTGTGCTTTGTTATAGTCAACAGTAGCAATTAAATTGTCGATCTTATTGTGTGGTGCATACATCGCAGCTTCCCAAACTTGGCCCTCCTGCAATTCGCCATCACCCATTAATACATAAACTAGATTATTGTCTTTATTCAATTTTTTTGCTTGTGCGGCTCCAATTGCAACAGATAATCCTTGGCCCAATGATCCCGACGCAATACGAATACCTGGAAGACCTTCGTGCGTTGTTGGGTGACCTTGAAGTCTGGAATTGATTTTTCTGAACGTTGCTAATTCGCTCACTTCAAAATATCCTGCATGCGCCAATGTACTGTAAAATACAGGAGAGATGTGTCCATTTGATAGGAAGAATAAATCTTCTCCTTTTCCATCCATGTCAAAGGAAGGATTGCGTTTCATTGCATTGAAATAAAGCGCCACAAAGTAATCTGTACAACCTAACGAACCACCTGGGTGTCCTGATTGACAAGCGTGTACCATACGTACGATATCACGTCTTACCTGTGATGCAATTTGTTCTAGTTTGTTAATATCTGCACTCATTTTTTTTGTTGGTTTCACAATTGGTCGTAAAGTTAACTATTTTTAAGCTAGATGCTTGTTAAAAAATGAATTTATATTGACTTATAACCGAATCTCAAGCCGCTTTAGAAAAATGTTCGCAGGATAATACTTATAAAATGCTATTGGAGCCAGGGAGTTTTGCCTGCCTGATTACTACTTTGATACGCTGGATATTTTCAGACCTTTTGCATTACCGGGCATAAAAAAAGGATTCAGCATCACTCATGCCGAATCCTTTTTTTATTATAAATGTGAAGCTAAGATTACATGGCTTCAGCAACAACTTCAGTCACTTCCGGAACCATGCGTTTCAACAATCCTTCAATGCCTGCTTTTAAAGTAATTGTAGATGATGGACAACCGCTACAAGAACCCTTTAGTTCAACCGTTACCACACCTTCATTAAATGATTTATAATGTATAGCACCCCCATCTTGTTCAACAGCAGGTCGTACATAATCGTGTAAAACTTGTTGTATCTTAACTTCAGTTTCGGTGCCCTCAAAATCCACTTCTGTGTCGTGGTGTACCGTTTTTACAGCAAGTTCAGACTCTACAGCACCTTTTACAAAATCTTTCAACAAAGCTTCGATGTCTTCCCATTCTGCATCTTCCGTTTTGGTAATAGTAACGAAGTTACTCGCGAAAAATACACCACTTACAAAATTAAATTTGAACAATTCAAGTGCAAACGGTGAATCTTGTGCTGCTTCTTTATTTGGATAATCTACACTACCGTTGATCAACAATTTATTGACCAAGAACTTCATTGTAGAAGGATTGGGGGTAGACTCTGTATATACGTTAATCGTAGCCATGTAATATCTATTTTATTCCAAACAAATATAGGTCAAAAGGAGCTTTCTTAAGGTCATCTATAAGTAAAAGCTTATAAAGTAACACCTGTGTAGTTAGAAGGACTGATCGCTTTCAGTTCCTCTTTAACTTCCGCTGACACATTTAGATTATCAACAAATGTCGCTATTGTTTCTTTCGTGACATGCGTGTTGGTACGTGTTAGGTCTTTTAAAGCTTCATACGGTTTTGGATAGCCTTCTCGTCTTAGTATCGTTTGTAGCGCTTCGGCAACAACAGCCCAATTATTTTCAAGATCATTGGCCAATGCCTGTTCGTTTAAGATCAATTTGCGTAACCCTCTCAAAGTTGATTTAATAGCAATTAGGGTATGTGCAAATGGAACACCAATATTACGTAATACCGTAGAATCTGTTAAATCCCGTTGAAGACGGGAAACAGGTAACTTCGCTGCGAGGTGCTCAAAAATTGCATTTGCAATACCTAAATTTCCTTCTGCATTTTCAAAGTCAATCGGGTTGACTTTATGTGGCATAGCCGAAGAACCGATTTGACCGGCAGTGATTTTTTGCTTAAAATAATCCATGGAAATATACGTCCAAATATCACGACATAAATCGATGACAATATTGTTGATCCGTTTTAAGGCATCACAACTTGCCGCAAAGTTATCGTAATGCTCAATTTGCGTGGTCGTTTGCGAACGGTCTAAACCCAAGATATTGTTGACGAAATTATTTCCAAAATCGATCCAATTTGTCGCTGGATATGCAACGTGATGCGCATTAAAATTACCAGTCGCACCACCAAATTTAGCTGAATACGGTACTTGATGTAATAACTGCAATTGACGTTCTATACGTTCAATGAAAACATAAAATTCTTTGCCCAAACGAGTTGGAGATGCAGGCTGTCCATGTGTACGGGCCAACATCGGAATGCCTGACCATGACGTCGCTAATGATTTTAATTCATGAAGCAACTCGTCAATCGCTGGCGAGTAACTTTCTTTAATGGCTTCTTTCCAAGAAAGCGGAATAGCTGTATTATTGATATCTTGCGATGTTAAACCAAAATGAATGAATTCAAGGTAGTCCTGTAGCCCTAATTTTTCAAATTGATCTTTTAGAAAATATTCAACCGCTTTAACATCATGGTTCGTAACTTTCTCTGTGTCTTTGATCCAAGTGGCATCTTCCTCAGAAAAATTTCTATAAATATCACGCAATTTCTCATTTACTCTTTTGTCAAATTGTTGCAATTGAGCAATACCTGATTCACCTAATGCAATAAAATATTCCACTTCCACGCGTACGCGATATTTTATTAAAGCAAATTCAGAAAAAAATGCTGAAAGTTCATGAGTGTTATTGTAATAGCGTCCGTCGATAGGAGTAACTGCTGTTAAAGATGATAAAGCCATAGATTGAATGATTTTTTGGCAAAGGTAAAAAAATGCTTGGAGCTTAGCAATTTAATTGGCGCAGATATAAAAAAAGCCTCCTTGGTGAAGGAAGCTTTTTTATAAGGTCTAAATTCTATTTCAGAAAATTAGTGAGCAGCTTTAGTTGAATCAACTTTAGCAGCAGCTGAATCTACAGCAGATTTTGCTGAATCTACAGCAGTTTTTGCTGAATCCAATTGTGTGTTAGCTGAATCTAAAGCAACATTAGCTGAATCAGTAGCAGCGTCAGTTTTTTTAGCAGTTTCACCACATGATGCGAAAGCCAATGTTAAAGCTAAACCTAAGAAACCGAATTTGAATGCGTTTTTCATTTTATTAAAATTAAAATATTTTTAAATCTTGTTATTTAGGGATTAATACCGATAAATTAAAAAGGTAACCCCAGGTTTTTCTCTTTTTGAAAAAAGAAAGACCTTTTGTTAAAAAAGGCCTTCCAAAAGCTTTATTCAGTCCTAAATTATTTTTTAGTAGCAGCTGAATCAACTTTAGCAGCAGCTGAATCAACTTTAACAGCAGCTGAATCTACGTGGTTAGCAGCTGAATCCAAAGTGTTAGCAGCTGAATCAACTAAAGCAGAAGCTGAATCTGCAGCACCTTCAGCTTTTTTCTCTGAATTGTTACAAGATGCGAAAGCTACAGTTAAAGCTAAACCTAAGAAACCGAATTTTAATGCGTTTTTCATTTTCTAATTTTCTAATTTAAATTGAAATAATTTTCTTTTTCATCTCTTAATACACGTAACCAAAAAAGGTAACCCAAAAAATATGTTTTTTTTAAAATAATATATAAATGACTGAATTTAAGTTGTTTAATTTATTTAGAATAAGATGGTATCCCACAAGTCTCGGCTTGTGTCATCCTTTAGCTTAACAAGGGCTAAGGAAGGGTGATCATTGTGTCGTTCTTGTGTGTTTGTTGTGCTGAGCTTGTGTGAATGTATTTTAGCCAATCTAGGGATAAGATGGTATTGATAACAAACAATTTTCGATTATATTTCTTATTTTAAAAAGTAAACACTTAAAAAGAAATTGCAATTATGTTTGATAAAGTAAAGAATATAATGGATTTGGCAAAATCAATAGACTTTGGCAAATTGGAAGAAATATCGAAGAAAGTGGATTTGGGAGCAGTAATGGATGCCGTATCAAAAATGGATGATAAGCAGCTTCATGGTTTAATGAAAATGCTGAGTGCAGGAAAAGAAAAAAAGGAATTACCTCCTATTAATGGTGATTTCTATGCTATGGATAGCAAATTAAATGATTCAGATCGTGCATTGCAATTGAAGGTGCGGGAATTTATGGAGAATGAAGTCAAGCCAATTGTCAATAAATATTGGTTAAGAGATGAATTTCCTTTCGAAATTATACCGAAACTAGCCGCTTTAAATATTTGTGGCTATACCTACGATGGGTATGGCTGTATGGGGGGCAGTTCTTTAATGGAGGGGATCATCGCAGCGGAGATAGCGCGTGTTGATGCTTCTGTAGCGACTTTTTTTGGCGTACAGAGTGGTTTGGCTATGGGATCAATCTATATATGCGGATCCGAAGAACAAAAACAGGAGTGGTTGCCCAACATGCAGAAAATGCAAGTGATTGGTGCTTTTGGTCTAACCGAGCCCGAAGTAGGGTCGGGAGCAGCGGGCGGATTGACAACAACCTGTAAGAAGACCGCCGAAGGCTGGGTGTTAAATGGTCAGAAAAAATGGATCGGGAACTCCACTTTTTCGGATATAACCATTGTTTGGGCTAGGGATCTTGATGATGGCGAAGTTAAGGGGTTTATTGTACGAAAGGATAATCCAGGTTTTTCCGTTGAGAAAATTAAAGATAAAATGGCTTTGCGTATCGTACAGAATGGTCTTATTACTTTAGCGAATTGCATCGTTCAAGAAAGTGATCGCCTGCAACATGCAAATTCTTTTAAAGATACAGGAAAGGTTCTTCAGATGACGCGAGCAGGTGTCGCTTGGATGGCCGTAGGATGTGCGCGAGGCGCCTATGAAAATGCCTTGGATTATACGCGTAAAAGGAGGCAATTTGGTAAACCAATCGCCTCTTTTCAGCTTATTCAAAATCACCTGGTTGAAATGTTGTCCAATTTAACGGCTATGCAAACGCTTGTCTTCAGATTATCTGAATTACAGGATAAGGGTGAGCTAAGAGATGAACATGCCTCGCTGGCCAAAGTCTTCTGTTCTTTACGTACGAGGGATATTGTTTCCAAGGCTCGAGAGGTCATGGGCGGAAACGGTATTCTGTTGGAATATAATGTCGCACGGTTTTTGGCCGATGCTGAAGCCATTTATTCCTATGAGGGGACAAAAGAAATCAATTCACTTATTGTTGGTAGAAGTATAACTGGATTTAGTGCCTTTGTTTAGGGATTATCAGGCTGGTCTTTGGCATTCTGTTGCCAAATATCGCTTAATATATAAAACTGGCGTTGTTCCGTAACAACGCCAGTTTTACTTCATTTGGAGCAAAAATCTAATTTTCTATTTCCGTTTGAATCGCATAATAGCAATATCTCCCATGATAAATGTCAATGTATTCTCGCTTATGCTAAAGGTATTTACCTTTTCTAAGGTCGAAAAGAAAGTTGCTTCACCATTACCTTCGCAGGCCATCTTTGTCGACATAATGGGGCCAAAATTGATGGTGTTTCCATTCGTTTTAAAAGTCATATTGTAGTTATTGCAGCTGCTATTTCCGTTTACTTTACCACTGGAAGCATCAAAGATCATGGTCGGTTTACGATTGGGATATAGGCCATCGAAAGCAATCCGTGGGCCGGATATATAATCAAGTTCCCAAGCTCCACTAAGTTGTTGCTTGTTGTCCTGAATCAGCTTAAATTTTGCCAGGGGAGCCATTTTCGCTTTGTTCAAGCTAAGAATATCATCCTTAACCGTATAGTTATCTGCAGCAATCAGGTTTTTGGATAAGGCTTGTTCAATAGACATATCCGGACAGGCCATCATCGTAGACATACCCTGAGCAAATTTAACCTTTCCATTCTTTGATAAAGTCAATTCTCCACCGATGCCATTACATCCCCCACTTGCACTGTAACTTTTTTCATCCAGCTGGAGGTAAGGCATTTTACCGTTGATCTGAGCCGCTACTGGCTGTCCATTGATTTCAATCAATTGCCATTTTTTTCCAATTACTGACGACATGCTACTGTCTGTGTTCTGCTCATTCGCGTTCTTCTTGATCACAGAGCAACTTCCAAGACTAACGATTAAGATGGCCAATATGGCGATGTTTTTAAAGTTCATATTCTAAATTTTAACCTATTAACACCCTTTTTAACGTTTGGTTTGACGAAATGCTACAAAAGTTCACAAACAAAGAAGGCTTCCAATTTGGAAGCCTTCTTTATCAGTATGATAAATCTTACGATTTGTTTTTATTTTGTTGTGCTTGTTGTTGTGCACGCATCATCTCTTCCATTTTCGTTTGGAAGCTCGATTTTTTATCTGCTTTTGGATTCTTTTTATTTTCCTCCAATTTAGCTAAGATTTTCTCATCATTCACCATGGTGCGAATAACCAACTGAGTCAAGAACGTAAATAATGCACTTAAGAAATAGTAGTAGTTCAAACCTGCTGGGAAGCTATTCAAAACAAAGAAGAAAATCAAAGGCATGATATAGCCCATGTATTTCATTTGTCCTGTAGCACCAGATGTAGCGTTGTTATACCAAGTCGTCAACAATGTTGTCAATGTCATCAAGATACACATCAAAGAGATGTGGTTGAATGATCCAAAAATAGGTGCAAATGTAAACAGTGTATCATAGGTTGACATATCCTTCATAAACAAGAAGCTTTGTCCTCTCAATTCAAATAAATTTGGAAAGAAGTAGAAGAACGCAATTGTAAATGGCATTTGTAGGACAAGCGGAAGACATCCACCAAGTGGATTTACACCAACCTGTTTGTATAATTTCATTTGCTCCTGCTGCATCAACATTTGATTATCTTCACCCACTTTTGCTTTGATCTCATCCAGCTGCGGTTTTAATACACGCATTTTTGCCATAGAGACATAAGACTTGTAGGTCATTGGTGAAAGAATCAGCTTCAACATCAATGTCAATAAAAGGATAACGATACCGTAGCTCATATGGAAACCATCCAGGAAGTTAAATACAGGTACTGTAATCCATTGGTTGATCCAACGCATAGGGCCCCAACCCATATTGATGATCGATTGGTAGTCATTACCCTCGGCCTTCAATACATTGTATTGATTTGGTCCAAAGAAGAAGTTTAAGGAATAGTTATTGTCCTTATGATTATCAAATGCCAATTCTGCGTTTGTATTATAGAATTTGACGATGTCGGTTTCTGAAGCATGTTTTACATCCACTTTTGCATTGACAAAACCATCTTTAGTACTGAGGATATTAGAAAAGTAATGCTGCTTGAATGCAATCCATTGTACTTTTTTCTCCAATGCTTCATCCGCATCTTTTGATTCTGAAAGATGATCTACTTTATTATCTTCTTTATAATAAAGTGTAGATTTCTGTCTTTCAGATTCTATGTTTTGCTCTTTTTGTCTCAACGCGGTGTTCCAGTTAAGGGTCAACGTTTTTTGACTCTGCGGAATTAAATTCTGTATCCCTTTTGTGTTAATATCCAGTCCAACATTATAGCCTTTACCAGCAATCGAGTACACATATTCAATATACTGTTCGGCACTGTAATTTAGTCGGAATTTTACAGATTGTTTACCTTCACCAGAAACTTGGATATCCGAAGATTCTGTATTGAAGTATAAATCATTTGTTGATACGTTTTGACCAGCTGCGTTAAATTGAAAACCAAACTTATTGTCCTCACCATCAAAAAGCATCAAAGGTTTTCCATTGAAATTCTTTTCGCCTTTTAGTTCTACGGATTTAACCTTACCACCTTTTGTACTGATTTTGGCAATGATTTTCTCGTTTTCAATCGTAATGACTTTCTCCGTTCCAAATTTTGTCGCACCAAAAGGCTTTTTCAATTCCGCCGAATCAGCAATCACTGCTGTTTGTGCTGCTTTGGCTTTAGCGGTAGAGTCACTTTCGGCAGGCAGTCCTTTTTCTGTGCGCGCTTTAGCCTCTTGTCTCGCTTGTTCTTGTTTGATTTCCGATTCTGAAGGCTTCATCAGGTAAAATGAACCAGTGATGATAGCAAACATCAGGACCAAACCAATTAGGGTATTTCTATCCATTTTTAATAATTAAACTTAATTAATTGTATCCTTCTATTACTACTTTGATTTTTTGTTGGCCAAAGCAGCGGCTACAAAGCTAACAAAAAGTGGGTGAGGATTTGCAACAGTTGACTTTAATTCTGGATGAAATTGTCCGGCAACGAAAAATGGATGGTTTTTCAATTCGACAATTTCAACTAATCCAGTCTCCGGATTGAATCCTGAAGCAATCATTCCAGCTGCTTCATATTGTTTTAAATAGTCATTGTTAAACTCATAACGGTGACGGTGTCTTTCAGAAATTTTTGTTTTACCATAGATGGCAAAGGCCTTAGTTCCTTTTTTAATTTCACAGTCGTAAGCACCTAAACGCATTGTACCGCCCATATTGGTGATATTTTTTTGCTCTTCCATCAAATTGATGACCGGATTGCTGGTGTTGGCATCCATTTCAAAACTGTTGGCATCTTTTAATCCCAATACGTTTCTTCCGAATTCGATAACCGAACATTGCATACCTAAGCAGATACCAAAGAACGGAATATTATTTTCACGAACATACTGAATAGCATTTAGCTTACCATCCAAGCCGCGTTCACCGAAACCCGGAGCAACCAAAACTCCATCCATACCTTTCAGCTTTTCAGCAACATTTTCTTTTGTAACACTTTCAGCAGCAATATAGCTCACTTTTACTTTACATTCGTTTGTTGCGCCCGCATGGATAAATCCTTCGATAATAGACTTGTAAGCATCTGGAAGCTCAACATATTTTCCGACCAAAGCAATATTAACTTCACTTGTCGGGTTTTTGAGCTTACCTAAAAAGTTTTTCCAGTTTTCCAGATCAGGCTCATTTTTGTTGGAAAGTTTTAGCTTTGTTAATGCTGTTTTATCAAGATTCTCCTTCAACATCAATAATGGGACATCATAAATCGTCGACGCATCGATAGATTCTACGACGGCGTTGATGTTGACATTACAGAATTGCGCTAATTTTTTACGGATTTCTTGCGATAATTTATGTTCAGTACGACATACTAGAATATCAGGTTGTACACCATATTCCAATAATGTTTTTACGGAATGCTGGGTAGGTTTTGTTTTAAGCTCACCAGCAGCAGCCAAATAAGGGACTAAAGTCAAATGGATAACCAGTGAATTATTGGCTCCTAATTCCCAGCGAAGCTGTCTTACGGCCTCCACAAACGGTAAGGACTCAATATCGCCTACAGTTCCGCCCAATTCAGTGATGATAATGTCATATTTGCCGGACTCACCCAACAGTTGCATTCTGCGTTTTATCTCATCGGTGATATGGGGAATCACTTGAACGGTTTTTCCTAAATATGCACCTTCACGTTCTTGTTGGATAACGTGTTGATAGATGCGGCCTGTCGTGACGTTATTTGCTTGTGAGGTAGGGACATTCAGGAAGCGCTCGTAATGACCTAAGTCAAGGTCTGTTTCAGCGCCATCTTCTGTAACATAACATTCTCCATGTTCATATGGATTTAATGTTCCTGGATCGATGTTAATGTAAGGGTCGAATTTTTGAATGGTAACTTTATAGCCACGCGCTTGGAGAAGTTTAGCAAGGGAGGCAGCAATAATACCTTTCCCCAACGACGAAGTAACGCCGCCCGTAACAAAAATATATTTAGTCATAACAATTAAAGGATTTTCAATTTTATGTGGTCAAAATGACCAATAATAGTTGCTCTATGTACGGGATACAAAGATAGCAATTTTTATTCAAAATCAGAATTGAAGATGGCTCGATTAATTAAATTAAAAATAGATATTACCTTGGCTATCTATTGTTGTCTTTAATGTAGGCTGTGCTTTTGACTTGATTTCAATGCGATAGAAATTATTACTGTTTGAAAATACAATCTCATAATTTTTGTGCTCATTTATAATTTCAGGATATAATTTGCTTAGCTCCTGAATTGACGTTGCATAGCGTTTTTTATCCTTTCTATAGATCTGTTGCAGGTAAAAGATATTCCAGGTAACTTTTTCGAGTGCGAGGAATTGCTCATCGATAGGTTGATGGTCTGTGTCGTTAACAAATTTTATATGTCCCCATCGCTCAGGGTAATGCATATTAACGAGGCCGATTGGAGACCATACCCAGTTCTCTTCAGCGAGCGTCTTACCCGTGTTGTCTTTTCTCTTGCTGTAGGTTGTTTCGGTGTTGTCATAATGCCACTGAACACGTGAGAAGTTTATCTTCCAGGTTTCATTTGCTTTAATCTGATTTCCTTCGCCAAAGTATTTTAGACTTTTTACAGGTATTTTCATTTCCACAGTCCAAAATTCATCCTTGTCTTGAGGATTGTTGATGGACCCAGCATGATAGACTGCACTTTCCATATCTTTTGTGTCCCAATTTAGATTAGCCCTGCCGCCAAAGCGATAAGGTTTAGTCATCAAAAGATCCATTACGGTATTTAATGCGTTTATTTCAATCTCTATATATTCTGGCGATAATAGATTTGGCTTGAGAAAGATCTCAAAATCATTGTCATGATAGATGATTGTATCTTTTTGTCTTAAATATCCTTTGATATGGGGTTCTTGAAGCTTAGCAAAAATGTAAAGATTTTCTTTGTCCCAAAGCATCTTGACTTGTGTCTTAAAAGTAGGGGCAGGTTTATTTGATCCCTCAATATCCTTAAAAGAATCTGTCCATATCGCTTTTGACCAGGAAGCTTCACTGTCCTTTCCGTCAATCGTGATCGCATCTGTTACTGGAAGTACATAATACGTTTGAGGGCGCGACTGTAGCTGAAGAAATTCATTCAGATTTCGTTGTGCAAAAATAAAGGTCGGATAGATGATAAAAGTAAGGATAAAAGCTATAGTTCTCATCAAGATACAGTTTGATTTTTAGCGGTAGCCAAGTTGGGATGAAACAATACCAGTTTGTTTTCCGCTATTGTAATCATCTACGATTCTACCTTTCAGATACGGTGCTAAAAGTAAGTAAAATGTTTTAGCGCGGCAAAAAGAGGGTTGGAATTTTGAAGGACATTATCTAATTGTCCTAAATTTATTACAGAAGGAAGTTGGTTGTGCTGTCTGCGTTTGAGAAGCCAGGGCAATATAGTCAATAAAAAAAGGCTTTGAATATATTCAGAGCCTTTTTTTATGCTGTAATAGTCGTAATTAGATTCTTTTCGATTTAATACGAGCAGCTTTACCAGTAAGGCCGCGTAAATAGAATAATTTCGCGCGACGAACTTTACCGTAGCTGTTTACTTCAATTTTTTCAATGTTTGGTGAGTTTACAGGGAAAATACGTTCAACACCTACACCGTTTGAGATTTTACGAACGGTAAAAGTAGCGTTAGCACCTTCGCTGTTTAATTGAATTACTACACCTTGGTACACCTGTACACGCTCTTTATTTCCTTCGCGAATTTTATAATGAACGCTGATGGTATCTCCAGCTTTGAAAGCGGGAATTTCATTCTTTACTACCGCTTGTTCTTCTACAAATTTTACTAAATCCATGATTTCGAGTAATTATTAACGATTTATATCCTGTAAAAATCGGAATGCAATATTACGACTTATTTTCTGAATATAAAAATACTTTTTTAAAAAACTATTGACTGATATTCAAATCGGATGCAAAGATATGAAAATGAAATGGATAATCTAAAGATATTTTGAATATTCCTTTGTAGACTATATGGAGGGTGTTTTTGATTGCTAAATTCAATAGAATATATTGTTTTGATGAAAATATTATGCAATCAATCAGTCGTTTAGTGATTAATTTTCTATAGGGTGTTGACAAAGTCAAAAAATGATTCGATATTTGTGCCACATAAAACAAAGGTGATACCTTTTCGGGGTGTAGCGTAGCCCGGTATCGCGCCACATTTGGGATGTGGAGGTCGTAGGTTCGAATCCTGCCACCCCGACAAAAGCCACTGATAATCAGTGGCTTTTTCTTTTTTCGGACACATTTCGGACAAATTATATCTGAATATTGATTATTCAATAACCTAAGCAAAGTTAAGTTAAGCTAGAAGAATAACCCTTCTTAAAGAATGATTGGAGCATAATGCTTGTTTCTATAGAGCGTGAAAAGTTCATCTTATTCTTATAAAAAATCAAGAGGGCTAGGAGTCTTTTGCTTGTCTATGTCAGTGATATGAGTGTAGATCATAGTCGTTTTTATATTTTCATGACCCAATAACTCTTTTACAATTCGGATATCGATACCTGATTGGATTAAATGTGTGGCATAAGAATGTCGCAATGTATGTACAGAGCCTTCCGACTGAACATTTGCTTTGATCAATGCTTTTTTCAGAATCAACTGTACACTTCGTTCGCTATACTTGCCACCCTTCTCACCTTCGAAGAGGTACTCCTTTGGCTTGAATGCTTGATAATAATGTCTCAAAGTCGCCAGCAATTTGTCTGGTAATGATACAATCCGATCTTTATTACCTTTGCTTTGATGGATTCTGATAATTCCATCGGAAGATTTTATGTCTTTGATTTTGAGATTCAACAGTTCGCTAAGACGTAGTCCACAACTATAGATTGTCATCAGAATAGCCTTGTGTTTTAGATTTTGAGTGTTATCGAGAATATTTCTTACTTCTTCTTTTGAAAAGAATTTAGGTAATTTAGAAAATGAGCGTTTCGGGTATAAGTAATCCAGTTGGATTTTTTTGTCCAATATCAGTTCGTACATCTTCTTGATTGCGCCCACTAATCCTTTTTGATAGGAAACACTAATTTTCCCATTTTGAACTTTTTCGTTTATAAACGCCTCAATATCTGACAGTGGAATTTCTTCAAGGGAGGGATATTTGCTAACATGTTTAAGAAATATACTAGCGTAATCCTTGTACGATCTAATGGTATTGCCAGCATATCTCTGCATCAGCAATCTCTTTTCGAAGGTTTCAAGTATGATTTCGCTATTCATATCAGGGAAATAGTATTTTATAATATTTTGTTTCGCTATTTGTGCGGTTTTATTTTTTAAATACAAATATATCAATATCTTATGTAGAAAGAAAAGTCAAATAACGAAACACGTATATAGGGTTGGTTAAGCGAAATTTTCCGTATATTCGTTTCGTTAAAACAGATGTTGAGAGGAAATCCCTCCGGGCTTCCCTCTCAACGGATCAGGCGCTTGCCGGAGTACAGCCCTTCGGGACTGTCCTCTAACACGCGCTTGGAGCAATGCTCCAGCACGTGCGCCAAGCGCCTGATCCGTTGTTAGCAATCCGCTGCGCTCCTTGCTAACAATGGCTCGGCGACTTACGTCGCTTGCCGTAAGCCGCCGCTTCGCGGACTGCTTACAACAAGCGACTTGGCTAAATAGCTCCGCTTTTGTATCTTCGATACAGCTTCGCTACTTCGCCAAGTCGCCGAGCCATTGGTGGCAATTATTGAAACAAAATTATAAACTATGACTTTTGGAATATACATTGGAAGCGTTGCGGGTACTGACTCAGAACTTGCGACTGGAGAGCCTGACAATCCTTCAAAAATAAAATCAGCTTTAAGTGAAATACAACAAAACGACAGCTTCATAGTTATTAGAGGCTACATTCAATATCTTGGTGATAGTAAGTTAGCTTTTGAAGCTCCAGAGAATATACTTCAATACTCAAATGAGACACGAAAAATTGACTTAGTTCTGTGTTATAGGTCTATTTCATATCAAAGAGACGACTGGGAAAATACGATTAAGACCGTCATCCAAAGATTTGGTAGTAAGTTGTATTCTTTACAAATCACTGAGGAACCTAATTTAAGAGTATCCTTTGCAGGTGATGGAGGATTTGAAAATATAGACAAGGCATTAAAGGATGGTGTTCTAACAGCTAAAAAAGAAATAAACAGGCTTAAATATCAAACCAAAGTTGGCTTCAATGTCGTCCCCTCTTTCAATCCTGCTGATAATTTTTGGCAAGTAATAGGAAGTGATGAATATCTTGAATTGCGAGACGCTATTGACTATATTGGTTTAGACTTCTACCCTGACGTTTTCAGACCGGTGGCAGAGGACGGAGAACCCAACGATTTAATAGAGTCAGTTAAAAATGTTCTGAGATATGTGCGGAACGTGAATTTTCAAGAAGGTAAAATACCTCAGTCTATACCTATTCACATCACCGAAAATGGCTGGCCGACAGGCGAACAAAGGTCATATGAAAGACAGGCGGTCGTTATTGAAAAAGTTGTGCGGACTATCCATAGCTTGAAATCTGAATTAAATATTAACCACTACGAATTATTTAGCTTACGAGACACTAATAGTTCTGTCGAGGATAAATTTTACCAGTTTGGGCTTTTGAGAGACGATTACTCACCCAAACCTGCTTTTTCTATTTTTTGCAAATTAATAGATGAACTAACCCAAAGAGTAACTGCCACCAACAAAAGCTAAACGCAATTGTGGGGGTCAATGGTGGTAAGGAAGTTATTAATACCTAATTTTAATTCTGCAACGTGGGACAGTGAAGCAATTTCTAAACCCACAACTGCGTTTAGCTATACGTTATCGCTCAGTGTAAAAAGCCAACGCACATTCAAGCACATTTGGTTTTTTGCCGACACGCATAACCCAAACTAAAAAACCAAAAGAGCTTGAATTTTTCCCAACGCACGGAGGACAGAAATAAAAATAAATCGTACTTTTGACAAATAAGTCCAAACAAATACGACAAGATGAATTCTTTTGGAGAATATTTACGAAACAGACGGGAACAACTGGGACTTCCGCTTAGAAAGGTTGCTGCCGAACTCGACATTGACACTTCCATTTTGAGTAAAATTGAGAGAAGTGAACGAGTGGCAACAAAAGAAATGCTCCCGATACTGGCTAAGACTCTAGAAATTCAAGATAAAGAAGTACAGATAGAATTTATTCAATCGACAGTTTTAAGTGAACTCGGTGACTTGGAATTTTTGGCTGATGGACTTAAAAACGTATTGAAGAAATTATGAGCACTAAGTTTTTTACAAATACTGAAGAGAAAACAATCTTTCAAAAGTTCAAAGGGATTTTGGAGAACATGAAAGATGTTTACGCCTTTCACGCTGTTGTGGGCTATTTTCGTTCGTCTGGATATTTTGCTTTACAACCCTATCTCAAGGAAATAAAAGACATAAAAATATTAGTTGGTATTAATGTTGACCAAATGTTTGCAGACGCCCAAAAGAAAGGGCTGTTATATTTTGGGGACGAACAAAAGACAAAGGAAGAGTTTCTCAACTGGTTCATTCAAGACTTAAAGGAAGCCAAGTATTCTCAGGAAGTTGAAGAAGGCATTTTAGATTTTATTCAAGATGTCATTGATGGAAGAATTCAAGTCCGAGCGCACAACTCAAAAGCTATTCATGCTAAGTTTTATTTATTCTTACCTCAAAATCATTCAGAACATACTGATGGCTGGGTAATTATGGGTTCTTCAAACCTTACAGAAGCTGGTCTGGGAATTAAGAAATCACCAAACTATGAGTTGAATATTGCCTTAAAGGATTATGATGATGTTGAATTCACCAAAACTGAATTTCAAAAGTTGTGGGAACAATCAACTACCATTTTGCCTGCCGACATTCAAGACTTTAAAAAGAAAACTCATATTGGACAGTCGTTCACTCCATTTGAAATTTATCTTAAACTGCTTATTGAATATTTCGGAAATAACATTGATTACGATCCTGACACGGTTGGAGATTTGCCCAAAACCTACAAAAAGTTAAGCTATCAGGTAGATGCGGTTAACCAAGGCTTTCAAATGCTTATGGAGCATAACGGATTCTTTTTGGCTGATGTAGTTGGATTAGGAAAAACAATTGTTGCTTCAATGATTGCCAAAAGATTCTTAATTGCAAATGGTTCACTGAATACAAAAATCCTCGTTGTGTACCCTCCTGCTTTGGAAAAGAACTGGAAGACCACATTTAGGATGTTTGGTATAGACCGTCATACAAAGTTTATTACTAACGGACGCCTTGAGAAAATTGTAAATGGAGAAGATTTAAATTATTGGGCAAAAGAAGATTACGATTTGATTTTAGTGGATGAAGCCCATAAATACAGAAATCATACCTCCCAAAGTTTCGGACTGCTTCAAAGAATCTGCAAAGCTCCACGTAACGGAGAAGGATTGGTTAAAGGTAAAAACAAGAAAATCATTCTTATTTCTGCCACACCTTTGAATAACCGTCCACAGGATTTGTACTATCAATTGTTGCTTTTTCAGGATGCCCGCAGAAGCACACTTCCTGTTACGAACCTTCAATCATTCTTTGGCCCTATTATTCGTGAGTATCGTGAATTAATGCGAGCGGATGAGCCGAACATCAATCAGATTAGGGAGATATACAACACAATAAGGGAAAAGGTGATTTCACAAATTACAGTTCGTAGAACGCGAAGAGATTTAACCAATTACCCAAAATATATAGACGATTTAAAGGATCAAGGAATTATTTTCCCTGAGATAGCACCTTTAAAAACGGTTGAATACAATCTAGACACAAAACTCAGTAAACTATTTTATCACACCGTTTTTTATCTGACTGATGAAGATAAAATTAGCTATTTCCGATATCAAGCCATTAGATTCTTAAGTGAAGAATTGCAAGACGCTTATTACGACCAAGCGGTTTTGATTTCTAAATCGCTTGCAGGTATCATGAAAACGCTCATGATCAAGCGACTGGAAAGCAGTTTCCATGCTTTTAAAATCACGTTGAACAATCTTTTGGTTTCTACACAACGAATGATAAAGATGTTCGAAAATGACAAGGTTCTTATTGCGCCTGATTTGAACATCAACGAGTTGGTTGAAAAAGGTTTTTCTATGGAAGAAATAGAAGAACTTATCATTCAGTTGAGTACAGAAAACCCTAAAAATAACATTTTCAAAGCCGAGGATTTTGAACCGGAATTTTTAATGGGTCTAAAAAAGGATGAAGCTTTACTCAGAGAACTTAATGACGAGTGGAAATTGGTTAAAGAAGACCCAAAAATTGACAAGTTGTTTCAAGCACTTGAAAATGAACTTCTGAATAAGGACAAAAACCCAACAGGACAACTTATAATCTTTACAGAAAGTAATGATACGGCTGATTATCTGGCTGAAAAGCTCGAAGCTTACAAAGGCAAAGGCGTATTGAAAATATCTTCTTCTAATAGAAACAAGATTTTTGAAACGATTCAGGCAAATTTTGATGCCAACTACCCGGGAAAAAGAAAAGACGACTATCAAATTCTTATTACCACAGATGTATTGGCAGAGGGCGTAAACCTGCATAGAGCTAATGTTCTAGTAAATTACGACACGCCTTGGAATGCCACAAGATTGATGCAGCGTATCGGCAGAATCAACCGAATTGGAAGCGTTGCAGGCGTTGTTTACAATTACATTTTTTATCCTTCTCAACACGGTGATGAGGAAATTAAATTGTATAAAAATGCCTTGATTAAATTACAAGGCTTTCACTCCGCTTATGGTGAAGACGCACAAGTATTTACCCACGAAGAGTTAGTAGAACAATTTGAGCTTTTCAAAGAAGGATTGCCTGACGAAGAAGATAAAAGACTTTTGTATCTCCGTTTTATTCGAGAGTTCAAAGACGCCAATCCAAAGGAGTTTAAGAGAATAAAAAGCTTCCCACTAAAAGCAAGAACCGCTCGAAAAAACAACAACGTAAATACAGAGGATTCGAAAGATACCACACTAATATTCCTTAAATCTCCGTACAAAATGGAGTTTTACAGCGTGAATAAAGACAATGAGGTAAAAGCCCTGTCTTTTTTAGAAGCCGTAGAACAATTTGAAGCCAAAGCAGCTGAGCAAGGATATGACATTCCGCCTGTCCACTTTGAAAATGTGCAAGCGGCTTTAACTGAATTTGATAAAGACTTTTTGGGCTCAACAACAGAAACAGTAACTACCACCGATAAAGCGGATGCCATTTCCGCACAAGCCAAAAAGTTTATGCGTGATTTTAAATCCATCACTCGGAAAGATGACACCAAAAAAGCATGTGAGGCACTACTGAATTTAATTGACAAAGGAACATTTACTCCTTTGCCAAACGAAATAAGAAAACTGAAACGCCAATTGGATAAAAAGACCATTTCTTATGGTCAGGCAGATAACTTGATTGTAGCCATTGCCCAAAAGTATGATGCTTTTGATAATGGGGAGGATGAAGATTCACTACAAGTAGAAATTGACTTGAATGTAACACCCGAAATTGTGATCACTGAAACATTTATTGACTAATGGATAAAGTAACCCTACATAAAATATTCAGCAAAGCATTTGATGATGCTTCTTGGTTGGAAGTGCTAAAATCTGTTTTTGGTGCCAAGTTGGGTCTTTTAGCTCAACCAAAGCCGATACTTCTAAAAAGCAACGACAAAGCCAATGCCGCTTTTGAATTAGGAAGCTTCACCACCACTGACGACCGCATTATTGGTTTATATAAAATTGAAGTAAAGCCCGAAGTGTGGCTCGAACGCAACAAAGTGGGTTTACGTGAATTGCTGCGTAATGTCTATCAATATGATGTGGACGGTGCGATTATCGTGTTTGTTCAGCAAGAAAAATGGAGACTATCCTTTGTATCGGAAATCAAGGTTTTAAATGACGAAGGAGAAGTTATTGAACAAGCAACCGAACCCAAACGCTATACCTATTTATTGGGCGAAGGTGAAAAGGTAAGAACGCCTTCTGACCGATTGAGCAAACTCACAGGGAAATCGCTTGCCCTCCAAGATATTCTCAATGCCTTTAGTGTTGAGGCTCTGAATGAAGAATTTTACAAAATCATTCAAGCCTACTTCTATGAATTAGTTGGTGGTAAAATTGGCAAAGGCAAAAAAGTAACCGATTACGGTAAAGGCATTTTGCAACTTCCTTCTGTTCCCAAAGAAAACCGACAAGTGTACCAAGAATTTGCGGTGCGATTAATTGGTAGAACAGTGTTCTGCTGGTTTCTTAAAATGAAAAAATCAGATGCAGAGGCTCCTTTGCTTCCTGAAAGTTTACTCTCTTCAAAAGCAGTTAAAGAATATTCCGGCTACTATCACACTATTTTAGAACGGCTGTTTTTCCAAACCTTAAACACGCCTGTTGAACAGCGGATAGAAAACTTGCCCGAAGGTGCTAACCAAATTCCATTCTTAAACGGAGGTTTGTTTGAACCGGGCAACCAAGATTATTACAAGCCGAGCAACATTACAGGATTAAGCCAAAACCTGAATACACTCAACATTGATGACCAATGGTTTGTGAAGTTCTTTGAAGAGTTGGAGAAATACAACTTCACCATTGATGAAAACTCGGTAACGGATGTAGAAGTAAGCGTTGACCCTGAAATGCTGGGGCGCATTTTTGAAAACCTGTTGGCAGAAATAGACCCTGACAGTGGAGAAACCGCCCGAAAAGCAACAGGTAGTTTTTACACCCCAAGAGAAATTGTGGACTATATGGCCACCGAAAGTTTGGTGCAATACATCCACAACAAAACCAATCTGCCGCAAGACCAACTTCGCCCCATCTTTAAAATGATGGACAAGCAGGACTTTGATTTTACCAAAGCCGAAACAGAAGCCATTTTAGACACTCTTGACCAAGTAAAAATTCTTGACCCTGCTTGCGGTTCGGGTGCTTTCCCTATGGGTGTGTTGCAAAAGATTGTGCAAGCCCTGCAAAAGCTTGACCCTGATGCTGTGTGGTGGAAAAAAAGACAAGTGGCTCGTGTTTCAAATGCCATAGTTCGCAAACAACTCAAAGAAAAAATGGAATCCTCGGGAGTAGAGTATGCCCGCAAAATTGGCGTCATACAAAATTCCCTTTACGGGGTGGATATACAGCCTGTAGCTGCCGAAATATCCAAATTGCGTTGCTTCCTTTCTTTGGTGGTAGATGAAAATATTGACGAAAACAAACCCAACCGAGGTATTGAACCTTTACCAAACTTGGAATTCAAATTTGTTACAGCAGATACGTTAATAAAACTCCCCGAAGAAAACGGACAACGTGGTTTATTTGACAATTGGGAGGAAATGCAGGAATTGGAAGAACTCCGAAACGACTATATCCAAAGCTATGGTAAGCAAAAACAACGCATCAAAGAGCAGTTTTTAAAGGTGCAGCAAAAAATGTTTAAAGACCAACTGAGTTTGTTTTCTGACAAAGAAAGCCGTGCTTACCAGCTCAGCACCTGGAACCCTTTTGGACACGAAAAATCAGATTGGTTTGACCCAAAGTGGATGTTTGGTGTAGAGAAATTTGATGTGGTGATTGGGAATCCGCCTTATAATGAGGTTTCAACGAAAGAAGATAAAATTAAATTTCAATCAATTTTCAAAGAGGTAATATCCAAGCACTATGATGTATATATCTTCTTTTTTAAAAGAGGATATGATTTAGTATCTGAATATGGCGTTCTTTCATATATAACTCCACACACATTTACTGTTTATAATCAATTTCAGGCGCTAAGAAAGTGGATGATTGAAAAAACAAAAATAGTAGAGATTAGTGATAGAATTGAAAGTGTATTTTCTTCAGTTGTTGTTGATAGTTGTATCACTATTTTAAGTAATAATCCTAAGCATAAAAAAAGTGCATTCAAGAGATTTGAATTCAACCAAAGAGGTTTACAGCTAATCGAATCAGAAACTCTTGATGATACAGAATTTGATCATGAAACATTTTCAATTTCAAGTATTAAGAACAAGGAAAAATTAAAAGCCTTTTTAATCGATTCCAAGTTATTAGGCGAAGTTTATGAAAGCGGTCAAGGCATAACTGTTTATGCGAAAGTTCAAGGTGAAAAGATAAATTACTTCAGAGAGTCTATAGTATCTCAAAATTCAAAACCCGTCACGAAAGGAAGAGAAATATTTCGATATAAACTTAATTGGGATTCTTCTTACATAGAATATGGCAACTGGCTCTGGTGTCAAAGGGACGATAAATATTTTGAGAGTCCAAAAATATTTCTTCGCCAAACATCTGCTGATTTAATAGCCACTTACATTGAGGAACCATTTTACTGTATTGATTCAGTTCATTCGATTATTACAGGAGACCACGCATATAATTTAAAATATTTACTATGTATACTGAATTCAGGGGTAGGTAACTATATGTACAGCCTACTAATTCAAGAGCAAGGTAAAGTTTTTGCACAAGTAAAATTAACTTTCCTCCGTAAAATACCTATTAAACAAGCCAATCAGTCCATTCAATCGATATTTGATAATATATGCACATATACCTTAGCAACAAACAAATTCAAAGATTTTGATAAACACGTCCCCAACTCCCACATTGCCCAACTTTTTGAAGAAGTAATAGATGCTATGGTGATGGAGTTGTACTTTAAAGAGGACTTTGAAAAAGCGGGTATTGAATTTATCAAATATGCAGAACGGGATTTTGAGAGCATAGAAGGAAAGCCTCAGTCAGAACAGATTGAAATCATCCACCGTGCTTATCAAAAGTTGCGAGAGAAAGACAATGAAATCCGCAACAACCTGAAATTAATGGACATCAAACTGGCAGATATTGTAATGCCGATTAAAGCGGCTAAGTGATGTATAGAATTAAGGAAATCACTCTAGAAAACTTCAAGTTCTTTTACGGAAAAAGGAAACTTGACTTTGAACGAAAACACATTCTGCTTTACGGTGAAAACGGAAGTGGAAAAAGCTCTATTTATTGGGCTTTGTACACATTTTTTCAAAGTGTATTCAAAACTGATGTTAGGCAAGTTCAAAAATATTTTTTACCTATAACAAAAAGCGAGGAGAGTTTAAAGAATCGTTACGCTAATGATGATGAAGATTCTTTCATTGAAATTCTCTTTGAGAATGACCCTTCAGACCCTCGTGTAAAACGGATTTCCAATACTACTGTTAATACTAGAACAGATGATTTTGTCAAAGAAATAACGCTTACCAGTGACCTGATAGATTACAAATCAATTTTTAACATTTACAATTTCACCAATAAAAGCAGGGTTAAGCTTTTCGGGTATTTTGAAAAACATCTTTTGCCGTTCATCAATTTAAGAACATCATTAACTAAAATTGATGGAACAATTGTTTCCACCAATCTTGAAGTTTGGTGGAATCATTTAAAAGATGGTTTAGACCCTTATCCAGGCATCTACGACCCAGAATACACCCATTTTCAAAGTTTGGTATCAACATTTAATTCAGACTTTGACTTCTATCTCAAAAAAATAACTGAAACGGCCAATAACTACCTTAAATACAAATTCAAGGAAGATTTTCAAATAGAATTTGATTATCAAAATTGCACTTATAATGAATTCAATACGCACAACAAAGGGAGAAACAAAAAGACAATTGCACCTGAAATTTACCTTGAAGCTTGGCTTATAGATTCAAATTTGGACGAAGTATCAAGTAAAATATCGAGAGTTCATACTTTTCTTAATGAAGCCAGACTTTCCTCAATTGCCTTAGCAATTAGAATGGCTATTTTAAAAGAGAAATTTGTAAAAGAATCACCCAAAATCCTGATCCTTGATGATTTGCTACTCAGTTTGGATATGGGTAACCGTGAAGTTGTTTTATCTATTATTCTTGAGGAGTATTTAAAGGATTATCAGCTAATCATATTGACGCATGATAGGGTGTTTTTCCAATCTGCTTTAAGTTACATAAAGGTTAAGCATTCTACTGAATTAAAAAAGCAAGGTGAAGATAATAAAGACAAATTGGATAATGCTTTTTCAAAATATTGGAAAGTATTTGAGCTTTATGAAGCCACGCAGATTGATGGAAAAAGAATACCATCAATCACGACCTATAAATCCTATTTGCAAAAAGCATATCAATATTTTAATGATGTTGAAAACATCGACTATAATGCATGTGGGAATAATTTGAGATCAGCCTTAGAAGAGATTTTAAGAGAAATTATTCCGTCAAAATTTTTAAGACAAGACAATGGTGAAGCCATTCCGATAACTTCTCAAACATTGAGTACATTAATCATGAAATGTACAGATTTTTTCAACCACATAGGTTTTGATATAGCACTTTTAGAACGACTTGACAGGTATCGAGAGAGGGCGTTAAATCAAACGTCTCATTATAACCCAAAATCAAATTACTATAAGAGGGAGCTTCAAGACACGTTTGAAATCATCACTGAGCTGAAAAAGTACCGATTGGATTCAATCATCAAAACAGACACATTATTACAATTTTCAGTATTTTCAATATCAGGTAATGAATATATTTATTCATTTAAGCCACTAGATAATATTTGCCTTTACTTAGAACCGAAAGACAAAGCAACTTCTTTTTATTGCCCTGATGACAAAAGACCGTATGCACTTGTAGGTTTTACAACCGAAGGTGAATCAGAGTTACTAACTCCTGTAACACCAAATTTGACTCTCAAAGATTTCTACATTCAAACAATAGAAGGTCTTGAGAAAAAAATAGGTGAAGAATGTAAGAAAGAAGAAGATGTGTATTCAATTATAAAAACAATTGACGGAAATAGCTTGAATAAATTAAAACGATACTAATGCCAACGCTCAACAGCCACACACATTGCCAAGCCATACCAGCCAACGCTAAAATCCAAACTTGGCAAAGAGTGTGTCTGTCCAACCGCATGGCCAAAACGCACGACAAACAAACGAACGAAAAAGAACACCGAAGCGATAACATCACCTATACGCAAGCAGGGGTTTCGTGCTTCGTAGGACAGGAAAGTAGTAAAATTAAAGTTCAGTTCTTCGTAGGAAGTTCACTGGTTAAAATCCCTGCCTGCGTATAGCTGAGAACCGTTATTCAGGACTGTTTAAGTTTTTGATCTCCTGACGTTTTTGGTCTATACTGTTTAATAGTTTATTTTCTTCCTCTCTTTTAATCACCAAATTATGGAATTTCTTAGGGTTAAGAGAATAAGTAGAATCGATATGCGATGTTACATGCGGTAGCTCCAATTCTATCATTCGGTAACGCATTTCATACGATTTTCTATCGTCTAATTGTTTGTTCTTCTCGTATAGAACACCGAGACCTAGCGAAATAATGGTAGATAATGCTATCATAACAATGATCAGAGGTGTTGATTTGAGATCAATGCCGTAATGATGTTTTACAATGACCTGATCAGGAATTTCAGCTATCTTTGAAACAATTTCTTTTTCTTTGATTGTTAATACAGCTAATTCCTGTCTAGTTATTGTGGAGATTTCATTAGCTACATCCTGAAGTGTCCCATAATCGTTAATGATCTTAGATAGTACATCGTTTTCTCTTTTAATAAATTGCTTGATCTGTTGTAGTAGTTCCTGATCCTTTGCTCGCATTTCATGAAATTCCTGCATTTTCTTTTCATTTTCAGAAAGTAGGGAGACAATTGTAGGCATTATTCGTACAATATCCTGCGTGATCAAGTCTGTGTTTTCCTGCAATGCGCTTACCTGTTGCTGTATATTTTCTAATTCTGTGTTCATGGTATTAACGTTTTAGTCCGTAATTCTCTTTCTTTTTTCTTTTCTTGATCAACGGATCATCTTGCTCTGGTGTAATTTCGGAGTTCGAAAATAAAGCTGATGTTATGTGACCAAGTGTTTCTCCGATATTTCTGTCTATAGAATGATCCTTCGAAACATAGCTTCCAGTAATTTGATTTAGTTCAATAGAATTATCTATGCTATTTAAAGCCTTGTCGATCTGTCCGAAGCTCAATGAGCGGTCTATGGCAGAACCCCGAAATGTCTGTTCATCTTTGATGAACGAAATACCTTGAACCTCATCCGACCCCAATCTATATTTAAACTGCATTTCCACACCTCTGTAACGGATATAATTTTGTAGTTCCTTCCAGTTTTTACTGTGTCGTATGCCTGCCTTGACGGTGTCGTAAATTTGGTATTTCGTTAGATTATTACCTTTCAGTCTACCTCTGTTGACATTTCGTTTTCCTTCGGACTGCTTAAAGCCATATAATGCATTTAATTCTTTACAAGCTTTAAAGCTCTTATACCGCTGATTGCTATTGGAGATAGTTTTGCCATGATCGTTTACCCGATTAAAAATAATATGGATATGATCATGTTGGCGGTCGTGGTGGCGCACCATTAAGCATTGGGTATCCCTAATATCTAATTTTGATAAATAACGCTTAGCTGCGGATAGCATGATGTCATTATTCAGCTTGTTTTTATCTTCTGTATTCCACGAAAGAATAATGTGTCCGACTGCCTTGCCCAATCTTGGATTCAGCATCCGCTGAAAATTAAAGTCCTGTGTGATGGTCTTTGCCGAATCCGTCCGTAATCCATTTACATGGATAATCTCACTATCTTTTTTCAGGGCGTATCCAACGCATCCGCCGAAAGATCGGCCCTCAATTATCTTCGCTATCATGGTGCAGTAGTTTATTGATACAATGGTTAATGTGATGGATCGTATTTTTGCATTCCTGTGCCACCTCAATCAGTCCAGACTGGTGTGCTTTTTTAGTTAACTGATTTAGATTGTTCGAAGCCCCAGTAATCGCCCTAAAAGCTTTCAATTGTTCTTCGGTAAACCTAGGTGTAATTTTTCGTAGGATCGCAGATTTGCGTACCCATTCCGATTTGCTCATACCTGCAATTTTTGCATTATGCAAAACTCTGTTATGTTCGCTTTCATCGAAACGGACATTGATCCTGAACTGTTTTTTATTTTCGAGTGCGGGTCTTCCGCCTTTTTTCTTGTTATTTTTCATCTTGTTTCTTTTTAGCTGTGACCATCGGGAGCCAATCGGTTTTGGGGTCACCAAAACACAACCTTGCTTCCTACCTATTCGATAATTTTCTGCCAGTATGGCGATTTTCGATTTTGGTGTCGGATAGACCATGCACCAGATAATCGTTCACGTCTTTTATCATACTGTTCCTGTGCTGTAGTTCCTGTATCCCGTTTTTGAGGCCGTGGGTTTTTCCAAAGCGGATTTCCAAGTCCCTGTAAGCCTTTGTTCCCGACCCGTCCGTGTCCAGATAACTGACGATAGTTTTGTGCCGTTCCAAAAACGGGAATGACCTTTTCAGGTGGGCGGTGGTGTTCAGGATGCAATAATCTGTAGGTGGAAACGGTCGGTCTGCAATCTTCCTTAGTGTCAAAAAAGAAAGCCAGTCCATAAATCCCTCGAACAGCATAACCCTGTCGCTTCCGTTGTCTACGGTGGTGATGTCCTTTGTCATTAACGACCGTTTGTCATAGGGGTTGCGCAGTTCAAACCCTCCCGAATCATTGGCAGAGCATACGGCAAAATACGTCTGCCCGTTTGCCATCCGGTAGTAGATTTCCTTGCAGAAAGCCCTGGCAATATCGGGGTCGATCTTACGCTCATTGGACAGATAGCCGAGCAATGCTTTGTTTTCAAGCGGTTTTACGGACAGTATCGTGTAGCCCGTATCTTTTTCTGTCTGTACTGCGTGCCGACTATCCAGAACGGTCTGCTGTTGAAAAGAAAGGATATTTTTTCTTTCATCAGCCCACTCCAAGACTTTAGCGAGTTCGGACGTGCCTAAGAACTTCATCAGGAAATCAATGTTGTTCCCACCGATACCCTCGGAATGGGAGTACCACATATTTCGATGTACGTCCACCTTTGTCGATGCCGTCCGTTCATCCCCTCCGTTAAAGGGGTTCTTGAACCATGCTTCCCTGCTGTTCATCTTGGCACACGGAATCTGTAAATGCTGTAATATGGATATGAGCGGTATTCGCTTTAATTCTTCACATGTCATATTCTTGATTTTTAGAGAGGTTTAGTTTAGTCTATCTATATATAGGGGCAGACTAAACTAAACCTGTTTTTCAGTAATAAAATTCGGGGTTGAACCGATAGGTCTTGTCGTTCTTGACAATCATCCTTTTGTTTTCAAGGAACGTCTTTAGCTGTTTTGCCTTGTTCGTTCCGAAATTGAACCCATGTGCCAAATACCCCTCCTGTAGCTTGCTCACGAAGTCGCCATAACTACACGTTATTTCTCCGTCAGTGAACAACGCCTGTAACACCTCCCGGTGATTATCGGCGGACAGTTCCTGATAATCGAAGCCTTTCCTTGCTTTGGGGATTGCCATTTCCAGATTCTCTTCCAGTCGGGGCAAACCGTCCTCGATATAGAATGCGAACGGCTCAAATTCGATGTCACGGATAAACTTCGGCGATACGATGCTGTAATTTGCGTCCAGATCGTTTTTGCTTATCTGTAGGACAGTTTCTGCCTTGTTGTTGATCTCCGTTCCCAGATGCCCCCGTGTATTGTCGTCGCCTTTGTTGAGGTGCAGGAGAACGTGGATATGTACATTGAGTTCCTGTGACCATTTCATGAGCTTACCCGTTATTTCGGTGGCCTCGGTGGCATTGTTGATGTCAAAGACAAGGTCACGGATGCCGTCAATGACGACCAGTCCGATCTTGCCTGCGTACTTGAAAAGTGCGTATTCGATGATGTTGATACGCTCTTTGGTAGGGTACTCCCGCAGAGCGATAAAATTCAGGTTCTCGTGGACTTCGGTCGTTGGATAGCCTATGAGCTTATACACTCTTGAAAGAAGCCTGTGGCAATGGTATTTCCCTTGCTCGGTATCGCAGTACAGTACCATGGGGCGGTTGCGTGGCACGTCCACCCTGTACTGTAATATCTGCTTTCCACTCAATGCCGATGCGATCAATGAAATGACGTTGAATGTCTTTCTGCTCTTTGCCTTTCCCGTAGAGGCACTGAAATTCCCAAGTGTTCCGATGACGGAATCCGAACTGCATATCTTTATCATGATGGGTGGCTCTAAAAATTTATCTGTAATCCTGACCAGAGAGCGGTCGAACGCCTCAACGGTCTCCTGCTTGAACGGCATCATCATTTACCTCCCCTGTTATGGTTGAAGTTCGTCATGGACGCCATAACGTCTTCTTTGTTGAAGTAAATGCGTTTTCCCATACGTCTGTACGGAATACGTCCCTGCTTCATCCATTCGGTCAGGCTCACAAGTGAAATATCCAGTTCGTCCGCCATTTCCTTTTTGGTCAACAGTTTTGCTGTCTGTGGTTTCTGTGGATTGTCAGCCGTCTTCTTGACGTCTGTAATGAAAAGGTGCAGTTCCTCCCTTACGGCATCCTTGATGCAGTCTTTGAGGGCTTTTTGGTCGAGTAAAATCATAGTTTGCTCATGTTTATCAATGTAAGAATGTCGAAGTCGTGGCCACTTTCTCCGAGTGAGTTAACATGGGCAAAGTTGGGAAGTACACAAATCAAAAATCCCCTCAAAATTAATTTTGAGGGGATTTTTGATTTGCAAATCACTGAAAAACAGACGTATGTGTTTTACGTATATATTCTATCAGATTCTTTAATATTGAAATATTTACTCCTGTTTTTTGATTTTAGCATCTCTTTTCCTAAGTTGTCCTTAAAGTAATCAAGTATCGTATCGTAGCTAAGTAGTTGACGGTTGTCTTCTTTGCTGTTTGTGTGGGACAACGTGAAATAGTTATGGATCAATCTTGCCCATAGTTCAGGCTTTGCCGATAGGAAATTATTGTCTGTCCTGGGAACTTTTAAGTCTCTCAATTGCATGAAAAGGTCAATTAATAGTTTTTGGTCTCCGTTCAAAATTGCAATCCTATATTCCGGAGCAACATTTTTCAATTGATTCTGCAGATCCTTTACGGTTGACTGTTCTTTTTCCAAAAGCACCTCCAATTCATTTTTCCTCTCAATTATCCGTTGATATTCTATAAAAAACTGGTCAGAACCCCTCTCGTCAAACAAGAATTTGGACAATACGGATTTTGTGTCGTTGGTATTCTGCCAGTTCATTATTTCCTGCACGTAGGAGACGGACTGCCGTAAACGTTCTTCGTTGGTCACCGTCAGACCCCATCTGTCCACCTCTTTAAGAGCTTCCCGAAATCTGGTCAATTTGTGTATCCTTGTCTTAGACCGCGTATTGTAATAGTATAACGTTTCCCGTGATTTCCTGTCCTTATCGACAATTTCCAGTACTTTTGCTAAAAACGTTTCTTCATTGCCGTCAGGGTTGCATGCAAGGTAGTACTTTTTATGGTGTTGATAGAAAGGGATATATTCCTGTTCGGTTATGTTAAATATCCGCATGACAAAATACCCCGAAATGTGGATAGGATTCATATTGAACAACGGTCCTATATCAAATCTGTTCTTTCGTTTTCTCCATGTTTTTCTCAACTTAAAGTATTTACCGTCCATGATATTAAAATTTATTCAGTGCATCGATTAGCGAGTCCGTGCTTGCCGATTCATATTTCATTAAAGTCCGTATATCGGAATGTGCCGTCAGTTTCTGTACAAGTGTAATGGGTACGTTTCTGCTCAATAGGTTTGTGACCATTGACCGCCTGCCAACATGGCTCGATAGAAAATCGTACTTCTTTTTTTCTATCACCAGTTTTTGCTTGCCCGAATACCTCGTTATCTTTATGGTTTCGTTCAGCCCTGCCAGTTTTCCGACCATTTTAATATATTCATTGAACTTCTGGTTCGATATCTTGGGTACTTTGTAGCCGATACGCTCCAGAATATCCTTTGCGGGGGCGATGTATCCCTCGAAAGGTACGATCACCCTTTTTTTGACTTTTACCGAAATGAAGTCCCAAGCATTGTTTTTTATGTCCTTTGGGTCAAAGTTGATCAGATCCTCAAATCTTTGCCCTGTGTAGCACAATAGACAGAACAGATCCCGTACCCTTTCCAGGCTGGGCTTGTCCGAAAGATCATGGTTCAGTATCTTCTCAATTTCCTTTTCAGACAGCGCAATGATTTCGTTATATGCTTTCTTTTTAAAATTTGTTTTCTGTGTCTTAAAAACATCAGGATGCACCAGATAATCATTGTCGTTGCACCACTTTAGAAATACCTTTAACGTGGATATGTACTTGTGTATGGTATCATTCAGCAAGCCCGTCTTATCATCATCGTTCGTGTTCTTTTTCTTGCTTAGAAATACCTCAAACTGATCGATAAATTTACCGTCCATTTCCCTAAGGATCAGTTTTGTTCCCTTATGCTTCTCAAAATCCTCCAATCCCTTAAAGACTGTCCGGTATTCTTTTAACGTACCCTCTTTGACAAAATTGGATTTGTAGGAAAGGAACTGGGGTTTCAGGTGGGAAATGGATATTTCGCTATTGACGGCATTGTCC
The DNA here is from genome assembly GCF_002440385.1 of Sphingobacterium sp. UBA6317. Classification (NCBI taxonomy): domain Bacteria; kingdom Pseudomonadati; phylum Bacteroidota; class Sphingobacteriia; order Sphingobacteriales; family Sphingobacteriaceae; genus Sphingobacterium; species Sphingobacterium sp. UBA6317. The sequence goes on along the minus strand of NZ_DJTD01000060.1, from coordinate 3,799 downwards.
CTGTCAATACAATCCTGTACAATCTGTTTATAATCCTCTTTGGAAAGAAACTGGTTTGTGTCTTTTTTGCGCATTGCTTCCCTTGTACAGCAGTTTGCAAGGTTGTTCAGTTCAACATTGAACTCCAATGCACCGCTGACACTTGGCTTCATCCGCTCCTTTTCAAAATCCCAGTTCTTGGACAGTATCTTGTAGTTGGTTCTGTATTTTATCCTGCAGGACTTATCCGGCGAAAAGAAAAGATACAGCGCAGTCGGGGATGGATTCCAGAACTTGGGCGCAAGATTCTTCTTTTTTCCGCCAACCTTAGCCAGTTCCTGCTTGATCTTTTCAGGGGCAACGTTGGGATTATAGGGCTTATCTAAATAAAAATTCACTTTCATATTTCTCGGACATATTTCGGACAGAAATGCTTAATATTACCATATTTTACCTTTGTAAAGATAGATAAAGTTAGGAATTAATTTTTATAAACACCTAATAATCAGTATAAAATAAGAAAAGTAAAAGTAGGGTATGATAACAGTTCGAATCCTGCCACCCCGACTTAAAAGCTCTAACGAAAGTTAGAGCTTTTTTTGTTTCCTATTTTTATTCGTCCCGTAAGCTATTTACAGGATTAGCTATGGCTGTTCGGATAGCCTGCCAACTTACTGTAATTAATGCGATACCTATTGTTACTAGTCCCGCCAGCACAAACATCCACCATTGGATTTCGATGCGGTAAGCAAAGTCTTCCAGCCATTTGTTCATGGTTAGCCAGGCGATCGGCGAGGCAATTATCAAGGCAATTAATACGGGTTTTATAAAATCTCTGGACAATAATGTAGTGACACCCGATACCGAAGCGCCAAGCACCTTGCGAATTCCGATCTCTTTGTTTCGTTTGGCAGCCGTAAATGAGGCTAAACCATAGAGGCCTAGGCACGCGATAAATATGGCCAATCCAGAAAAAAGACTGAGTATACGTTGTTGCCTAAGATCAGTTTTGTACAGCATATCGAATTTCTGGTCCAAAAAACTGTATTCAAACGGATATAATGGGGCTACTTTCCCAAATGCGGTTCTGATAGTTTTTAGAGCTTCAGGGAAATCTTTTGTGTTTAAGCGGATAAGGGCTACCCTTAGATCATCAGAAGGGGCAACAACTAATGCATCCATGTTTTCTTTTAGGGATAGGAAGTTAAAATCATCAATTACACCAATGATTGTCCGGGGGGATTGATCGCGGATCGTATTTTTTATCCATTTGCCAATGGCCTGTTCGGGAGTAAATCCAAGCATCGATGCTGCAGTACGATTGACTAATACAGCCCTAGTGGAGTCGGTGGGGTATTGCGCTGAAAAGTTTCGGCCTGCTATTATTTTGAGTTTCAAGGTACTTACATAGTCAAAATCAGTGAACTCTGTCCTTGACTTCCACTTCTCACCGTTTTTTCCTTCGACCTCGAATGTGTGGTTATCGAAGAAGCCGCCCGGTTCACCGGACATAAAGGAGACCGATGTAATGTCGCTGCTCGCAGATAATTCGTTCTTGAATGTACGCAGGTTGTTATACAGTTCTTCATTGTCTATTGGAATAACCACTGTCTGTTGGTCGTCATAGCCAAGTCCCAGTTCTTTTACATATTTCATCTGCTTAGAGATAATCAATGTACCGATGATCAGTAAAATAGATATGCTGAATTGGAACACCACTAATGTATGGCGGAACAGTGTGCCGCCCTTGCCTAAGCGTAATTTACCTTTTAATGCCTGTATAGGGGAGAAGGTCGAAAGGTATAATGCGGGGTAACTTCCCGCTAATAGACCTACTATAATGATAACTGCAATCAAAAAAATATAGATCGGCCATGAATTCCATGGGACTGTTAGGCTGTATCCCAATAGTTGATTGTATACAGGCATAAGTAGTTGCAGTAGACACATGGCGAGCGCGCAGGATATGCTGGTTAATAAAATGGATTCTCCGATAAACTGTCCCATTAATTGAAGACGTTGTGCGCCAAGCACCTTTCTTAAACCAACTTCTTTCGATCGGTCAACTGCACGTATTGTTGAGAGATTCATGAAATTGATGCAGGCGATAATCAATATAAGTATGGCGATGGAAAGAAAAATGTAAATAACCTTTTTGTCGCCATGTTTTGCGCTGTCAAATGCGCTGTGGGATTCAAGATAGACGTCTCGTAGCGGTGTAAGCGCAAGATCAAAATGAATGCCCATATTGGTAGAAACTGCTTTCATATGCCTATTCATGAAATCAGGAAACTGCTTTTCCAATTGCCTAGCATCCTTATGTTCGTCAAGTAAGATGTAAGTGAATAAATTGTTGTTTTGCCAGGCTTTAAAGGGTTCGGTATCGAGATAATTGGATAAGGGGATAATGAGATCAAAATCCAGATGTGAATTGACCGGAAGATCTTTAGCGATCCCAGTAACGGTTAATTGTTTATTTTTATCAAGCTGCAGTATTTTACCGATAGGATTTTCATTTCCAAAATATTTCTTCGCAGTTGTTTCCGTGAGCACAACACTTGTTGGATTTTTTAAAACAGTCGTTGGATTCCCTTTGATTAGCGGAAAACTAAATAGTTCAAAGAAATCGTCATCTGCAATAAAGAGTTTCTTTTCATTGAATGCAATGTTGCCAACAGAGAATAACCCATTGGCAGGCATTACCCGTACAGCTTTTTTGATATCATCGGGATAATCGGTTAATAAGGCCGTGGCATAGGGTGCGGATAAATAAGGTGCACGGTCCTTGGTGTTGTCAAAACCACGTATGACCCGATAGATGCGACCGCCTTGGCTGTGAAACTTATCAAAGCTAAACTGATTGGCGATAAACAGGAATATCATTGCGCAGACGGTGATGCCTATTGTTAAGCCAAGGATATTGATAAAGGAAAAAACCTTGTTCTTAATAAGGTTTCTCCAGGCGATTTGGAAATAGGTCTTTATCATACTTTTTGTTATAAGTGTTCATTCTGAACTTATGGTAATCAATCCCGTTGAAGGATAGGTTGATTTCTATTTTGAAAAAAATGTTCAATGGATCAATTTCAAAAAAGCGGCCAAAGGGCTAAAGTATTTTTAGTCAATAGATTGTATTCTTTCTTTTTGTGGTTAAAGTGTTTGGATTCGAACACTTCATGTTCATATTCGAACAGGCTACAGTGGGGAGGTCAAAAAGATTTTAATTGACAGGTGAGCGCTTGATCGAAGTGACAAATATTCGAAATAGCATCAGATTTGATGTATAAAGGAGAGCTATGTATCGTCAGGGCAAAGAGTATGTCGCAATATAACAACTTGTTAGTTTTATTTTATGTTTTTCATTTGCAAATAATTTGTAAGAAGCGTATATTTGTGCCACACAAAACAAAGGTGATACCTTTTCGGGGTGTAGCGTAGCCCGGTATCGCGCCACATTTGGGATGTGGAGGTCGTAGGTTCGAATCCTGCCACCCCGACTAGAAAAGCTCTAACGAAAGTTAGGGCTTTTTTTTGTTTCAGGGTAGGAAGGCGAACCTACGGCCTTTAGGGTGTTATTTAGATTGATCCGGAGGAAACTCAGTCAGGGCCAGCCAATCCCGCTATTTTAGCTAGCCAAGTGTTAACTTCGCTATTCAGGGCAGTCATGCTGGTTTTTAAAATTATTATGGATCGAAATCGATATGTGTTTTATATGTTTTGTAAATTATTTTACAATAAGTCAGCTTGTTAGGTGTTATGTAGAGAATATTTTTGAAAAAAACATATTTTTAATTTACTTTTGTGCCACACAAAACAAAGG